>CAZNNZ010000001.1:0-26121 GCA_964574575.1 uncultured Planctomycetales bacterium
GATGGTTACTTTGATTTGGTTGTATATGGAAATTTTGCGCTTGCTTTCTAAATTGCGCAGCCGAGACTAAGGCCTAAGTTCTATGGCTAAAGTCAATAGTTTGATCGAATGGGATTATTTAGGTTCGCATTTTAGTGTTTATATTAAGCACTTTACCGACGATGATGGCCATAAGGGAATGACCATGATTTTTGAAGATGTCACACATGAAAAAGTGACAGAAATGGTTATTCCTTCGCGCAAGTTCCCCGCATTTTTGCAGGCTGTTAATGGAACGCCGGATCGTTACCGGCCGAATTTTTAAAATTAAAAGGTAATTTAATTGGAGGCGTTATGACAAAAGCAAGCGCGCGGCATATTCTCGTTGCAACCGAAGCACAATGTAATAAATTAAAAGATGAAATTGCCGCCGGCAAAGATTTTGCCGCTGTTGCCAAAGAGCATTCTCAATGTCCGTCGGGACGCCAAGGTGGCGCTTTGGGGGAGTTTAGCCCCGGGCAAATGGTGCCGGAATTTGATAAAGTTGTTTTTAAGGGCGAAGTCGGTAAAGTTCATGGCCCAGTCAAGACACAGTTTGGTTATCATTTAGTTGAAATTACCAAGCGCGTTGACTAAGATTTATCGCTTATAAAAATTTCGAAATTGATTTTATAAAACTGTTTTCAGTGATGCTTCCGATATATGCGTTAGCACCCGCTTCGAGGCATTCTTCTTTGGCGATGTCAATGCTTAAAGCCTTTTGCCGCGGATCATCGGTCCCGCCTTGCGCTGTTTCTTGAAAGCTATAGAGAAGGATAGGTAGCTTGTCGGTCTTAGGAAGTCCACGTATGACGTTTACAACGTCTTTAGCTGCAATGTCTTGGGTGGGTATTTCCAAAAGAAATAAATTGGGCAGAACTTCTTCAATTTTTGAAAAGACTTGTAGGCAGTCGGTAGTCGTTTCAACAACATACCCTTTTTCTATTAATTGTTTAGACATCAGTGCGATTGTAGGCGCATCATCTCCTGCAATGAGAGCTTTTTTATTTGCGGTCGTTTGTTTGGGTTTTCGAATTTCCACGGTGGGGGTTAAGCGTAGGGTTTCTTTGGACAAATGTTTGGCAACTGTCGCTAATAAAGTTTGAGCATCAAAAGGTTTTGCCAAAAAATCAGCAACGCCAATCGACGTAAATGTGTCAGACATTTTGCCGCGGGCCGTTAAGATGATGACCGGGATTTTGGCTGTTGCCGGGTTTTGTTGCAGTGCTTTAAAAAGTCCAAAACCATCTAATTCGGGCATCAAGACATCTGAAATAATCAGGTCTGGTTTATTAGTTTTGATTTGTTCTAAGGCGACTTTTCCGTTGGTTGCAGAATAAACATCATATCCTGCGGATTTAAGCCGCTCAACGATGACAAGGCTTAAGTCAGGTTCATCTTCGACAACAAGGATTTTGTTAGACATAAGAATTAAGTTTGATCCGTTTCTATATTTTATGAATGCAAGTTAAGGCAAAAAAAGAAAAACACTAATGCTCTTTTCTTTTTTTCCGACTAAAGTACAATTATACAGTTAAACAATAATTTATAATTGTGTTTTTGGCCAGCAATTTATGAAAAAAGAACTTCAAGCTAAGTTTTTATCAAATGCTGCGCATGAACTGCGTACTCCTTTGGCGGCGATAAAGGAAGGGATCACTTTAGTCGCTGATGAATCCTTAGGCTCGTTAACAGCCAAACAAAAACAGTTCTTGGATTTATCTCGTCGCAATGTGGAACGTCTGCGTCGTTTGATTGATGATGTTTTTGATTTTCAGAAAGCGCAAAATGAACTTAGGGAAATTGGTTTGATTAAGCAGAACCTTAATGATCTTATTGCCGATGTTCATAAAGCGATGTTGAATTTTGCTTTAGAAAAATCTTTAGTTTTTGAATTGGATTTGCAAGCGGGCATTCCTGAGGTTAGAATGAATCGCGGTTTAATCGAGTGTGTGCTAAAAAATTTAGTAAAGAATGCTATTGTAAATACCGACCGAGGATCTATTGTAATATGCTCGTCCTTAAGTGGTAATCAGATTCATGTCCAAATTAAGGACACAGGCATTGGGATACAGCCGCAAAATATGGAACGTCTGTTTGTTGAATTTGAGCAGTTTGGTGAGCAAAATCGATGTGTTCAGGCAAGCGGTTTGGGGCTCGTGATTTGCAAGGAGATTATTCAAGCACATAAAGGTGAAATCTGGGCGCAGTCGCAGTGGGGACAAGGATCAAATTTTCAATTTACTTTACCTGTTGATGGAGAATGAGTTTATGAATAGTTCCAAAAATGCCAAAAAGAAAATATTGTTAGTCGAGGATGATGAGGATTTGCAGATGTCTTATCTGACACGACTTAAAGTTTTAGATTTTGATGTTGTTCTGGTCAAAGATGGCCAGAGCGCGTTGGATTTTGTAAATAAACAAGTGCCTGACCTTATTCTTTTGGACATGTTAATTCCGCGAATCAATGGGTTTAAAGTTTGTACCCAGTTAAGAGAATCCTCGACGGCTAAGGACGTTCCTATTATTGTTATTAGTGGATTAGCAGAGCCGGTTTTTCGCAAGCAGGCTCTTGATTGCGGGGCGGATGCTTTTTTTGTTAAGCCATTTGATTGGGATGCGTTGCACGCTAGAATTAAAACGCTTTTGAAATTGTCCTAATAGCAAAAGAACAGCGGAGGAGCCATGAAAAAAATATTGATTATCGAGGATGAACCGGATTTGTTGAGAGTTTTAAGTCAGCATTTGACTAATCATAAATATGAAGTCTTGGAGGCGAGTGATGGAGAAGAAGGTTTTCGAAAAGTCGAAGAGGGCAAGCCGGACTTGATTATTCTCGATGTAAAAATGCCCAAGCTTGATGGACATACTTTTATTAAGGAATTGCGGACCAAGAAAGAATATGCCAAAATTCCGGTTATTGTATTAACCGCACATGCAAATTTAGATTCTTTATTTAAAATGGAAGGTGTGGCGGCTTATTTTACCAAGCCCTATGAAATTGACAAAATATTAGCGGCAATTCAAAAGGCTTTAGCTTCGGGCTAGGAAAGCTAGGAAAGCTAGGAAAGCAGAGAATAATTTGCACACCTTTTGCATTGTGCTATAATCGCTCATCTTAATTAAAAAACTGTTTAGGTGTTTTAGTATTCTTTCCAAAATATATGCCAGAACTACGTAAAGATCCTGTTATTGGTCGTTGGGTTATTATTGCCATGGAGAGGGCAAGACGACCCGGTGTTTTTATCGATTCTCAAAAAAACACTTTTGACTTAGGTTCTTGCTCATTTTGCAATAATCAGGAAAAAGAGATTTTTGCGGCTTATGCTTCTTCGGGCGCACCTTGGCGCGTGCGGGTTGTTGAAAGTGGCACGCCGCTGTTATCTAGTCACGGGAAATTTAATCGCAAAGGCCATGGCCTCTACGATGTTGTCAATGACTATGGTGAACATGAAGTGGTTATTGAAACACCCGAACACATTGCTAATATGGCCGATTTAAGTCAAGATCAGATTCGGATGGTTTTTGAAACTTATGCTGTCCGTTATAATGAACTTGCAAAAAATCCTGATTTCCAATATGTGATTGCTTATAAAAATTACGGCTGGGCGGCTGGTTCTCGTCGGATTGGGCATTCACGATCGCAAATTATTGCCACATCGGTTATTCCCTTTAGCGCCAAGGAAAAGTTAAATGGCGCTAAAAAGTATTTTAATTATCGGGAACGTTGTCTTTATTGTGACATGATCGCCCAAGAGCTGGAAGCTAGGGTCCGCATTATTGCTGAGAGTCAACATTTTGTGGCCATGACGCCGTTTGCGCCGCGGTTTATTTTTGAAGTTTGGATTTTGCCGAAAAAACATCATTGTGATTTTGCTAAAGGTGTCGCCGGGTATGAACATGATTTAGCTGGGTTGATGAAAATTCTTTTAACCAAACTTAAAATCGGATTAGATGACCCTGCATATAATTATGTGATTCATTCGGCTCCGTTTCGTCACACAGAAAAAGGAACTAAGTGGAAAACTTTAGGTGAGGATTATCATTGGCATATTGAGCTTTTGCCTCGTTTGACGAGAGTTGCCGGTTTCGAAAAGGGTTCGGGATTTTATATTTCGTCTATTCCGCCTGAAAGTGTTGCGGAATTTTTGCGGGAGGTCAAGGTGTAATGGCTCAAGTCAGACGAGATCCGGTTATTGGCCGTTGGGTGATTGTTGAACAGCGTGAAAAATCTTTAGGCCCCGCAGATTATGAAAAAGAACCGCATATTATAAAGCAGAATGCCGTTTGTCAGTTTTGTTCAGGCCGTGAAGCTCAAACACCGCCGGAAGTTGATGCGATTCGTGCTGGAGCGTATGCTCCTAATGCGTCGGGTTGGCAGGCGCGGGTTGTCCCTAATAAATTTCCAGCATTGCGTATCGAAGGAGAATTAAATCGTCGCGGCGTTGGACTTTATGATATGAGCAATGGCATTGGCGCGCATGAAGTTTTGATTGAGACACCAGAACACAATAAAAATTTTGCTGATTATTCGGTTGAGGAAGTTATTAATGTCATTAAGCTTTATCAAAGCCGCTCGGCAAGTTTGGCGCGCGATAAGCGTTTTAAGTATATTATGATCTTTAAAAATTATGGCCAATCTGCTGGCGCGTCCGTTGAGCACGCACACAGCCAGATCATTGCTTTGCCGATGGTTCCTAAATATGTTGCCGAAGAGCTTGAGGGTGCAAAACAGTATTATGATTTTCGTGGGCGTTGTGTGTTTTGCGATATGATTGCCCAAGAGTATCAGGACCAGCGGCGGATTATTACCAGCAACGACGGGTTTGTGAGTTTTTGTCCGTTTGTTCCGCGCTTTCCGTTTGAAAGCTGGATTTTCCCAAAAGAGCATGATTCAGATTTTGTGACTTTGCAGGAAACAGAGCGTCGAGAGCTTGCCGAAATTCTTAAAAGTGTCCTTTTCCGTATTAAGGTCTGTTTGTCGGATCCATCGTATAATTTTTATCTGCACGTCTCTCCGGTAGATTATGAAAATTCCCAGAGTTATCATTGGCACATTGAGATTGTTCCGCAGTTGACCCGCGTTGCCGGATTTGAGTGGGGAACTGGGTTTTATGTGGTTCGTACCGCACCGTCGGTAGCCGCTGAGTATTTAAGAGGCGTGGCTTCCTAAACATTGTTCTTGTGAAATCGAAATTTCATTAACAAAAAGTAACATTAACAAAAAGGAGTAGTTATGTCAGTTGTAAAAGTTGGTATTAATGGGTTTGGGCGTATAGGGCGTTTGGCATTTCGTGCTGCCGCTGAAAACAAAAATATCGAGGTCGTTGGGATTAATGATCTTTTTGATCCCGAGTATTTAGCCTACATGCTCAAATATGATTCAACGCATGGTGCGTTTTGCGGGGATATTAAAGTTGATGGCACAAACCTTATTGTCAACGGCAAAAAGATTCGCATGACCGCGGCGATGGATCCCGCAACTCTTAAATGGAACGAAGTTGGCGCTGATTATGTTATAGAATCAACAGGTCTTTTTACGGATATGGACAAGGCCAAGACACATTTGGCGGCAGGGGCTAAAAAAGTTATTATTTCTGCTCCGTCAAAGGATGCGCCGATGTTTGTTATGGGCGTTAATCACAAGACATACAAAAATGATATGCACATTGTTTCCAATGCTTCTTGCACCACCAACTGTTTAGCGCCAGTGGCGAAAGTTTTAAATGACAATTGGGGCATTGTTGAAGCGCTTATGACAACTTGTCATGCTGTAACAGCCACGCAAAAAACTGTTGATGGTCCGTCGAAAAAAGATTGGCGCGGTGGTCGTGGTGCTTTCCAAAATATTATTCCCTCTTCAACAGGCGCAGCCAAAGCCGTTGGGAAGGTTATTCCGGCTTTAAACGGCAAATTGACGGGTATGGCTTTTCGTGTTCCGACACCGGATGTTTCCGTCGTGGATTTGACGGCCAAATTAGCCAAACCGGCCAGCTGGGATGCGATTAAGGATGCCATGAAAAAAGCATCTGAAGGGGAACTTAAAGGCGTTTTAGGTTATACAGAAGACGATGTTGTATCAACGGACTTTTTGGGTGATGCACGTACGTCGATTTTTGATGCGAATGCAGGAATTGCCTTAAATGATACCTTCGTAAAAGTTGTGGCATGGTATGACAACGAATGGGGTTATTCAATGAAATTGATTGACCTTATTGCTTACATGGATTCGGTTAAGTAAAGGTTGTCGTTTTCTTTCAGGGGGATGGCCAGTCTTGGTCATCCCCTTTTATTTGGGCTTATGAAAAAGTTATCACACCAAGAAATTGTTGCCCGTCAAGGTGCGCAAGCGCAAAAACCTTTGCCGCTGGTGGTTCTGCTTAATGATATTCGCAGTCTTTATAATGTTGGGTCAATTTTTCGTACAGCCGACGGTATTGGTGTGGAAAAAATTTGGCTTTGCGGGATTACCGGGTATCCTCCGGATTCACAAATTGCTAAGACAGCTCTGGGTGCACAGATGCGTGTGCCATGGAGCCATGCTTATGATGCGTCGCAAGTTATTTTAGAACTTAAACAAAAAGGTTACCAGATTGTTCTTTTAGAACAGACAGATTGTAGTGTTTTGTATGATCAATTTTTTCCAAAAGCCCCGGTGTGTTTAGTTTTAGGAAATGAGATACAGGGGGTTTCGGACAAAATCGTTGATTTAGCCGATGCGTCGGTTGAAATCGAAATGGCCGGTCACAAAAATTCTTTAAACGTTGGCGTTGCTTTTGGGATTGTGGGTTATCATTTGCGCAATTGTTTAAAAAGAGGCTAAAAGGAATATTTTTGCAACGCTTGTTTTTTAATAAATGCTGTTATAATAGCCCCTTGATGCCCGATAGTCCTGACGATAGAAAGTAGTTTCTTTATTATGTTTAAAAAGAATTTATTTTATGTTCTTGCCATAGTTTGCAGCCTTTGGGCTGCTGGCTGCGAAACGATTGCGGTAGCTCCAAAGGGTTCACGTGATTTAAAAGTTCTTTGTGATCAGTATAATGTGCAATGGTATTGGGACAATATTTCCCAAGTAGTTAATCTTAGGGCCGCAGGCCGTGAAGCGAAAGCTTTGGTTGGCAGTAATGTGGTTGTTGTTCAAGGTGAAAAGATTCTTTTGAGTGATATTTTGCGTCGTGAACGTGGAACGGTAATTGTTTCTGAGGACTTTTTGCCAAAGGTTATTTTGCGTCTTTTAGGTTCTGGCACGGCAGGTCGGCAAGGGTATCATATTGTTGTTGATGCCGGGCATGGTGGCAAGGATCCGGGGGCTAAGAGACGCAACGGGACAGAAGAAAAAGATATTACGCTTGATATTGCACGACGTTTAAAACAAGCTTTAGAAGCCAAAGGTTTTAAAGTCACAATGACTCGTGATCGGGATGTTTTTATTTCTTTGGAAGAACGGACCGAAATTGCTACGCGAGCAAAGGCGGATCTTTTTGTTAGTATTCACGCAAATTCGAGTCCAACTCGCAGCGTTGATGGTATTGAAGTTTATGCTTTGCGGGATTTGGTTGGTTCAGAGCGGCGCGACCCACAGCGTCTTAAAAATCAGCGTTTGTTATCAAAAAGTCTGACGATGAAAAGTGGAGATGCAAGTTTGGAAAATATCATTGCGGATATGCTTTATAATTACAAAATGACTGAGTCGCAGCTTTTAGCTACTTATATTAACAAAGGAACAAGTTTGGGGGCTGGCGTGGCAAGTCGTGGAGTTAAGCGGGCGGGATTTCATGTTTTGCGAAATACTTTAATTCCGGCGGTTTTAGTCGAAGTTGGTTTTCTAACTAATACGCAGGAAGAAATGCTGCTGCGTCAAGCGGATTATCGCCAAAAGATTGCCGACGGTGTTGCGGCAAGTTTGGTTAGTTTTTCAGCAAGGTAAAAATATGCTAAGTACAAAAGAAAAGAATCAGCCAATTGGCGTTTTTGATTCAGGCTTGGGTGGTTTGACGGTTGTTAAAGCACTTATGCGCCGAATGCCGCATGAAGACATTGTTTATTTTGGTGACACGGCGCGTGTTCCCTATGGGACGAAATCGCGTGAGTCGATCATACGTTTTTCTAGAGAGAATGTGGCCCTGCTTTTAAAGCGGCAAGTCAAAATGATTGTGGTCGCGTGTAATTCTTCGTCGAGCCATGCTCTGGCGGCTTTGCATGAAACTTTTGATCTGCCGATTATTGGTGTTATTGAGCCGGGTTGTCGGGCAGCGGCCAAAGTCACCAAGAATAAAAAAATTGGTATCATTGCCACACCGGCGACGATTAATAGCTATGCGTATCCGCAGGAAATTGCGCGGTTGGATTCGACCATAAAAGTCATGGGACAAGCTTGTCCGCTTTTTGTGCCGCTTATTGAAGAGGGGTGGTCTAAGAAATCGGTGACGGTTACAATTGCCAAAGAATATTTAAAAAAGTTAAGCCAGTCAAAGATTGACACTTTGATTTTAGGATGCACCCATTATCCGTTATTGAAAAATACATTGCGAAAGGTTTTGGGTGCAAAAGTTAAATTAGTTGATTCCGCCGAGGAAGTTGTTGCGGATGTACGGAAAGTTTTGGAACAGAAAGATGCGCTTAATGAAAAGACGCACAAAGGCGATTACAAATTTCTCGTTAGTGATGAGCCGGCTCATTTTCAAAAATTAGCGCACCGGTTTTTAGGATTTGATATTAATAATGTTGAGAGGTGTCATGTTTGAGTTATCGATTACGGGGCATTTTGCCGCGGCGCATTTTTTGCGAAATTATGAAGGCCCCTGCAAGAATTTGCACGGGCATACGTGGAAAGTCGAAGTGACAATACAGTCGGACAAACTCAACGATATTGGGTTGGTCGTTGATTTTCGCGATCTTAAACAACGACTTAAAGAAATACTTATGCCTATTGATCATGTGTGTTTAAATGACCTGCCGTATTTTCAAGAAGTCAACCCTTCGACGGAAAACTTGGCAAAATATATTTATTACGAATTTGCAAAGGTGACCTCTCCTTTTATATTAAAACGCGTACGGGTCTGGGAAAGCGAGAGCTCCAGCGTAACTTACTTTGAGTGATGAGCAAAAAAGCTGTTGTCCTACTTTCTGGTGGCTTAGACTCCGCCACCACTCTTTTCTACAGCCAAGCCAAAGGGTATCAAACGCATTGTCTGATTTTTGATTATGGCCAGCGGCATGACAAAGAAATCCTTCAAGCTAAAAAACTAGCCCGTTATACAAAAAGTGAATACCGCATCATTAAGATTCGTTTGCCGTGGGGCGGGTCAGCGCTGCTTGACAAAAAAGTTGCTCTGCCTAAAAATCGCAAACATATGTCTGCGGATATCCCTGTTACTTATGTTCCGGGGCGTAATATTATTTTCTTAAGTTTTGCCGCATCTTTCGCCGAGACCGTTGGGGCCAATGCAATTTTTATAGGAGCCAATGCTGTTGATTATTCGGGATATCCGGATTGCCGTCCGGAATTTTATCAGGCGTTTGCACTCGCCCTTAAACGCGGGTTAAAGACAGGCGTTAGTGGCCAACCGATCAAAATTTATACGCCGCTGATTCGAAAAACTAAAGCTCAAATTATCCGTTTGGGACAAAAATTAAAAGTTCCTTATGAGCTGACGTGGTCCTGTTATGCCGGCGGCAAAACGCCCTGTGGTGTCTGCGACAGCTGTTTAATCCGTGCCAAAGGCTTTCAAGAGGCGAAAATCATTGACCTAACGCAATAGGATATTTTATTGGAGAATTTTCGTTTATCCGTCGAGGACAGCTTGAATTTTAAGCGGCCGCTTAAAATTTAGACATAAGTGCCAGTCATCTTTAAGGGGACAGGGACAAAGATAAGAAAAGAGATATTTATAACCATAAAGAGTGGACGAGCGAGATAAAGGTTGTTTTTGAAAGTTTTTTAGCAAGATGCTATACTACACAAAAAAGGAAAAAGATATGCCAGTCATCTCAATGTTTTATGGAATTATTGTGTCGCTTTATTTTTTTGATAATAAAGAGCATAAAGCACCTCATATTCATGCTCGTTATCAAGATGAAGAAGCAGTTCTTTCTATCCCGGATGGTGCTGTTCTTACAGGTAAATTAAACCCAGCAAAGCTAAAACTTACTCAAGCGTGGGTGGAAATTCATAAGGATGAATTAATGGCCGATTGGCAGTTAGCAGTTAATGGCCAAGAAGTATTTAAAATTGACCCTTTAAAATAGTATGAATCCAAGAATAAAAGACGTTACCCCTAATCTTGACTACACCTTGACCCTTGTTTTTGATAATGGGGAACGCAAGGTGTTTGATGTGAAGCCTTATTTAGACAAAGGTATATTTCAAGAATTGAAAGATTTAAAATTTTTTAATGCTGTCCGTCCTTTTTTAGGCAGTGTCGCATGGCCACATGGTCAAGATTTTTGTCCCGATACGCTTTATTTAGATGGGAAATCCGCCGTAAATAACAATTAAAGAAAATATTGTACATGAACCCGTCATCGCCGCTTGCTTCGCGAATCTAAGATTGCCTGCGGCAGGCAGGATCAGAATCCCTGTAGCGAAGCATGGGAAAAATGTTTTGCATAAACTCAAATGAACGTAAGTAAACCTATCAAATTGGAGTTCACCCCTAAGAATGCTCGAATGCTTCTTTCTATGGGAGCACATCCCAAAGATTCTCTTTATAGTCATAAGCAAATTGCAGAGTGGTGTGATCGATTTTGGTGTAAATATCTAGATATGTATGATCTTCCAAAAGATATTGAAAAATTGCTCCCCATACTTACGGATGTCGAGATACAGTGGGAGCTTTATTTGGCAAATACATATTCATTTCAGCAGCTGCAAGAGGAGAGTTTTGAACACATTGTGCTTCCAGTTGAATGGTTTGAGAAATGGGCAAGGGACGCTAGGAAGGGACATAATGGGACATTCGTGCCAGTCCCCTTTAAGAGGACTGGGACAAAGATAAGAAAAGAGATATTCCTATCTAAATAAGATCCTCGATAAAAGTTTTATGCAAATAGCAAGAATTTCTGAAATTTTTCAGTCTATTCAAGGCGAAGGCAAGTATGTCGGCGTTCGGCAGGTTTTTGTGCGTTTCTTTGGCTGTCATATACACTGTTCGTGGTGTGACACGCCCGAGTCGATTGGGGATTCTCTGGGTGATTACAGCGAAATGACAGTCAGTGAAGTTTTTGCCAAGATTAAAGCTTTGTGGAAAGATTGTCATTCGGTAAGTTTAACCGGCGGTGAGCCGCTTTTACAGGTTGATTTTATTCTCAGGCTTTTGCCGCTTTTGAAAAAAGCCAAGATGCCAGTTTATCTTGAAACCAGCGGCGTTTTACATAAGGCTTTAGGTAAGATCATTAAGGACATTGACATTGTGGCGATGGACATTAAAATGCCAAGTTCGACGAAAGAACGGGCGTTTTGGAAAGAGCATAAGCAGTTTGTCGCAACGGTTTTGCGTTATAAAAAAGATATGTTTGTTAAAGCTGTTGTTTCCAAAAACACACACAAACAAGATATTCTCAAGACGGTTGAGATTTTAAGCGCGGCTAAGGAAGATATTCTTTTTATTTTGCAACCTAACACGTTTGATTTAAAAAATGGTGTTGTCGAGAAATGCGATGATTTTCAGCGAATGTGTTTTAAAAGTTTGCCCAATACGCGCGTTTTACCGCAAATGCACAAATTTATGAAAATCCAATAGGTATCGGAGGCAAAGAAAGTGAAACAGAAAAAAAGTTCTTATCAGGGTTTGCAGGCGCATGTTCGTAATTTACCGACGCCGGAAATTGAAGTTTGGGAAAACGAATATGCGGATCGTCAGTATCAGATTACAATTGAAATTCCGGAATTTACCTGCATTTGCCCTAAAACCGGTTTGCCGGATTTTGCGACGATCAGAATCGATTATGTCCCAGCCAAAAGTTGCTTGGAACTTAAATCTTTAAAAATGTATATTGTTTATTATCGTAATGTCGGGATTTTCCATGAGCATTTGGTCAATAAAATTCTCGACGATATTGTCAAAGCCTGCGGCCCACGTTCTGCGTGTGTTGAGGCTATTATGAATCCGCGCGGCGGGATTGCCACAACGGTGCGCGCTGAGTATAAAAATAAAAAGTAGTTGGACAGGTTTATTCTGTGAATTTTAAAGGCGAATTGGAACGCAGCCCCAAATTTCTCCCGCCGATAGGCGGGACATCCACTGGGGACCGTTTCTTGAGCCGTAAAATTCACAGGATAAACCTTACCTATTAAAGAGAGGATATTATGACCAGAGCCGACGGAAGAAAATTTAATCAGTTGCGCAAAATTAAGGTGACAGTCCCTTTTAATAAACATGCCGAAGGGTCGTGCTTGATTGAATTTGGGGATACGCGCGTGGCTTGCACGGCAACGGTTGAAGAGAACGTTCCGCCGTTTTTACGAAATTTCGGCAAAGGCTGGGTAACAGCCGAGTATGGGATGTTGCCGCGTTCGACGAATACGCGACTTAATCGGGACAAGACGCTGACAACGGGACGCACATTGGAAATTCAACGCTTAATTGGCCGTTCGTTACGAGCGGTAGTAGATACCAGTAAACTTGGTGAGCGGACCATTAAAATTGATTGCGATGTTTTGCAAGCGGACGGCGGGACGCGTACAGCGTCGGTGACCGGTGGATTTATTGCTTTAGCTCTTGCGATTAAGAAATTATTAAAGAGCGGTGTATTAACAGCTAATCCGCTTTTGGATTCTGTGGCGGCAGTTAGCGTCGGGATTTATAAGGGACAGCCGGTTTTAGATTTGCCGTATGAAGAAGATTCGGCGGCGGACATGGATATGAACGTCGTTATGGTTGGCAAGGGTAAGTTCGTCGAGGTTCAAGGCACCGCAGAAAAGGATCCGTTTTCAAAAAAAGAAGTCGATGCGCTTTTAAAGCTCGCCGAAAAAGGGATTAAAGAGTTAATAAAGGTACAAGAAAAATATATTAAAAAAATCTAAATTGCGCGGGTGACCCGCAAGCGGGGCTCCCAATCCGCACGTAGCGGCAGGGGTTCCCCACGGGGGGATGGGTGCCGCGAGTACGGATTGGGGTGCTTGCCGGGGCAGGACCCGCGTGGGAATAATTTATGCGTGAACTTTTAGTTGCCACAAAAAATCAAGGGAAGTTGCATGAGATTCGCGAGCTTCTTAAAGACTTTGATATTAAAGTTACATCTTTGGCTGATTATCCGAATTGTCCGGAAATCGTCGAGGATGGAAAAACTTTTAAGGCCAATGCTATTAAGAAGGCTGCGCTCATTGGCAAGCACACCGGAAAATTGACCTTGGGCGAGGATTCGGGATTGCAGGTTAAGGCTTTGGGTAATCAACCCGGCATTTATTCGGCGCGGTTTTCGGATCCAAACGCGACCGATGAAAAAAATAATGATAAGCTTCTGATGTCCTTAAAGAATGTTCCTTTGGCCAAACGTCAAGCGCGGTATCGTTGTTTTGCGGCTTTGTGTGATGGTGCGAAACTCATTGGTGTTGTCGATGGCAGTTGTGGGGGCTTTATTGCAAAAGATCGTCGGGGAAATAATGGCTTTGGGTATGATCCGTTATTTTTTATTGCGCGTTATAACAAAACATTTGGAGAACTTGCTCCCGAGATTAAAGCCAAGATCAGCCACCGTGCCCGCGCGCTGGCGAAGCTCAAAATACTGCTTGCAAAATATCTTTCCAGTTAAATATCGTAAGATTATTTCTTCCAGAGATCTTCCATCATCCCTTGTATCCCCTGAAAGACTGACCCTGTTGTTTTTTCGAGGACTTGAATAGGCAGTACGCGGTATTGGATTTGCGGTTTTGTAACGGTGCCTTTTAGTTTGATCCCGATGACGTTTTTCACGACTTGAGAAAAGATCGTTGTCGGGACAGCTTGCAGTGCTGATGCGCTGACTAATGGCGCATCTCGTACTTTGGCAACGATATCAAAATTAAGCGAATAGTCAAAGCCGGCAGAACCTCGTGCAGAAATATCTGCCGGAATACTCTTTATGATCAAGTCTTTCGTGGCAATGCGCCCTTTGGCGATGGTAAAAGATGCCTTGCCTTGTGTAAAAACAATTTTTCGGTAATCTGAGACTAACAAATTGCTAAATAAAATCTTCCATATTCCTTTGAACATTTCTAATTCGAGTAATTTTCCGTCAATGATAGCAATAGTGCCGTCGCCTTCTAGATTTTTATTGTCTAAAAGTGGACCGCTAAATTTTGTTGTGGCTGATAAAAAACCAGCCAAGGTTTTGTCTTTTAGATCAGGGAGAGTCTCTGAAATTTTCGCAAGGTTAACTCCTGCAAGGTTAATTGAAACTTGGCTGGGGATATTAGTTTCGGCTAGGTCAAGGGTTGTTTCTAAGGAAAGTTTTCCGCCGAGAATAACAGAGTTGAGCTTGAGGGTTTGGCTATTATCAGAAAGAGTTTTTAGGTCAGCCGAAAGGTCAGTAAACGCAAAACCATAAAGGCTAATTTGCGCGGCAGTCGCTTTAGCGTTAAGCGATATTTTTTTCCAATCTAAGGCGGCTAATTTGTAGTGCCCGGTAAAATTTATTATTCCGATGGGAAAAATAGGTTTTAAGGCGTCTTTGACCCCTGGGATAAGCGTAAGGTCTGATAGACTAAGCCCCATTATTCCGTTAAGGTCGATATCGGGTGATCCTTCTTTAAGGTCAATATTTCCTTTAAGATCAAAGGTGCTGTCGTGATATTGGCCTTGGAGTTGAGTGAGATTTATAATTTTAGCGTTGTACGTTCCATCAACAGAAACGTTAAAGTCTTTTGCAGTGACTGTCGCTTGAACATGCGGGGCGTTAAAATTTTGTACTTTTCCCGATAGCGATAAATCTGTTTCTGCGACTGTCAATGTTAGATTTTGGCTGGCAGCATTATCTTCGCTAAAGTTTAATTGGCCTTTAATATTTTTGATTTCACCAACTTTTGGTATCCCTTGCAAAGTGTCGTTATCAAAGGAAATCATGGCTTTGTGGTCAATTTTGCCCGCGTCCATTTGAGAATTGCGGGTCAGTGTTAAATCAAATTGGGGGTTGCCCAAAAAGGTGAGTTGGTTGGGAAAACTGATATTAAAATTTTGTGTTATAAAATGCCCTTGGGCGTTAAAGTTGTCGTCGGAAAGTTTGATTTGGATGTTTTGGCCTGTGGCATTGCCTGCAAGTTTGTTTTTAAGAAAGATTCCGGCTAGATTTTGAGCGGAAAAGTTGAGGATATTTAAATTTAATCCCGTTTCATTATGATTTAAATTCCATTTTGCTTGGCTGGTGCTTGTTGCAATATCCCACGCAGAATTTTTAAAAATTGTGTTGGTGATTTTGCTTTCAGCCCCAAGGCTAAATGCTGGGCCCTGTTTATCAAATGCAATCTTTTTAAGTTCAATTTCGCCATTTAAAGTTTGGTTGGCAAAGGACATCAGGGCCTTTTGGCCTAAAAGTTCACCTGTCATTTGATATTGATTGTCTGTTTTTTGAAAATGAAAATGGGTACTTGAAAAATCGGCAGAAAATGTTTTGTCGTCGCCAATTGTGATGGTGGTTTTGGGTGCAACAAAGTTTCCCGTGAGATTAAAATTATGGCCCTTTTTTTGGAATATAAAATTTTTAGAGATCACCGTGCCTTGAGCTCTCATTAAGGTATCAGTTTTTGTTCGAATATCAATCGGACTTAACAGCGAGCCAGCAAGAATAAATACGTCGTCGTACCAGCGCAGTGTCAGATTAGCGTAGGTTAAAAGCCATTTGTCAAAGACAACATCCAGGGGCATACCGGTCAAATTGAGTAAGCGTGAGGGATTTAAGTTGTGTGCGGCAATGACGGCGGTCAATTCTTTGGATGTCAGCAAAAATTTACCTTTTGAATTAAAAGTAGAGTTGTAGGCCGGGATTGTGAAATCGCCGTTAAAATTGATGCTGTCGGGAAAGTCGAAAGTAATGTTTGCATTTTGAACTTCGATTGTTTCGGTGAGGGATTGATTGGATATAATAAATTGTCCATTGTGCAGATCGACTGCCCCGAGGGATAAAAAGGACTTTTGGGGTACAGTTTTTGATTTAGCTGGTGGTTTTGCGTTATTTTTTTTGGGAGAGGTGAAAAGATCTGAAAAATTCCACTCATTTTCTACAATACCGTAAAAATGAACAATAGGGCTTTGGATGTTGATCGATGGGATAAAAATATGCCCAGTGTGAAAAATGTCAGGCAGCACAACGTTAATGTTTATTTCTTTAATGCTTACGAATGGCAAAGTGCTATTGTTTTTTTCGCTGATGCGTATGTCTTTGAGAACAAGTCCTTTAGCTGGAAGAAAGATCATTTCTCCGATGAACACATCGCGCTTGAGCAGTTCTTTGGCTTTTGAGGTAATGACATCTTTAGCCTGGAAGGGTAAAAAAATGGTGTTTAGATAAACAATCCCGGTGCCTAGTAATAGCAGAAGCGATAAAAAAACAAAAAGTATTTTTTTGAAGAAACGCATGTGCGACATTATATAGAAACTTTCTTTGAGGTTCAAGTATTCTAAGTATTGTTTTGTTTGTTTTTTATTAAAATAAAAGTTACTTAAGTGATTTATTTCTATTGGTTTACGACTCGTATTAAAAATCTTTGCTACAAACCTTGTTTTTGGGGTAATACATGGTATCTTTACAGAGTTATCCTGTCGCTCACTTATAAAAATTTCTCATGAAAAGGTGATTTAGTTATGAAAAAGACTTTTATGGCTATTGCTTTTAGTTTGTTCTGTTTTGTCCCTTATGCGCATGCGTATGTTGTTGATGGTGATGTTTCAGATTGGGGTGTGGATTTAAGTCCTGTTGCGGCAAAAAATCTGCATTATTTAGACACGCATACGCCGACAGTAAGCAGTGCGAGTTTTGTAACAGAAGACAATGCTTCGATTGCTACGTCGTCTTCAACTTATGTTGGGCCGGGTTGGTCGACAAAAAATACTTATGATGCCGAGGCGATGTATCTTGATAATGATAATAATAATGTTTACGTGGCTATTGTTACCGGTTTAAAACAATTCGGAGTGCAATATCCTGCGGGCGATATTTTCTTTGACACCGGCAAATATCAAAATCCTTTGTCGTCATTTTATAATCCTAAGAAATTTGCTTATGGCATCGATATTGCGACATCTAAGCTCTACAGTGTTAATAGTTGGGACAATGCTACTCTTTTTTCGCAATCTAATCCTTGGGCGATTAACAGCGGTTCCTATCTTGCGGATGTTCCTTTTGTTTATAGTGGTGACCAGAACAGCCATTATGTTTTGGAAGCTTCTGTTCCTGTGAGTTTATTGGGTTTAAAAAATGGCGATGATCTATGGTCGCATTGGACGATGCAGTGCGGAAATGATACTTTGGATCTTAAGAAAAATGTTGTGGTTACCCCTGAGCCGTCGAGTGCTGTGCTTTTGGCATTAGGTCTAATGGCCGCGGTTTTTGTTTTTCGTAAAAAATTGTTGAATAGTGGTTTTTCAGCATAAATTTTGTGGCCGGATTATAGAGAATTTTAAAGGAGAACCCTTCTTCATGAATATGTTAGGAACCAGTTGACTCATTGAACAATGTTACCCGTTAGCCTGGTGAGGCGGATTCGTTGCCTCAGAATTGATGTTACCGGACAGATAGGCAAAACGCATAGCCTTTGCGATCTTTTTCTCCATCGCACTTCTTAATTCAAAAGGATTCAAAGAAGCTTTAAGTGTTCGCAATTTTTCTTTCATGGCATCTGACACGATCGATGGATCAGCTTCTAAAACACGTTGATAAGGCGTTTTGGCTTTATCAAATTTCTTGATGATCTTAGAATGCTCACGTTTTTTGTCAATGAGTTTGACGGACGGGATAAAGAAGTTGTGATACAGCCGCCATTCTGATGTGTAAAGTTCGTTGAGCAATGCAACAACGGCAGGATTATCAAAACGATTATAGCCAAGCCATTGGCGGATGTGAGTCCAGTTTTTTTGTTCAATATGAGCATTGTCATCTTTTTTATAAGCTCGCGAGCGAGTAAATTGGACAGGGTTTGAATTTCGCCCTGTCATATATTTGAATAAGTGTTCATTGATAAATTCACCGCCATTATCAGAATCGAATCCTCGAAGAGCGAAGGGCAATGATTGTTCCACATCTTGAGTTTGCGTAAGGACGCCTTGCTCACCTTTGCCCCAAACAGCGCGCTGCTCAGTCCAACCGGTGGCTAGGTCGGTATAATTGACGGTGATGGCGTATTGGCCGGCGGTAGATTCACCACAGTGATGCACAGTATCGGCTTCTAAAAATCCTGGAATAAATTGATTCCATTGTTCCGTTTGAATCGGTATTTGATTACGAAGTAAAGAGCCCGGCTTCGTACAAGAACGACCTTTTTTGCCAAATTTAAAACGAATGGGTTTAAGAATACGGTCGATTGTTGCGGGGGATATTTTTTCGAGTAAGTGCATTACAGGTTTTTCGATTGGTCCGAATGTTTGCATGTAATGTGGCAACCAATCTGCCAAAAGAACTTTAAGAAGTTTGGAGCAGGGAAGGTTGGCGGTTAACCAAATCTTTTTAAGGGGTTTCAGGATTGCAGGATAATGATAAACTGATTTGCGGCCGCGTTTATTTTTCTTTGGCTTTTGAAAGAACTTAAAGTTGTTAAGTTTTCGGATGCAATGCTTACGATGAAGTCCGGTAACTTGACAATATTCATTTAAAAGCTCAATTTTAGTTTTGTAACACGCTCTTTTGTACCTTTTGGCGATGACCTCGGTGTATTCGTCTAAGCTTTTTGGACTCATAATGTTGCCCCTTTCTTTAATTAAACGGGTAACATCAATTATGAGTCAACGAATGCCTAGTTGGTTTTCCACGAGTAACATTTATTATGAGTCAATTCGGGAAGGGTTTTTTTCTTCACAAAATTTATTTTTACATGATATACTTAGCCCTATCGATTTTCTCGGGGAGTAGCCCCGCCTAAGGCTAAAGCCTGGCGGGACATTCCTAAATGAAATTTTTGATTATTCGGGGAGTAGCCCTGTCGCGGCTTGTGCCGCGCAGGACATTTCTGAAGGTTAGTTTTGATTTATTCGGGAAGTAGCGCAGCTGGCTAGCGCACTTGCTTTGGGAGCAAGGGGTCCCGGGTTCGAATCCCGGCTTCCCGACTTTTTTTTAAATTTTCTGAAAGGGATTCGAAGCCGACCCGAGCGCCATTGGTACAAGCGAGGGTGGCCGGCTTCGGAGGAGCCCCGATGGATATCGGGGTGGGACAGAAGGAATCCCGGCTTCCCGACTTTTTTCTTTCCTTAACAACATACGCTTCTGAAAATATCATCACCGTCACAATATTATTGAAATTGTTAATTGATTTTCAAAAAATTTTATAGTAATGTACCTTTCATTAGTGATTGTTCTGTTTTAATGAAAGGTCAAATTACTCATGCAACAACCAGCTACAGTTCTGGCACAAATCCAAGTCCCAGTTGACACGGACTATATTGGAATTTATCTTACCAACCGTTGTTTTTTATCCTGCCCGTATTGCATTACCAATTACAATGAACAGTTTATTAATTTAAAATTATTTCGTGAGCTCGAGCCTGCCGAATGGATTGAGTCTTTAAATCGGCTTGTTTTACCGGCGGGTGTGCCTTTGACTTTTCAGGGCGGGGAACCATTCATTTATAAAGGAATTTGGGAAATTTTAGAAAATATAAATCATCAGGTTGATATTTTGACGGCTTTGCCGCCGCAGGTAACGGTCGAAAAGTTTAAACAGCTCAAAAGTATGGCGTGGCATCGCCGTGATGCGCCATATCCGACGATCAGAGTCAGTTATCATAAGGGCCAAAATGATTATAAACAGCTCGTGTCGCGGATTAAGGAACTGCAGGAGTTTCTAAGCATTGGCCTTTTTACTATTGAACATCCGGCATATCCTGAGTTGATCGACGAGATTCGTGCCTATGCTAAAGACCAGGGGGTTGAATTTCGGACCAAATCATTTTTAGGCGAATGGCAGGGAAAGACGCATAGTCGTTACAAATATCCTGATGCCTGCGGGAGCCGTCCCGTGCGTGAAAATGTCAAATGCAAAAATACAGTTTATCCTATCGGCCCCGACGGAAGTATTTATCGTTGTCATTCGGATCTTTATGGACGCCGGCATGAAATGGCTTTGGGAAAAATCACTGACCCAGATCTTAAGTTGGAACATCGATATCGCAATTGCTCTTTTTATGGGACTTGCATTCCCTGCGACGTTAAAGTCAAGACCAATCATCTCCAGCAGGACGGTTATACTTCAGTAGATATCCGCTTTGAGGATGCGTAACCCTAAAAGAATATTAATCATCAAAGCCGGCTTTTCCGAGTTCCTAGACAAGGGTATTTCAACGACTGTCAGTTTAGGGGATGTTCTTTTTTGTACTGCGATATTGCCTTTATATAAACATGATCATGTGACATGGGTAACGGCTTGGGCGGCCAAAGATTTGTTGCGAGGTAATCCGCTTATCAAAGAACTTTTGATTTTTGGGCCCAAAATGTTTGAAGAGATCAAGAATCGTGAATTTGATGTTTTGATCAACTTAGAAAAAGATATCGGTATTTGCACTTATATTAGTCAGGTTAAGGCCAAGAAGCGTTACGGGTTTTATTTTCATGAGCGGTCTCATGAAATTTCGACCTATCGAAAATCCACGAAGTATCTTTTGGCAGGTCAGGAAAATCACCGTTATATTGACCATAATCTTTTTGAGATTCTTTATGAGACCGTCGGGAAAAAATGGCGCGGCCAAGGCCCTGTTCTTAAGACCAAGAAACATAAAAAAGAAAAATATGACATTGGTTTTAATCATGCCGTAGGGGCGAAATGGCCAACTAAAGCTTGGCCTGAGAATTATTGGAAAGAATTAGAAAGTAAACTGGAATCGGATTTTAAGATCAGTTGGCAGCAGGGTTTTTCGAATTTGAAAAAGTACATGCAGTGGCTCTCTAGTTGTAAAGTGATCGTAACTTCGGATTCTTTAGGCCAGATTTTGGGGCAGGCTTTAGGCAAAAAAGTGATCAGCCTTTATGGTCCGACGGATTATAGGCGGGTCAGAGGGATACCGAATATTTTCCCGATTCCGGCAAAGTCAGCGTGTCCGCATTTGCCATGTTATTTGTTGACGTGCAAATACGAACGTTTTTGTATGAATGAAATTACCCCGCAAGAAGTTGCCGCGGCGTGTCGAAAGGTTTTAGAAAAATGAAAAATGTCTTAGTTACAGGTGGTGCAGGGTATGTTGGTGCAGTGTTAGTACCCAAATTGCTTAAGGCCGGCTATCACGTTAAAGTTATCGATCTCTATATTTATGGAGAGGATGTTTTAGAGAAACATCCGCATTTAAAACAGATTAAAGGTGATATTCGTGACACAAAGCTTTTGGAAAAAGAAATTCCCGGGACGGATGCGATTATCCACTTGGCATGTATTTCTAATGATCCAAGTTATGAATTAAACCCGACGCTGGGAAAATCGATCAACTATGATGCGTTTTTGCCTTTGGTTGCAATTGCCAAAAAAGAAAAAGTTCAGCGGTTTATTTTTGCTTCTTCGTCGAGCGTGTACGGCCTTAAAGACCAGCCTAATGTTACCGAAGATCTTGCCCTTGAGCCGTTAACCGATTATTCAAAATACAAGGCACTGTGTGAAGAACATTTATTAAAAGAACAAAATAAAGATTTTACGGTTTTGATCTTGCGGCCGGCGACGGTTTGTGGGTATTCGCCGCGTTTGCGTTTGGATTTGACGGTTAATATTTTAACGAATCATGCTATCAACAAGAAATGCATTACGGTTTTTGGCGGCCAGCAGAAACGCCCGAACATTCATATTAACGATGTGGCGGATCTTTATGTGCAAAGTTTACAAATGCCGTCGGAAAAGATTGCAGGCAAGATATTTAATGCAGGCTATGAAAATCATACCTTAGATGATATTGCTGGCATGGTCAAAAATATTCTTCAAGAAAGTTCTTTGGAGATTGTGCATCAAAGCACTGATGATAACCGTTCTTATCATATCTCTTCAGAAAAGATTGCCCGCGAGTTGGGTTTTCGGCCGCGGCATACGATTGAAGATGCGATCGTGGATCTCAAAAACGCTTTTGCCGCCGGAAAAATTCCCAATGCCATGACAGACAGCCGTTATTACAATATCAAAACCATGCAAAAAATTAATTTATCTTGATAATGATCGTTTGGAATTGATGCATTTTGAGAAGAAAGCTGTAAGCAATGGCATTTATTATATTAAGTTTTTGTTCTTTAGCAGCGGCTATCATAACGCATTGGCTTTGGTGCCGATATTGTCGATCTTCTCAATTACAGGTTGTCCCATTTTTTTGCATTTCTTCGGGATATTTAGCGGCGGCGATATTTATTTTCACAACTATTAGTCATGATCAACTCTCAAGTTTTTTTACGCGTCCTTTCATCGTAAGTTCAATCGTCGTGTATTTTTTATTAATTCCAACCTATCTTATTTTTTATGCTGCAACGATTATCGACAGTCCTTCTAAAAAAATTTTACGTTTAATCAGAGATCATAAAGGGTTGCGATATACTGAACTTATCAGAAAGTTTGAAGGCGATGAGTTTGTTGTTTCTCGTCTGAATTCCTTGCAGGATTATCATCTTATTGATTGTAAAGAAAAAGTTTATCGGCTTTTGCCCCGAGGCGTTAAGCTCGCAAGGATGTTGTTATTTTTTAAAAGAATTTTTGGGCATGCGCCCGGCGGGTAAATGGCTAAAGAGAGGTCAGCGATGCATGGATTGGATCGGGTTATTCTTTCGTCGGCTATTTTTAGTTTTATTATTTTTTTAATAGTCCACCTTGGGACGTTTCGTTTTATGGATCGGCAAAATATTCTTAAGGTTTTTCCTAGGATTTTTTTGTTCGGCTGGGTTGTCAGCTTGGCCATAATTTTTATTTTTTGGCCCAGAGAGATTTTTATTTCCGGTAGTGATTCTATTGTGACCTATTTTATTGTGATTGCTTTTGATCTAGTGATTTATGGGCTAATGTGTTTTTTGTATGTTTTGTATATTTTTGGTCCGTATGAATCATCCATTCGATTTCGTTTGGTGTATGAATTATTTCAAAACCATCCCTTGGGCATGACGTGCGAAGAGATTGAAAAAAAATATAATCCGGATATATTTCTTAAACGAAGATTAGATCGGCTGCTAGCTTCTGGAGATCTTCTCTTGGATAAAGAAAATTATTGCTTAGCTGGGAAACGTAACATATTTATTGTGCTCGATGATATTTCACTTAATATTAAAAAAATTATAATGAGCCGGTAAGTTTACAATTTGAAGGTTTTATAGATGTTCCCTCGTGAAAAAAATCGTTATTGGTTGTCGTCTGATACTTTTCAAGTCGCTTTGATTGTGGGTTTGTCTTTGATTGAAGCTTTGAATATCCTTATCGCCATCGGTTTAATTTTTCAGTTTGTCCCAATGCAAAACACACTTGCGGGGCATGTGTTAAGCGAGTGGGTGCGTTTATTTAGGCCATCACGAGATATTTTCTTTTATCGGACTTTTTTGGTATCTGTTTTTGTTTTGCATTGTGCTTTGATGTTAGTTTTCAAAAGAAAACTTGGCACGCCCAGCGTGACTGTTTTTTTGGTTCGTTTTTTATTTGTGGAATTTGTGATTGTCTGTTTTGCTTTGGTTGCTTTGTATCAGTATTTTGTTTATGCGGACACTGTTTTGGCTGGAAAATTATTTTTTCTTTGGGGCGGGCTATTTGTGGTGACGAAGTTGTTTTGGCGACCTTTGCAAGTCGTCTTTGATAAATTTGCTTTGGTGTTTGATGATCAAAAGAAAATGGCATTCATTAGTTGGTGTGGGGATTTTTTGATTCCATTGTTTATTTTTATTTTGATCTTTGCGCCTGACCTAAGCGGCGTGTCGGCACGGATCTTTAATGGAGATCGGTATTATCATTTTGATGGCGTGGTTATGTCAGCGAGTTGGGCCTTTTGTAATGGTTGGCTTAACTAAAATGTTGGGAGGACTAACTTACGAGAATGTTTTGGCGGTGATGATGTTTTTTTCGATTGTTTATTTTGTGGGGTGTTTTTTTCTATTGCGTCTGTGGATTAACAATGTTTTCTTGGCTTTAGCGGGTGTTTTGATCATCATAAATTTGCAAATGTTTCATTATGGAGCAGTCCCTTTTATTTGGCATTACCCTAATGCAACCGTGATTCGTTATTTCTTTGATATATTTTTCTTTTTATTGTTGTTCTCTCATGGGCACAGCAAAAGAAATCTGTATCTTATTCTCGCGGCAATCTGCAGTGGTTTTGCAGTTTTTTATGTTTCAGATACAGGGATTTATCAGTTGATGACCTATTTTGTTTATTTGTTGATCTTGCTCTTTGTCCGAGAACAACGTGAAATTATTTATACATCACGAAAAGATATTTTTAAGATTGCTGGGTATTTTGCATTGCCGATTTTGGTGACTGGGATTTGTTTGAAGATAGTTCTTAAGAACCATTTTGGTGAACCTGTTTTTTGGCAAAATGTCAGTGAGCAGATTGCATTATTTGTACAAGGTTTTAGCGCGATTCCCGTTAGTTTGAATTTTCAAGGGGGGAATACTTTTTCTTTTGTGTTTGCGTGTCTGATTCTTTTGCTATATCTGATTGTTGTTTTTATTCCGGCGGGCAAATGGTATCGTTCCCAAAGAATTGAGTTTGATGAAATATTTGCAGCCAGTTTGGGCGTTTATGGTTTGCTGATGTTTCATTATTATATTTGCCAAGCTACTGCGGCGCGATATTTTTGCACGTGCGTTCCTTATGTTCTTTTGCTTTGCTGGGCCGTAAATAAATTTTTACATTCGGTAACGGTTAAAAACCGCAACAGAATTTCTGCTTTATGTGCATTGGGAGCATTGGCTTTGCTTGCGATAACGCGGCATTTTATTGAGTATCCGAATATTATAACTTTGCGTTCAGACACGTTTAATGAAGAACGTAAAAAAATGGCCCTGAGTGTTCCAGCCGTCGAAGATATTCAATTGATTCAAGAATTAACTTTGCCGGATGATAAAGTTTGTCTTTTGGCAAGCAATGAAACGATGATTCTCATGCAGGCGGACCGCAAACCGTTCTTTTATTATTTCCCTATGGTTGTGTCTAGGAGTATGTTGGGGCGAGATTTTGGTGGATTATATTTATTTACGGATAAGCGTTTGGAAAAAACTCTTCTTCAATTAGAGACTGAAAAACCACAATACGTTTTTGTTGAAAAGAATATTTTTTATGGGAAACTACCCAAGATTTATTATCAAAAATTTAAATCGATGTCTATTATCTTTAAGTATTTGAATGGAATCTATGCCGTTGAAAAAGAAGGCAAATATTTGGTTGCTTTAAAGAGAAAGGGCGTTTAAACGAATTTGGTAATTTCGGAAGTTAAGGGATGCGTTTTGTGTTAAAATTTGCACGAATTTGAATCTAAAAAACGGAAAAACTTTATGATGAATATAAACTCTACAGTTGAAAATTTTCAAGCACAGAAACAAAAACACGCCGTTGTTTTATGGCGCGCTATGCTGCGCATTCGTATGGTTGAGGAAAAAATTGTTGCTCTTTATCCCGAACAACAAATGCGTTGTCCTGTGCATTTGTGCATCGGGCAAGAGGCTGTTCCCGTCGGAATTTGTCATGTGTTATCTGCAGAAGATCTCGTTTTAAGCAATCATCGAGCGCATGGCCATTATTTAGCTAAAGGTGGAGATTTGTCGGCTATGTTTGCTGAAATGTACGGTAAAGCTACAGGCTGTTGCCAGGGCCGCGGCGGATCTATGCATTTGCTGGAGTTGAAAGTTAATTTTTTGGGCTCTACTCCAATTGTTGGCGGGTCTATTCCTGTGGCCACGGGGGTGGCTTTCGCCGAGAAAATTCGTACGACGGGTAAGACTACGGTTGCTTTTTTGGGTGATGCGGCAGTCGAAGAAGGCGTTTT
>CAZNNZ010000001.1:26131-32077 GCA_964574575.1 uncultured Planctomycetales bacterium
AATTTTGCGGCCTTGAGACGTTTGCCGATTCTTTTTGTTTGTGAAAATAATTTATACTCTGTTTATACTCCGCTCTCATTGCGCCAACCTCGTCGAGATATTGCGCAATTAGCCGCAGGACATGGGGTCAAAACCATTAAAGCTGACGGGAATGATGTGTTTGCGGTTTTAGAAGCGGCAAAGCAAGCACAGCAGATTTTGGCACAGAAAGAAGGCCCAGTTTTTCTTGAATTTGCTACGTATCGCTGGCGCGAACATTGTGGTCCAAATTTTGACAATGATTTAGGGTATCGCACGCCGGAAGAATTTTTGCAAAGAAAAGCGCAGTGCCCGATTGATCGGATAAAAAAGTATATTCTTGACGAAAATATCTTGGATAGTGACGCAATGCGTCAAATAGAAAATGAGATTTCCGCCGAAATTGATCAGGCTGTGGCTTTTGCCAAAGAAAGCCCGTACCCTTCTACGGATGTTTGCGTCGCGGATGGTTATGCGCCGTCATTACCCCCAGTAAATACGACTGAAAGTAAGCCGCGTGAATTAACTTACAGCGGCGCAATCCGTGAAGCTACAGATCTTTCTCTTGGTTCTGACCCTAATGTTTTTTTGATTGGCGAGGGGGCTGTGGATCCCAAAGGGATTTTTGGGACGACCTTAGGGTTACAGGAAAAATATGGCTCAGAGCGGGTCATGGATATGCCGGTTTCTGAAAGTGGCATGACGGGGATTTGCATCGGTGCGGCTTTGCGCGGGTTGCGGCCGATTATGACTCATCAGCGTGTAGATTTTTCGCTGGTTGCTTTTGACCAAATTATTAATAATGCGGCGAAATGGTATTTTATGTTTGGCGGACAATCTTCTGTCCCGCTTGTGATTCGTATGATCATTGGCCGAGGTTGGGGTCAGGGCGCACAGCATTCGCAAAATCTATCGTCGATTTTTAGTCATATCCCGGGATTAAAAGTGATTATGCCGGCGTTTGCCTCTGACGTTAAGGGTTTGCTGATGGCTGCGGTTCGTGATAATAATCCTGTGCTTTGTTTGGAACATCGCTGGTTATATAGTTTGAAATCTTTGGTCCCGACGGAAAACTACACAATTCCTATTGGTAAAGCTAACGTGATTCGTGTGGGGCAAGCGGCGAGCGTTGTGGCTAGTTCATATATGGTAATCGAGGCGCTTAAGGCGGCGCAAATTTTGGAAAAAGAAAAGATTTATTTTGATTTGATTGATTTGCGAACAATTAAGCCTTTAGATTATGAAACGATTCGTGCGTCTTTAAAGAAAACGGGGCGATTGGTTGTTTTAGATACGGGCTGGCCGTTTGCGGGTATTGCCTCTGAGATTATGGCGCGGGCAATCGAGGAAAACTTTTCTGATCTTAAAAGTGCTCCACGGCGTGTGACTTTGCCGGATATTTCGTTTCCGTCGGCGCCGGCTTTGACCAAGCATTTTTATCCGGGAGTGCGCCAGATTGTAGAAAACATTTTATTAAGCATGGGCAGAAATACTGCGGATATTGACAGGATTTTGTCTTGTATTCCCGTCGATAAAATGCCGCATGATGTTCCTGACTCGACTTTTACGGGGCCATTTTAAATGACAAGTTTAGTTAAAACACCAGATTTTAAAGAGTTTGAAAATATTGCTTTTAAGATGCGCACTCATTGCGTGATCTGTGGCGCAGCCTCTTGTGAGGCTTTAATTGATTTGCCGCAATTTCCTCTGACGGAAATTTATGTTGAGCAGAAGGTTACTCAAAAGATTGGTTTGGTGGACCAAAAATTCCATTTTTGTCAGACCTGCGGTCATGGTCAATTGGCGAATCTTATTGATAAGAATATTCTTTATGGCCATTGCTATCGGACGAGAACTTCCAGTAGTCCATCGGCGGTGGGCGCGCTGGATGTTTTTGCAGATTTTATCGAAAATATTCTTGGGGATCGCAAGGTTAAAACTTTGCTGGAGGTTGGCTGTAATGATATTTATTTTCTTAATAAGTTAAAGGATAAAGCAGATGTTTTGTATGGAATAGATCCAATTCTCAAAGATAAAGAAAATCAAGTTTCCGATAGCAAGATCAAATTGATTGGTGATTTTTTTGAAAATGTAGATCTTAAGGCCGTCCGGATTAAAGCGGATATTATTTTATCCAGTCATACTTTTGAGCATGTAGAACAACCTGCTGAGTTGATTGAAAAGTTGATTATCAGTGCTGCCGACAATGCTTTGTTCTTTTTTCAATTTCCCGGGTTAGATGCATTAGTGCGGGACGCTCGCTTTGACCAGATGTTTCATCAGCATCTTAATTATTTTTCAGAAAGGTCGGTTCAATTTCTTTTAGAAAAGTTAGGCGTCGAATTAATTGACATTAAAGTAAATCCTTATCATTGGGGCGCTTTGATGGTTGCGTTTCGAAAGAAGAAAGCCGATCGTGCCAAATCCAAAAATATTTCTGTGCCAATCACTGGCGCTTTAATTAAACAGCAATATCAAGTTTTTAAAAATAACATGCAAGTGACTGCCGGTCGTTTAGCGGTTATTCCAGATGAGAATCTTTATGGTTTTGGCGCAGCCCTGATGATGCCCGTGCTGGATTATTATCTCGAGGGCTTGCGTCGGATCAAGTACATTATTGACGATGATAAGAATAAGGAAAATTTGTATTATTTGAATTTTCCCGTCCAAATTAAGCCCGTGGAATATATCCAGGATATTCAAGAAGCAGTGATTGTTTTGACGGCGATTTATTCTTTGACCTCGCAAAGAGCGATTTTAAAAAGATTGATTGATTTAAAGGTTAAGCAGATCATTTTGCCTATCAATATTATTTAGGGAGCAATGATTTATGGATTTAGGTCTAAAAGGTAAAAAGGCATTAGTCACCGGCGGAGCCTCGGGGATCGGGCAGGCGATTGCCATGGATCTTGCAAAAGAAGGCGTGAAAGTTTTTATTACATCGCGTGAGGAATCGAAATTAAAAAAGGCAATGGAACTTTTGGGCGGCAAAAATGCGGGGCATGATTATTTAGAATGTAATATTGGCGAAGAAGGCGCTGTGAGCAGTCTTGTAGAACAGATGCACAAGAAATTTGGTCATCCGGATATTGTGGTCAATAATGTTGGCAGTGCTTTTGGGATCACAGATCCGTATTGCCCGATTAGTGATTGGCGAAAATTTTTCCGCTTGAATTTTGAAGTGGCCGTCGAGGTCAATAATCTTTTGCTTCCGTATATGAAAAAACAAGATTGGGGTCGGGTGGTGACGATAACCTCTGGGGCGGCACTGGAGAATAGCGGGCCTGTTCCTTATTGTGCCAGCAAAGCGGCTTTAGGAGCTTATACCCGTTCGATGGGGCGAGTGCTTGCGACGGAAACAAAAAATGTTGTCATGACTGCGGTTATGCCCGGCGTTGTTTTGACCGAAGGTGGACATTGGGACCAGGTTTTGAAGGACCGCCCAGAGCATGCCGAAAAATATCTTAAGGAACGCTCGCCGTTGGGCCGTTTTGGTAAAACGACCGAGATTAGTCCGATGGTAGTTTTTTTATGTTCCGAATTGGCGAGTTTTTGTCAGGGCGCGATCATCCCCGTTGACGCGGGTCAAGCGAAACATTTTATGTATTTTAATTATCTGCCGTAAGGATTTTTTCATGAAGTTAGCGGATTATGTTATTGAGTTTTTGGCGAATGAAAAGGTGGATTGTGTCTTTGGTGTCACCGGCGGGGCAGTTGTCCATCTGTTTGATTCTGCGCAAAAGAATGGAAAGATGCGCTGTGTTTTTTGCCATCATGAACAAGCCGCCGCTTTAGCTGCAGTATCGTATGCTCGTGTTAAGAATTCTCTCGGGGCTGCTATTGTCACCACCGGTCCTGGCGGGACCAATGCGCTTACTGGTTTATGCGCGGCTTGGTTAGATTCTATTCCATGCATTTTTATTTCTGGTCAAGCACGGCTTGAACACACGACAAGAAATAAACCGATACGCCAAGTCGGTTCACAGCAGATGGACATTGTTCGCGTCGTCAAATCCATGACAAAGTACGCGGTCATGGTTGAGGACGCAAAGACGATCAAATATCATTTACAAAAAGCAATTTTTTTGGCTAAAAGCGGACGGCCGGGTCCTGTATGGATTGATCTTCCTTTAAATTTTCAATGGGCTGAAATTAACCCTGATGATCTTAAAGGTTTTGAACAAGGAGAAATTTTACAGCCGCAGTTAAACAGTCAAGCGTTGGCAAAGTTATGTGATGAGGCTTTAGAATTATTAAAAGCGGCCAAGCGTCCTTTGATCGTCGCTGGATATGGGATACGCTTAGCGGGTGGCGTTGACTCTTTTCGAAATTTTATTGCCAAGACAAAATTGCCGTTTGTGTGTACTTGGAACACGAGTGACATTCTCCCGACGGATGATGAGTGTTATATGGGTCGCATGGGAATATCAGGCCAGCGAGGTGCAAATTTAGCGGTGCAGAATTGTGATCTTTTGATTAGCATTGGTTCACATTTATGCATGACTTTGACTGGTGCAAGGTTCGATGCTTTTGCCCGAGTGGCAAAAAAGATCGTCGTCGATATTGATAGTGTGGAAATGCAAAACGCTAATATTAAGGTGGATCTTTGTATCCCGTGCGATGCCAAGATTTTCTTAGAGAGTTTTCAAAATCGAATTATAAAAAATGATTTGGCTTCGTGGCACGAAAAATGCACAAAATATAAATCCTATAATGCCATTGCGGTTTGTTGGCGCGAAAAAAAAGATTTTATCGACCCTTATGTTTTTGTAGATATGTTATCCGATGAGCTTAGTGCAGAAGATACTATGGTCGTTGATGGGGGCGGGACGGCTTTGTATATTCCTTTTCAGGCGCTGCGGCTTAAAAAAGGCCAGCGATTGGTTGTCTCCGGCGGGATTGCGGCGATGGGAACAGGATTGCCGGAAAGTATCGGTGCCTGTTTTGCTAGCAAGGGCCAAAGGACCATTTGTTTTATCGGCGATGGCAGTATGCAATTTAATATTCAAGAACTACAGACTATTGTGCATCATAATTTACCGGTCAAAATGATCGTGTTTAATAATCAGGGTTATTTGGCTATGCGTCATACGCAGGATGGTTTCTTGAAAGGTCGGTATGTCGGCTCAGATTCTCAAGGGGGCTTAAGTTTACCGGATTATCAGAAGCTTGCGGCCGCTTATGGGATTAAAGCCCTGAGGGTTCAAAATTATCAAGAAGCGGCGTCAAAAATCAAAATGATGCTCGACGAACAAGGGCCGGTGGTTTGTGAGATTATGATTGCGCCCGATCAGCAGCTGATCCCGACGGTTGGCTTTAGAAAAAATCCTGACGGGACGGCTGTAGGCATGCCGCTGGAAGATATGTTCCCTTACTTAAGTCGTAAAGAATTTTTAGAAAATATGATTATTGAACCTTTGAAAGAATCTTTGGAATGAAAAGTTTATCCATTGCGGCCAATCGATTAGAAGGACAAAGAATGTTTGAGGTCTTGGCCAAAGCGCAAGAGCTTGAGAAGCAGGGCAAGAAGATTATTCATTTTGAGATTGGCGACCCGGATTTTGATACGCCCAAAAATATTGTCGACGCGGCGTGTGAAGCCTTAAAGAAAGGGAACACGCATTACGTTAATTCATCGGGTTTAAGCGAATTTAAGGCGGCATCCGCCGCTGTGACGCAACGTTCCCGAGGCTTTAAACCTGACCCTGAGCAAATTCTCGTGACGGCCGGCGGGAATGTCCAAATTTATTATGCTGTTTCCTGTCTGGTCAATCCCGGCGAGGAAGTGATCATTCCCGACCCCGGGTTTGTGTCTTACAATTCGATTATTAATTTTGTTGGGGCCAAGGCCGTAAAAGTTCCTTTGCTCGAAAAAAATAGTTTTCGTTTAAATCCCGATGATGTTAAAAAAGCCAGAACTTCCAACAC
>CAZNNZ010000001.1:32087-47695 GCA_964574575.1 uncultured Planctomycetales bacterium
GGTACGACGCCTGATCACGCCGCGCACGCGCATGATCATCATCAACTCGCCGCATAATCCGACCGGTTCGGTCATGACGGAGGATGAGATTCGCAGGATCTATGAGATTGCCCAGGAGCATGATGTGTATTTGGTCAGCGATGAAGTATATACGCGGATGATTTATCAAGATAGTGACGTGAAGTTTAGTTCGCCCAGCAAATATGACGGATGTAAAGAGCGGACGATTGTGATCCATGCTTTTAGTAAATCGTATGCGATGACGGGTTGGCGCTTAGGGGCGGTTACTGGACCCTCGGAAGTTATTGCCAAAATGGCACTGCTTTTAGAGACAACCAGTTCATGCGTCTCGCCGTTTATTCAAAGGGCGGGTATCGAAGCTTTGACGGGCAGTCAGGAACCTATCAATGCCATGGTCAATGAGCTTCGGGCTCGACGAGATATTATGGTTGAGGAACTTAATAAAATTCCCGGAATTAAATGTCTTAAGCCCCAAGGCGCTTTTTATGTTTTTCCGAATATCCGGGGGACGGGATTAACCAGCCAAGCGTTTGGCGAGCTCATGTTAGAAAAAGCCGGCGTGGCTCTTTGCCCCGGACATTATTTTGGTGAGAATGGCCAAGGGTACGCTCGTCTTTGTTACGCGAACTCGATTGAAAATATTAAACAGGGTTTGGAAAAGATGAAGGAAGTTTTAAAAAGGGAAATTTAGGCGCCTATGGAAAGAAAAATTTTAGTGATTGGCAGTAATTCATTTTCAGGCAGTGATTTTATTGACCTTTTGTTAGAAGATGCAAAGAACAAGGTTGTAGGCGTAAGCCGCTCACCAGAAAAGCCGGAATTATTTTTAGGGTATAAAGAGCATATTAGGAAAAATTTTTCTTTTGAGCAGATTGATTTAAACAAAGACATGGAGCGTTTTAAACAATTGCTCGACGGATTTAAGCCAGAATTTATTGTTAATTTTGCGGCGCAAAGTGAAGTTGGGCCTAGCTGGAAAACGCCGTGGGATTGGTTTCAAACCAATACGGTGGCTTTGGCGCATCTTTTAGATTATTTGAAAGATGCAAAATATTTGAAACGCTACGTCCACATTTCTAGTCCCGAGGTTTATGGCTCTTGCCAAGGGACTGTTCGTGAAGATGCTCTCCTTAATCCTAGTACGCCTTACGCAGCTTCCAAAGCGGCGGCGGATCTTTTGCTTTCGACGTATGTAAAAAATTTTTCTTTTCCTCTTTCGACGGTGCGGGCCACCAATGTTTATGGCGCTCATCAACAATTATTTAAGATTATTCCTCGCACGATCATTAATCTTAAGTCGGGAAAGATTCAAGAATTGCATGGCGGGGGGAAAGCGGTCAAGTCATACATCCATATTCGCGACATTTCTCGTGGAGAATTAGCGGTTATGCAACAAGGAAAACTCGGCGAGATTTATCATTTTTCACCAGATGCTGGTATTGCAGTCAGTGACGTAGTAAAGAAAATTTGTCAACAGATGGGAAAAGATTTTAAGACAGTGACACGAGATGTTGCAGAAAGGCTTGGTCAGGATAATGCTTATGTGATCGATTCGAGCAAAGCTCGTCGCGAATTAAACTGGAAACCGCAAATTACTTTTGACCAAGGGTTAGAAGACGTTTTGTCTTGGATTGAGCGTAATTGGGAAAAGATCCGGCAATTGCCCGTGGAGTATATTCATCAGGCATGAAAAATTCAAAAAATAATAAAAGAATTCTCGTCGTCGGTGCCAATAGCTTGATTGGGAACGCTTTGGTGTCTGCTCTTAATTCTACAGGAAATAGAGTTTTCTCAACGAGTCGGCGGGAAAAATTATCAGAAAGTTGCAGTTATTTAGATTTAGACCAAGACGTCTCTGGTTGGCCGCTACCAGAAAAGATTGACGTAGCTTTTTTGTGTGCAGCGTACAATTCTTTGGATTATTGCCATCGAGAACCTTTAAAAACGCGGCAGGTCAATGTTGTTCATACGTTAAAGCTTGCCCAGCGTTTGGTCAAAGCAGGGGCGCGTGTTATTTTTTTGTCGACGAATTTGGTTTTTGATGGAAACACTGCTTTTGTAAAAGCAGATGCGCCGCTGTGCCCGCAGACAGAACATGGACGTCAAAAAGCTCAAGCCGAGAGGCAACTATTGGCACTGGGGGATTCGATAACGATTCTGCGCCTGACAAAAGTTTTTTGGCCAAAGATAGAGTTGTTGGGGCAATGGATTTGTGCTTTGCAAAACAATAAAGTGATACATCCTTTTAGCGACAAAGTAGTTTCGCCATTGCCTTTGTCATTTGCTATTCAAGTTCTTTGCGATGTGGTTAGTAAACCTATTGATGGGATTGTGCAAGTTTCTGGAAATAGAGATGTAAGTTACAGCCAATTGGCGTATCGTTTGGCCCAAAGGATGGGAGTAAGTGAGGATTTGGTTGAGCCGATCCGTGCCCAAGATTCCAAATTGTTTTTAGAACATTTGCCGCACAACACAACTTTGGATACGACGCGCTTAAATGAAGAATTTGGTATGAAAGCCCCGGATGTTTGGTCGGGAATGGATTTGATGATCGACGAGAAGATGGGCGCGCTCGAGTCAAGAATAGCAACTGCTGATATGAGTAGACGTTGATTATGAAAACAGAATTTCAGAATTTATTAGAAAAAAAGCAACAATATGAAAATTTGGTGGAAGTAACTTTTTTTATTCCTTGTCACAATGAAGAAAAAGACATTATTCCGACCTTAAAGAAAATTAATTCTGTTGCCACTGATTTAGGATTGACGTTTGAGCTGTTAATTTATAATGACGGCTCGACAGATAAAACAAGGGAACTTGTAGAGAATTTTATGGATGAACATCCTGATGTTTTTATCAGGATGGTTAATAATCAAAAAAGAAGGGGCTTGGGGTATAACTACATCGACGGGGCATTTATCGGGGTGGGTAAATATTACATGATGATTTGCGGAGATAATTCGGAAACAGAAGAGAGTATTAAAATTATTTTTCAAAAAAAAGGGACGGCGGATATGGTCATCCCGTATTTTGGCTCTCTTGATCGAAGGGGACTTTCTCGCCGAGTGCTTTCGCGGTTTTTTGTTGGACTAGTCAATTGTTTTAGCGGGTATCACATCAAATATTACAACGGCGTTGTTTTGCATCTTCGGTCTAATGTGATGCGTTGGCATCCGATGAGTGTGGGTTTTGCATATCAAGCGGAGTTGTTAACCATATTGTTAGATGAGCATAAAACATACGAGCAAGTTCTTGTGTCAAATAATGATAGAGAATCAGGAATATCGCGCGCTTTTTATTTATTGAATTTTCTTTCCGTCGGGCATAGCTTGCTGCAGATTTTATTTAGAAGGATCAGAAAAGCTTTAACTCCGCAAAGTCTTTTAAAATGAAATTAATTTACATGTATTGCGATTACGCAAGGAGAGGCTTATAAAAATGAAGCTTTATTCATTGGCGCCCCATTTGATTTGGAATCGAGCTAAAGTCGCGTACTCTTATTTAACTCGATCTGCGCATAATAAAGGACGGCCTATTGAGGTGGTGATTGAATCTACCAATGCATGTAATTTGAAATGCCCGATGTGCCCTAGATTTCAAGATAATACAATGTCTACCCGAGGGATAGGGCTTATGGACATGGCTGTGTTTACGAAGATCGTCGATCAGATTAAAGATTTTTCAGAGACGATCGATTTGCATTTGGCTGGCGAACCGCTGATGCATCCTAAGATTATTGATATGATTAATTATTGCGGCAGTTATGGACTTAAAACCGTGATTCATACGAATGCTTCATTTCTGACGGAGAAAAAGTCCCGAGAGCTTGTTAACTCTGCTTTGACGGTCCTGGATATATCTTTTGATGGCAATAGCAAAGAAACGTATGAACAAATTCGTATTGGGGCAAAATTTGAAGAGACAACGCGAAATGTTGAACGTTATTTAGAGATCCGAAAACAAAACGCGGGCCGCGGGCCATATTCGAGCATTCATATGACTTATATGAAAAAGAATCAGCATGAAGCGGATTCTTTTTTAAAGAAATGGAAAAAAGCTGGTATGGATGCCGTGCGGATCAAAGCTTTTAATGAGACCGGCCTTTCCGGCGAGAACAGGCAGATGGGTGTTGTCAAAAAGATTTTTAGCGGTAAAGAGAAGTTTAAACCTTGTTTTATGATGTGGCGATTTTTGACTGTTCATTGGGATGGGACGATAGTCCCGTGTTGTTTGGATTATGTCGGCCAAGAGCCGTTGGGGAATATTATGAAAGAGGATCTTAATGTTTTATGGAATGGTCCAAAGATGAAACGAATGAGAACTTTGCATATTGAGGGTAAGGCCGGCAGCATTGCTTTGTGCAAAGATTGTTCCATGCCGACTATTAGCACGCCTTTTCTTTTGGCCAGTATTTTTGTCCATAATGATACGATCAAAAAACGCTTGCTGCCGATTTTAGAGCGCCTTTGGGTTCTGAAAAAATTTAATCTATTTAAATATTATTCTGATTAGTCATGGAAAATATTCTTAAAAGTTCAGGATTGGTTTTGATGAACTCCGGGAATTATAATCTGTGGCAGTATGAACAATTTCGCCCTTTTATAGGAAAAACGGTGCTGGAGATTGGCTGCGGGCTGGGCAATTTGACCCAATATTTAATTAAGGATTCACATTTTCTTTTATCTGTTGATACGCGCACAGAGGCGGTTGAATTTGTTAAAGAACGTTGCCCGCCGTCAGATCAGTTTTGTGTTGAGTTGTTGGATATTTTTGAAGAGGGGCTTAAAGGGTATGCGGGGAAGCGGTTTGATACGATTGTTTTTTCTAATGTTCTTGAGCACATTGAAGATGATTCAAAAGCGATGAAAATTTGTCATGATATTCTACAGCCCGTCGGTGGAAAGTTATTACTGCTTGTTCCCGCGCATCAGTTTTTGTATGGGACGCTGGATGCCGAGGCAGGGCATTATCGGCGGTATACAAGAAAAATGATTGAGTCTTTAGCGCAAGTCGCGGGATTTAAGGTCAAAGATCTTTATGCATTTAATTTTGTCGGAGCTTTGGGGTGGTTTGTCAATTATTGTCTTTTGCGACGCAAAGGCACAAATAATTCGGCAGAAGATATGCAGGTTAATTTTTATGACCGATATTTAGTCAAGCCCAGCCAATTTTTAGAAAACAAAGTAAGGCCGCTTGTTGGGATTTCTTACATTGCTATTTTGGAGGCTAAGCGGTGAAAAAAATCATTATTGTTGGTGCGGGGATTTCTGGTTTGGCTTTTGCTTATGAATGTTTATTGCGCAAGCATGAGGTTTTGATTGTCGAGAATACGGCTGAGGTTGGCGGCTTGGCTCGTTCTGTTACGCATAATGATTGCCGTTTGGACATTGGTGTCCACGTGCTTTATTTGAAAGACAAGGAAGTCCGCGATAAAGTTGCAGAAATTATTTCCCCTGATCAATGGCTGCGGGTACGAAGAAACGGGAAGTTGTTTATTGAAGGTCGCTATATGGATTGGCCGCCGACGATACGTTCTTTATTCCAGCTTCCTTTGAATTTTAGCTTGCGTGTTCTTTGGGACCAGCTTTTAAGGAAGAAAAAAGAAGAAGGCACTGTTAATTTTGAAAAAGAAGTACTGAATCTTTACGGCCCGACGCTATATTATTCTTTTTTTGAGCCTTTGACAAAAAAGTTTTTGCGTACGGATCCACAAAAGGTGCACGCAGATTGGGCTTTTTCGAGTTTGCGGGCGGCGACCAAGATTGAAGATAAAAGTTTTAGCCAGACTAATAAATATTTGACTCAAAACACGGATACTAAGGCAAAAAGAGATTTTAGTATCTTTAAGTTTTTATTGCAGTCTTTGCAAGCTGATCGGAACAATGAACCGTTTTACTATTTTCATGATGGGTTCGGTGCTATGGTCGATGCGTATAAAGAAAAGATTTTGCAACTTGGCGGGCGTATTGTTTTGAATAAAAATGTCACAGCTCTGACTGTTAAGGACAATAAGATTACGCAATGCGCCGTCGAGGGACAGATTGAGGATGTGGATCAATTAGTATGGACTGGAAATCCTTTTGCTTTGTGCCGGCTTTTAAAGATTGATTGCCCTAAACTCGAATTTTTGCATTCGCGATTTGTTTTTGTTTTTTTGAGGAAATGTTTGAAAGATCATCAGGTTTGTTATTACGCTGACGCTAATGTCTCTTTTGTCCGGGGAACGATTCTCTCCAATCATTCTAAAACGATTATTCGCAATAAAAATATCAGCGACGTTCTTTGCCTTGAGTACACGTTTAAATCGCCGGATGAAATGAACACACCGCTAGCTGATTTACAGCCTTTGTTGGCGCAGGAATTGATCAAAGTAAAAATGATTGCGGATGCCGCTGATATTGAGAGTATTTTTGAGATCAAAGCGCCATATTCTTATCCGATTCTTGCCGCTGATTATCGCGAAAAAGTTGGTCAACTTCAGCAAAAGTTGGCGCAATTTGCTCAGTTGACGGTAATAGGCCGGCAAGCGACGTTTAATTATGATAACAGTGACATTATTATCAAGAATGTTTTGCGCCATCCGATTTTTTGTGATTTTTTGAGTGAAGCTACGCCGTCGGTTAACAAGAAAGGTTTATAGAATGTCGGAAATCACTGAAAAAAGAATGAAACTTGTCGGGATCATTTTTCTTGTTTTGGCATTTTTTGTTAGTCCGCTAATTTGGGAACAATTCCGTCAGCATTCCTTTATGTTTAGTATGGTTTTTCTCGTTTTTGGAATATGTTATTACCTGCGCGTTTTGACTTTGGCCAAAGCGGTTAAGACAATTTTCGAATATTTTCAACAACGTAATGGCTGGGGCATTTTAATAGGCCAGATGATCATTTATGTTTTATATCTTTTGGCACATCCTAATTTACTCAATTATTCTCTGCACGCGGGTCAAGCTGATGAGCCAAGTTATACTGGATTTGATTTTTCGTCGTGGGTATCAGTTTTAGGAAATCACCGAACTATGGGTTTTTATATGATCTTTGGGAATTTTACGCTTTGGCCTTATTTTCAGGTGATATGTTTTCTTCTTTCTGTTTGTTATTTGTATTGGTGTTTCTTAAAATTTGGTTTTGATAGAGTTATGGCTTTGCTATTCGTGTCTTTTTTGTTGTGGGACAATCCGACTTTACGCAGATTTTTATGGGTTGAGACGGAAGTTTTTGCCACGATATTTATGAATTTAGCGGTTGGGAGTATGTTTTTAGCCATTAAAAAATGGAATTGGAAAACGATAACTTCCCTGGTTATTTTTACGTTCTTTCTTTATCAAATGCGGCCGAATTTTTCTGTTATTCCACTTTTGATTCCGTTTTGGGCGGCGGGGATTTCTGTAATTTTACAAAAATTTCAATGGGCGGATGTACAGCGCACGGCTTTGCGGTTCTCTTTATGCACGATTTTACCTTTGATGTTATTTTGTTTATTGCGTCTTCTAGTCGTTGGACAGTTTGGTGTAGTGTCGATGACTGGAGGAAGTTTGGCGGGACATGCGGCGCATTATTTGAATGAAGATAATATTCAGCTTTTATCAGGAGATGTCAGGATCTTGGCCGACGAGATATTGATTCGCAAACGTCAATTTACGCCTCCTAACAATATGTCTCCTTTCGATTGGATTAAGATCCTCCCAGAGTATAAGAAAATTGAGTTGCAGGGGGATTCTTTCGGCGGGGATCTTATGAACACTTGGAATGTGGCCATTAAACAATTAAAAGCAATTGAGCCATTAGACGACCCAAAGAAAAATATCGAAGCCGCAAAATATGTTAAGACCTTGGCTGGGTTTTATTCGAAGAATTATACTGTTGAGGTTGACCGGCTACTGATGAGATTTTCTATAGATGTTTTGAGCCATGAATGGCAACGTTATTTGCATTGGTTAGTTGGGGGGACGTTTTATGCGATGAGGATTTATTTAAAATCGATTGCGTTTTGGGTGTGCCTTTTGGGAATTTTAGGTATCGCAAAATTATTATATCTTTTATTTAATTCGGATTTGGATTCTGCTCGTCTTAAACGGTGGCATCAAGAGGCTGGAATTCTTTTTATGGTTGGGGCAAGTATTTTTATTCTTGGAATATTTCCTATTGTGGCATTTAGTTATCCTTTTGCTCGGTTGCTTGATTTGATTAGTATTTATCTAATTCCAGCTTTGTTTTGTTGCGCTTTCCCTCCATTTTGGTTAACAAAGAAAGGGATTCCGAATAATGGAAATTGATCTTTTAGAAAATTATCCGCGGACTAAACGCAATTTGGAAGAACGTCTCGAACAGAAAACCGAGGATGTCCGTCGTGTTGCTCGTCAGTTTGGCAAAGATTTCTTTGATGGTGATCGAAAATATGGTTATGGCGGATTTTCTTATAATTCGAGATTTTGGCAGCCGGTGGTGCCGGCTTTTCAAAAGTATTATGGCTTGACGGCGCAGAGCTCTATTCTCGATGTAGGTTGCGCCAAAGGTTTTATGTTGCATGACTTTCGCCAGATTATCTCGGGCATTCAAGTTTGCGGGATTGATGTTTCTTCTTATGCGATAAACAATGCTGTTGAAGAAATTAAGCCCTTTGTCCGAGTTGGGAATGCTAAAGCATTGCCGTTTGCGGATAAATCATTTGATCTTGTGATATCCATTAATACGATTCATAATCTTTCTTTGCCGGAGTGTGAACAAGCCCTCCGGGAAATTGAGCGTGTCAGCTGCGGGCATTCGTTTATTACCGTCGATGCTTTTCGTACGCCCGAAGAAAAGAAACGGATGGATGCTTGGAACCTTACGGCACAAACGTATATGAGCACTGATCAGTGGGTTAAATTATTTCAAAAAAACGGATACACGGGTGATTATTTTTGGTTTATTCCATAAGTTATGAAAACTAAAGCCGCAATTCTTGTTGAACTTAACAAACCGCTGATTGTTGCGGATATTGAAATTCCTGCTCTCAAAGACGGGCAGGTGTTGGTGCGCGTTTTAGCCAGCGGGATTTGTCGAAGTCAATTAAATGAATGTCAGGGGTTTAAAGGTCCGGATCCGTATTTGCCGCATTTATTGGGACATGAAGGTGCGGGTATTGTTGAGGCGATAACTCCCAGTGTCAAAAAGGTAAAGGTCGGCGATTATGTTGTTATGACGTGGATCAAAGCTAGTGGGGTGGATGCTGGCGGCGCGAAATATCTTTGGGGCAACAAGACAGTTAATTCTGGCGCGATCACAACTTTGACCCAACATGCGGTTGTTTCAGAAAATCGTTTGGTCAAGATTTCCAAAAAAATCCCGCCAGCAGAAGCCAGCCTTTTAGGATGCGCACTGCCGACGGGTGCTGGAATGGTTTTTAATACACTAAAAATTCAAAAAAAAGATTCGTTGGCAGTGTTTGGGGTAGGCGGGATTGGTGCAGCTGCAATTTTGGCAGCTAAACTTTGCGGTTGTCAGACTATTGTCGGCGTCGACGTTTCGGCGATGAAATTAAAATTTGCTCGTCACTTGGGCGCTGTGCATGTATGGGATGCTCGAAAAAGTATTGAAGAATTTAAAAAAACATTTGCAAGATTCGATTATGCCATTGAATCGTCTGGAAATAAAGATGCGATGGAATTAGCGTATAGTGTGGTTTGCGACACAGGTACAGTGGTTATTGCCGGCAATTTGTCTAAAGGACAAAAGATTGCTATTGATCCCTTTGATTTGATTAAGGGCAAAAAGATTGTTGGAACATGGGGAGGGGAAACCGTTCCCGACGTTGATATTCCAAAATATGCGAAGGCCTATTTAAACGGCCGTCTTTCTTTAAAGAAATTGATAACGCATCGCTTTGCGCTCAAACAGATAAATAAAGCCCTGGTAATTTTACGTTCGGGTCGAGCTGGCCGCATTATTATAGAATTTTAAAACAGGAGTTTATTGTGAGCAAAGGCATTAGTGTTGTTATCGCGGCTTTTAATGAGGAAGATAATATTGCCGCGGCAATTGAAAGTGTGCGCAGTGGATTTAAAGGGTATTCTGAAAATTATGAAATTTTGGTGGTTAATGATGGGAGTATCGATAAGACGGGTGTGATTGCAGAAGCAGAAGCCAAAAAGGATGCGCGGGTTCGTGTTGTTCATAATGAGCGCAATCGCGGCAATGCGTATAGTTTATTTCGTGGTTATCAAATAGCGTCCAAAGAGTATGTGACAGTTTTTCCCGGTGACAATGACCTTTCTTCGTCATATTTGCGTGATTTTTTGCGTGAAATGGGCAGCGCGGATATTTTGATGACGTATATGCTGAGTATGCAAAATCGCCCCTTATATCGGCGTATGTTTTCTCGGACATTTGTTTTTTTATTAAACACACTTTTTGGGCTTAAGGTTAAAAATTATAATGGTGCGCCTTTGTATCGTACGGCGGATATTCGTTCTTTAAATGTCAGATCTTCCCGGGGCATGACACTTTTGGCTGAATGCCTTGTGCGTTTATTAAAATCTGGAGCGACTTATAAGGAAATTCCCAGCGATTTTGTGGGTCGCAAAGGCGGTCAATCACGCGCTTTGCGTCCACGCAATTTTGTCGAATGTTTTGCGGTTATCAGTATTCTTATTCGGGATGTCAATATTTTGAAACAACCTCGCGGAAAGTTTGCGTCTAAGGATAGTTCGGGTAAGTCTTAAGCGAGTGTTTAAAATGAAAGAAAATTGGAAAGCATGAAACGCGACCACACAAAACTGATTTGTGACATAGGCGAGTTAAGCGGCCTTTTTTCTGATACGTTAAGCTTGGATGGTTTTCTACAAAGAATCGTCGAGATGATTTCTGTCCACATGTGCTCGGAGGTTTCGTCGATTTATATTTATTACGAAAACACCAATGAACTTGTTTTGCGTGCGACCAAAGGTTTAAAGCCGGATGCTATCGGAAAAGTCAAGATGAAGTTAGGCGAAGGCTTAACGGGTATTGCTCTTAAAGAATTGCGTCCGGTTTGCGAAAAGAATGCCAGTAAGTCGCCCGGGTATCGCTATTTTCCCGATATTGGCGAGGAACAGTATGAATCATTTTTGGCTATTCCTATTGTTCGCGGCACGACGCGCATTGGTGTCGTTGTTATTCAAAATTCACAAAAAAATTATTTTTCCGAAGAAGACATTAAGGTTTTTCGGGCGATTACTTCGCAGTTGGCCAACACGATCGAAACTGCCAAATTACTTATTAGCTTTAATGAAAAGGCGTCATTGCCTGTTGTCGCTTCTGCCCAAAAGGAGCTTAAATTTATCAAAGGTCGCATCGGTTGTGAAGGTTTTGCTTTTGCGCCGGCGATAGTTTATGAACAGCCCGTGGTTTTTGTTCCGCCGCCCAGAGAAGTTAATCAGCCGCAGTTTTCGCTCAACGATTTTTATAATGCAGTTCAAAAAACACAGCAACAGCTTGAAGCTTTGCAGGCCCAGATTGAAGAAAAATTGTCCGACGTGGCGTCTCTTATTTTTACGGCACAGATTTTGATGCTCAAAGACCAATCTTTTTTAGATGCGATTGTCAAAATGATTAGTCAGTCAGTTAATCCGCCGGATGCAGTGCGGCAAATTGTTGCACAGTACGCCGCAATGTTTGATAAGTTGCCTAACCAATACTTGCGGGACAAAAAACATGATGTTCTGGATATCGGCAATCGCCTTTTGGAAAATCTTGTTGGGGCCCTGGATGCCGACCATGATTTTAATGGTAAAATTGTGATTTCCCGTCAGCTTTATCCGTCTGATATTTTAAAATTTTCATCTTTAGGTGTCAGCGGAATTATCCTTTTAAGCGGCGGGGTTGCATCTCACTTAACTATTTTGTCGGTCTCTTTAGGCTTGCCGGTCGTTTTTTGTGAAGAGCTTGAGCTTTTGAAAATATTGCCGGGGACAAAGATTATACTCGATGCAGACGCAGGTAATATTTACGTTAATCCGACAGAGGAGATTATCGGGACTTTTAAGAATAAAGAAAAAGACCGCAAGCTTGCCGCTGAACTTAGAACACATATTAAGGAAATCACTTTAACTTCTGATGGAACTCGTGTTGAGCTTATGGTCAATATCAATCTTTTGGGGGACATTAAAAGGGCGATTGAATATAAGGCAGATGGGATTGGACTTTATCGCACGGAGTTTCCTTTTATTGTTCGCAGCGATTTTCCCTCCGAGGAGGAGCAGTTCTTAGTTTACAAGAAGCTTGTCAACGGAATGCCGGGCAAGGAAATTACATTTCGCACGCTTGACATTGGTGGAGACAAAGTGCTTTCGTATTATGATAACGGCACTGAAGAAAATCCTTTTTTGGGAATGCGTTCGATTCGTTTTTCTTTGCGGCACAAAGATGTTTTTGCGCAACAGATTCGCGCGATTTTGCGTGCGGGTGTCGGTGCAAACATTCGGGTGATGTTTCCAATGATTTCATCGTTAGATGAGTTTTTGGAAGCCAAAAATTTTGTGTTTGAGTGTGCTAATGAACTTAAGAAAGAAAACATTGATTGCCTTTCGACTTTGCCTATTGGGATGATGGTTGAGCTTCCGTCGGTGATTGAAATTATTGATGAGCTTGCGCAGGCGGCTGATTTTTTTAGTATTGGCACCAATGATTTTATTCAGTATATGCTGGCCGTTGACCGGACCAATGAAAAGGTTGCGGATTTCTTTCTGCCGCATCATCCGGGTGTTTTGCGTGCACTTTATCGTGTCACGCAAGCGGCCCAGCGCCACGGGAAAGATATTTCTGTCTGCGGACTTATGTCGCATCAAGAAAAGTTTGTGCCTTACCTTTTGGGGATTGGAATTCGTAAATTTAGCGTTGCTTCAAGGTATCGGTACAAAATTCAAAAAGCGGTCGAAGCGGTTGATATTGTCAGCGCTCAAAAACAAGCTGAAAATCTTCTTTCGCAAAAGTTTGTCGCTGATATTGAAACTTTGCTCAAATAATATTTGAAAATGAATATCCCTGCCTTGGTCAAACTTCGTATTCAAAGAATTTTTAGTTTTATTTTTTTAGAAAATTTCAATGTCATTCTCTGTTTATTGGTCCTAGCGGCAGCTGGGACATTGGCTTATCGCAATGTCTTTGGCTCTGCATTTATTTTTGATGATTTGACCCAAATTCTCCAAAATCCCAATATTCAATTTTGGCATTGGCCGTGGGCTTTTATACAAAATAACCGACGGCCACTGCTTTATTTGACTCTTGCGTTTAATTTTCATTTCGATGGCTTTAACTCGGCAGGGTATCACGTTTTTAATGTTCGTGTTCATATTTTAGCGGCGATGATGTTTTTTTTGCTGGTGCGTAAAACTTTATTGCTCTCTTCGTCGAATGAAGCGTTCAAAAAAGATGCTAGTCTTTTGGCTTTAGCATCGGCAATGCTTTGGCTTTTGCATCCGATACATACGCAGGCGGTAACATATATTATTCAACGTGCGGAATCACTGATGGGGTTGTTATTTTTGACAGCACTGTATTGTTCGAGTCAATATTTAACTTCACGACGGGCATTTTGGCTTATTAGCGCTGGTATATCTGCTATTCTTTGTGGGCTGACCAAGGAAGTTGCTCTTGTTTTGCCGATAATGGTGTTGTTTTATGACAGGACCTTTATTTCAAAAAACTTTTTGTCGGCCCTTAAAGGTAATCGGTTGCTTTATGGTAGTTTATCTTTAATGTGGTTTGTGATGATTTTTCTTTATTTGACGACCAAGCCAGAAGAAAAGTTAACAGCTGGCTTTGGAATGCAGGGAATGACACCGCTTTTGTATGCGATTAATCAACCGGCGGTGATTTTGCATTATGTGCGTCTTTCATTTTGGCCTGACCCGCTTGTTTTTGATTATCAGTGGCCGGCGGAAAATCATTTGTGCTTTCTTCTTCCTAGCATCATCATTTTTGTGACGTGGGTGATGGTTCTTTGGGTCGCGTATCGGTGGTTTCGTATTTTAAGCTTTTTGGGTTTGAGTTTTTTTATTTTGCTTTTGCCGTCGTCGAGCATCATTCCTCTTAAAGACTTGATTTTTGAATATCGTTTGTATTTGTCTTTAGCTTCGGTTGCAGTTTTAAGTGTCCTTTTCTTGAGGATACTCGCAGAAAAGTGTGTTCATCAAAAAAGCCGCAAAGCTTTTTTTATTGTTTGTGTTTCGCTTTTGTCTTTAATTTTGGGCGGGTTGACCTTTGTACGCAATAAAACTTATCTGACTGAAGAAAATGTTTGGTTGGACGTAATTAGAAAACAGCCGACCAATGCACGCGCGTATAACAATTTGGGCGAATATTTGCTTCGTCAAGGGCGCGATGCACAGGCTAAGAATTGTTTTTTAAAGTCGATTTCTTTGGACCAAAAGTATGCGGATGTTTTTGCAAATATGGCAACGGTTTTAGGCAAAGAGGGAAAAGCCCAAGAGGCGATCCAATATGCGAGCGACGCTGTCGCTATTGACCCGGATTTTGCGGTTGGTTACAACAATCTCGGTTCTGCTCTTTCACAAGTTGGCCGTTATCATGAGGCGGTATCAAATTTTGAAAAAGCATTGGCTCTTGGTTTTGTTCGGGAAGGCGTTTTAATCAATTTAGCGGTTGCGCTCAACAATTCTGGTGATTCTAAGAATGCGGTCAAAGTTTTAAAAGATGCTCTGCGCTTATATCCTTCTTCCAGTGAAATCCCAGCACTTTTAGATGAAATTTTTGGTAAAATTACTCAAAAAAATAGGTGAAATTAATTTTGTAAAATTTCTAGCATTTTTATTGGCTCTGCGTATAATCAAAACATGCAAAGCGAAAAACTTTCTAAGACCCAGCAATTTAAACGCCTCTTATTTGTTAATGTTAATAAATACCAACAGCAAATCCTTCTGCCAGCTCTTATTATTTGTTTAGTTGCTTGCGCCGGTGTTTTTTATACCTTGTATTACATCAATTTTGTTGATAAAAATCTTACTGTTCTTTGCCACATTGATGTTACGCAATTGACTAAAGATGTTCCGTGGTTTATGCAGATGCATAGTTTTAATAAAGTTGTGCCGTGGATATTATTTGCAATGACGACGGTGCTTTTGATCATTATTTGTTGGATGTTTTATGTCTCAAACAAAATCTTAGGCCCGAGTATCCGTATACTCAAAGAATTAGACGATATTTTAAGTGGTAAGCGTCAAGATCCTCTGGGAACCCGTCCAGGGGATGAATTCTTTGAAGAACTCCTCAAGCGTATTAACGCTCTTATCCAAAGAACACGCTAAATTTTGTCTGTAATGTTTATCCTTCCTTTAACTGCATTTTTTCTAATTTTATTTTTTTTGTTGAAAAAAAATCTTGCAAGAAAGCGTTTGGCTTTTTTGTGGGCTTCTCTGGCTTGGACTTTAGCCGCTGTCTGTATAGTTGAGGTTTTAAGTGCTTTTCATAGTTTAACGTGGGCAATGGTGGCTAGCAGTTGGGGGTTAGTGAGTTTTGTAGTTTTTGGGGGGGTAATGTTTTTTCCAAAAAGAACTCAAGCGATAAAGGCAGATTGGTTTGATAAAATTTCAGGTTGGCAAGTCGTTGGAATT
>CAZNNZ010000002.1:0-27275 GCA_964574575.1 uncultured Planctomycetales bacterium
GCGCTTCGGTTTTGAGAATTGCGGGCGGGATTTTTACGAAAATTGCTGATATCGGTTCGGATTTGATGAAAGTTATTTTCAAAATCAAGGAAGACGATGCCCGCAACCCGGGCGTTATTGCGGATTGTACGGGCGATAATGCCGGCGACTCGGTTGGGCCTACAGCAGATGGTTTTGAAACCTATGGAGTTACGGGTGTTGCGCTTATTTCCTTTATATTGCTGGCTATCAAGGATACACAGGTGCAAGCTCAACTGTTGGTTTGGCTTTTTGTGATGCGTTTGATCATGATTATTGCCAGCAGTTTGTCGTATGCGATTAACGATGCGGTTTCCCGGGCTCGCTATGGCAGTGCCAAGCGTATGGATTTTGAAGCGCCTTTGAGTAGTTTGGTTATTATTACTTCGATTGTTTCCGTTGCTTTTACTTATGTTGTTTCTTATCTTTTAATTCCTCAGTTAGGCGATGGTTCATTGTGGTGGAAATTAGCTTCAATCATTTCTTGCGGAACAGTTGCCGGTGCAGTTATTCCTGAGCTGGTTAAAATTTTTACTTCCGTCGAATCGATTTACGTACAAAATATTGTAAATTCCTCTAAAAAAGGTGGTACGCCGCTTAATATTCTTTCTGGTTTGGTTGCTGGAAATTATAGCGCGTATTGGATGGGTTTAACGATCATGGGCTTGATGGGAATTGCTTATGGAATCAGCAATCTTGGGTTAGCGACATTGATGGTTGCTCCGTCGATCTTTGCCTTAGGTCTTGTTGCTTTTGGTTTTTTGGGTATGGGGCCCGTTACCATTGCTGTGGATTCTTATGGCCCAGTTGCGGACAATGCTCAATCTATTTATGAGCTCTCTCTTATTGATAAGGTTCCTGGGATCAAAGATGAATTACAAAAAGAACATGGGTTTACACCGGATTTTGAAAATGCAAAATATCTTTTGGAATCCAATGACGGCGCTGGGAACACGTTTAAAGCAACGTCCAAACCTGTTCTTATTGGAACGGCGGTTGTTGGTGCTACGACGATGATCTTTTCGATCATTGTTATTTTGACTCAAGGCTTGACCGTTAACATCGATAAATTGTCGATTCTTTATCCGCCGTTTCTTTTTGGAATTGTGGCTGGTGGTGCGGTTATCTATTGGTTTACCGGAGCTTCGATTAACGCGGTTAGCGCCGGTGCGTATTATGCTGTCGAATATATCAAGAACAATATTAAACTTGACGGAAATTCGAAAGCGTCCACTAAGGACAGTAAGCGCGTTGTCGAGATCTGTACACAGTTCGCGCAAAAGGGGATGGTCAATATTTTTATGACGATCTTTTTTAGCACGTTGGCGTTTGCGTGTCTGAATTCTTACTTTTTTATCGGTTATTTGATCTCCATTGCGTTTTTTGGACTTTTTCAGGCAATCTTTATGGCTAACGCCGGCGGGGCTTGGGACAATGCCAAAAAGTTTGTTGAGGTCAATTTAAACGAAAAAGGAACTGATTTGCACGCGGCAACGGTCGTGGGAGACACGATCGGCGATCCGTTTAAGGACACTTCGTCTGTCGCCATGAATCCGATCATCAAGTTTACGACCCTTTTTGGCCTTCTGGCCATTGAGTTGGCTATTGGGCTAGATCCAAAACTGAATATGGTTTTGGCACTCGTGTTTTTTGCTATTTCTGTATTTTTTGTTATTCGTTCATTTAACAGTTTGACGATTAAAGCTGAAAAATAAGTGACCGATTATTTTTACATCCTGTTTTTCCTGTTTTTAGGGATAGCTTTCGTGGCGGCGGCGTTTGTGGTTTCTTGGCTTTTTCGTCCCAATCAGCCTAATGCTATCAAGAACGCAACCTATGAATGTGGAGAAATTATTCAGGGAACGTCGCGCGTCCAGTTTAATGTGCGTTATTATCTTTTTGCGCTCATTTTTGTTGTGTTCGACGTCGAAGTGCTGTTTCTGGTTCCCTGGGCGGTTGTTTTTCGTGATTTGAATATTGCCGCATTTTATGAAATGATTGTTTTTATGGTTATTCTGATTCTGGGTCTGGCCTATGCGTGGAAAAAAGGAGCGCTCGAATGGCAATAGAGAACGATCCTGTTGATACACGTGCTTTAAATAAGTTTCCGGCGGGAGATGTGATTTTGGCTAAAAGCGAAGACCTTTTTAAATGGGCCAAAAGTTCTTCGCTTTGGCCTTTGACCTTTGGCCTTTCGTGTTGTGCGATTGAAATGATGGCCACAGGTTCATCGCGTTTTGACATTGACCGTTTTGGTTCAGGTGTTTTTCGGGCCAGTCCTCGGCAATGCGATGTGATGATTGTGGCCGGCACAATTTGTGTCAAAATGGGCGATTGCATGAAAAAGCTTTACGCTCAAATGCCGGAACCCAAATATGTGATTGCGATGGGCAATTGCGCCATTGGCGGCGGAATTTTTTATCATGATACCTATTCGGTCGTTAAGGGAACAGAAGAATTAGGAATTCCCGTCGATGTTTTTGTGGCTGGATGCCCGCCGCGTCCAGAAAATCTGCTTAATGGTCTTATGAAGCTCCAAGAAAAAATCCAAAAGGTAAAGAATGCTTCAGAGTGAAATTGCAAAAATTCTCAATGACAAGTTTTCGGGTGTTGTCATCGAAGAGCAAAAAAACGCCCTTCTAATCAAGCGTGAATCATTGCTTTCGGTTGCAAAATTCCTTAAAGATGGCCAACTGTCATTTGATAATCTTCACTGTATAAGCGGCGTTGACCGCAAGGACAAAATTGAAGTTGTTTATATTTTTTATTCTTTCCCGCGTAAATTGACGTTGACGTTAAAAATTTCGGCGCCGATGGATGATTTGACCGTCGAGAGTTTGGCGCATTTATGGAAATCCGCGGATTGGTTGGAACGAGAGACGTATGATTTTTATGGGATCAAATTTTTAAATCATCCGGATTTGCGAAGGATTATGAATCCGGACAGTTGGACGGATTTTCCTCTGCGCAAAGATTTTGCCCGAGCGGATTTTATCAAAAAGCCGCAGACGCTGGGTCTTAAAGGCGCATAATTTATTTAAATTTTGGTGTGAGATTTTGATGGATTCTTCAAACGTACAAACGAAAGAGCTCGTTGTCAACATGGGGCCGCAACATCCCTCGACGCATGGCGTGCTGTATTTGGAACTACGCCTAGATGGTGAAGTTGTTGTGGGTTGCCGTCCGCACATTGGTTATTTGCATCGCAGTATTGAAAAAATCGCCGAAAACCGCACATACACTCAGTTTATTCCTTTCACAGATCGTTTAGATTACATTGCATCGATGAATAATAATCTCGGTTATGTGCTGGCTGTTGAGAAATTGCTCAATTTGCAGGTCAACGAACGGGCGCAATATATTCGTGTCATCATTGCAGAACTTAATCGTATTGGTAGTCATTTGATTGCTATGGGAACTTTTGCGCAGGATTTGGGGGCATATGCGACACCGCTTTTTTATTGCTTTAATGACCGTGAAAAAATTGTCGAAATTTTTGATGAAATCTGCGGCAGTCGTTTGACGTACAATTATATGCGCATCGGTGGTGTTTTGGGCGATTTTACGCCGGGGATGGAAGATTTGATCAAGAAATTTATCAAGTATTTGCGTCCACGGTTAAGAGATTACAATGAGCTTTTGACGCACAACGTGATTTTTTTAGCGCGCAGCAAAAAAATTGGCATTTTAAGCAAAGAGACTGCGATTAATTACGCGGTGACGGGGCCGATGTTGCGTGCATCGGGCGTTAAATGGGACTTGCGCAAGGACGAACCGTATTTGTGTTATGACAAATTTGATTTTGATATCCCGACGGGAAAAAATGGCGATTCGTGGGATCGTTTTAAGGTCCGCTTAGATGAGATCAGTCAAAGTTTGCGGATTATTGAGCAGGCGTTAAATGGTTTGCCAGCAGGGGACCCGACGACAAAAATCAATAAGATTTATAAAGCACCAGCAGGCGAAGAAACATATTTGCGAACCGAGAATCCTCGCGGCGAACTAGGATTTTATATTGTCAGTGACGGAACAACTAATGCTTATCGTTTGAAAATTCGTTCGCCATCATTTTCTAATCTTTCAGTTTTGACTGAAATGATCAAGGGATTAAATATCTCGGATGCCGTTTGTGTTTTAGGGAGTATGGATATTGTCATGGGAGAAATCGACCGATGATCTTTACTCTTTCTGAATTCTTATTGATATTAGCGAAGGGTGGGGCGGTGCTGGCTTTTATTTCTGTTTCCGCGATGTTTTTGATTTGGTGGGAGCGAAAAGTTTCCGCGCACATTCAAAACCGTTTTGGACCGATGCGTGTTGGCTGGCATGGCGTTTTGCAACCAATTGCCGACACGATCAAACTACTTATAAAGGAAAACATCGTTCCAACCGGTATTGATAAATTCAGCTGGTGGCTAGCTCCGTTTTTTGTGACAGTGCCGGTTGTAATGGCGTTTTTGTGCATCCCGTTTGCAAATAATCTGATTGTTCGTGATCTTAATATCGGAATTTTATATATTACGTCGATAACTTCGATTTGTGTTTTAGGAATTTTTATGGCGGGTTGGGGATCCAATAATAAATATTCGCTCTTAGGTGGAATGCGCTCTGCGGCACAAATTATCAGCTATGAAATTCCTTTGATTCTTTCGGTTATTGTTGTCGTGATGCAAACTGGCACACTTTCAATGCAGGGGATTGTGCATGCGCAAGAAAAAATGTGGTTTATTTTCCAACCTAATTTAACAATTGCTTTTGTGATTTATTTTATTTCCGCCACGGCCGAAGTTAATCGCACGCCGTTTGATATTCCTGAGGCTGAATCGGAACTTGTCGCTGGTTATCACACGGAATATTCGGGCATGAAATTTGCCATGTTTTTCGTTGCAGAATATACTAACATGTTTATTATTTCAAGTGTCGTGACGACTTTATTTTTAGGCGGATGGCAAGGGCCGTTTTTGCCGCCATTAGCGTGGTTTTTAATTAAATCTTATGGCATTGTTTTCTTTTTGATGTGGATACGCTGGACTTTGCCACGCATTCGTATGGATCAGATGATGGCTTTTGCGTGGAAAGTCTTAACGCCAATTTCTTTTGCCAATTTAATTTTTACTGGATGGTGGCTCGTTAGATGATTAAATACCTTAAAGCTTTCTTTGCTGGGATTTTGAGTCTATATAAAGGTATGGCTGTTACGTTGCGCAGTATTTTTGCGCCGGCTGTGACTTTGCAGTATCCGACGCAAAAACAACCAATGAAAACGCGTTTTCGCGGCATGGTTGATTTGATCCCGCCGGATTGTGTCATTTGTTACCAATGTATCAAGATTTGTCCAACTGCGGCACTTGATTTAGCGCATCAACAACTTCCTGCTCCTGAAAAGAAAAAAGAAATCACCAAATTTACGTTTGACGCCGAGCTTTGCTGTTTTTGTGGTCTTTGTGAAGAAATTTGTCCAACAGATGCGATTTATCTAAATAAAATGTACGAAGTGGCAACTTATACGCATGGGGAGTTAAAAATTGATCTGATGGATGCGAACAAATATAAAGGTTTCCCGAAAGCAGAAGAAACGATTTTTCCAAAAGAATCCCCAAAGTCTTTAGCAGATAAACCGACGGTGACGCCATGATTTATGACCTTATTTTTTATTTTGTTGCAGTGTTGACGATGATATTTGCATTTTGCACGGTGTTAACAAAAAATGTTTTTCACGGGGCGATTGCTTTGGCACTGACGCTTTTGAGTGTCGCAGGGATTTATTTTTATTTGGAAGCAGAATTTTTGGCTATCGCGCAAGTTTTAGTTTACGTAGGCGCGATTATCATTCTTTTTGTTTTTGCCATTATGCTCACAGCCAAAATTGAAGATGCATCCATTCGCCAGATGAATTATCAAATTTTGCCGTCGGCTATTGCGGCATTGGGATTTTTTGTGCTTCTTGCGATTGGCATTCTTTCTTACCCGTGGGCTCATGCGGCGCCAAATTTACCGGCTTTATCATTAAAAGAATTAGGCCAATCTCTTGTGACGGTTTATGTTTTACCATTTGAATTTATTTCTTTGATCCTTTTGGCGGCACTGGTTGGGGCGATAATAATCGCGAAGGTAAGAAAATTATGATTCCATTAAGTCATTTTTTAATTTTAGGTGCTTTGCTTTTTTCAATCGGTATTTTTGGTGTTTTAACTCGCCGCAATGCAGTCGGTGTGCTTATGTCTATTGAACTGATTTTAAATGCGGCCAATATCAACTTGATTGCGTTTAATAAATTTTATGGCACGCCTGACGGGTTAGGACAAATCTTTGCATTATTTGTTATTGCGATTGCCGCGGCGGCGAGTGTCATTGGGCTAGTTCTTATTATTGCAGTTTATCGAAAACTAAGTTCTGTGTTTCTTGAAAGATTTAATCTGCTCAAATGGTAAATTTTCTGTATCTTATCCCTGTGTTTCCGTTTTTGGCTTTTTGCGCCAATATTTTCTTTGGCCGTCGACTAAAAGCTGTCAGTGCATATATTTCTATTACTGCGTCTGCGGTTTCTTTTTGTTTTTCTGTCGGCGCTTTTTTAAGTCAACATTCCGCCAAAACTTTGGTAGTTGACTATATTGCGTTGGGCACATGGTTAAATATCAATGGGCATCCGCTAAACTTTGGCATGCTGGTTGATCCCTTGACGGTCATGATGCTTTTGGTGGTGACTTTTATTGGAACGCTTATTCAGATTTATTCGATCGGTTACATGTCGGGTGATTCGCGTTATTCGCGCTATTTTGCCTATATGTCGCTTTTTATGAGTTCTATGCTCGGGCTTGTTATGGCAGATAACCTTTTGATGATGTACATCTTTTGGGAAGGTGTGGGGTTGTGTTCCTATTTGCTTATTTCATTTTGGTTTGAACGGCCAGCGGCAGCCAAGGCGGGTCTCAAAGCTTTTATCACAACGCGCATTGGCGACACAGGACTGCTTTTGGGTATTTTTATTTTGTTTTTTACGACGGGAACAATTTATTTTCGTGATCTAGTTAACTTAACAGGAAATGAATTTTTGTTAACCGCTGTTGCCCTTTTGATTTTTAGCGGTGCTGTTGGAAAGTCTGCGCAATTTCCTTTGCACGTGTGGCTTCCCGACGCTATGGAAGGCCCAACGGCTGTTTCGGCCCTCATTCATGCGGCAACGATGGTTGTCGCCGGTGTTTATTTGGTGGCGCGAACGTATGTTCTTTTTGTCAACCATCCGATAGTGCTTTTAACGGTGGCCATTATCGGTGGAATTTCGGCACTGTTGGCCGCCTTAATTGCTTTGGTTAATAATGATATCAAACGGATTTTGGCATACTCGACGATTAGTCAATTGGGACTGATGATGCTTGCTTTAGGTGTAGGTGGGTTTTCGGCTGGAACTTTTCATTTGATGACGCATGCGTTTTTTAAAGCGTTGCTTTTTTTATGTGCAGGTAGCATTATTCATAGCGTTCATACTCAAGATATTCGAAAAATGGGCGGGCTTATAGCTAAAATGCCCGTGACGGGGTGGACATTCTTAATCGGCGGGCTTGCCATTGCTGGTGTTGCACCTTTGTCGGGTTTTTGGTCTAAGGACGAAATTTTAACAGCTGCTTTAAAAAGCGGGAACACGTTGTTTTTTGGTGTTGTTCTTTTGACGAGTTTATTCACGGCCTTTTATATGTTTCGTTTGATTTTTTGTGTTCTTTTTGGGAAACCACGCAGTGATATGCATGCCCATGAGTCGCCTAAAACAATGACGATTCCGTTGGTGATTCTGGCTATCTTTGCTGTGTTTGTTGGTTTGAGTGGCTCACCATTTTTTCATCATGCGTTTCAAAATTTTATTTATTTTAAATCCATGCCCGGGGAGGAACATCCCCAGTATTTCGTAATGGCGATTTCTACGGCTGTAAGTCTTTTAGGAATCAGTTTGGCGTATGTATTTTATATTCAAGAAAACAAAATTTTGCCTGCTTCAACACGCAGTCGTTTTCAGGGACTTTATCAGTTGCTTCTTAATAAATTTTATTTCGATGAAATTTATAGTTTTGTTTTTGTTCAACCGTGTATCCGTTTATGTGCCATTATGGCTGCATTTGATTCGTCTGTTATAGACGGGCTTGTGAATGCATCAGCAAAGATAGTTGGTCGCATTTCTCAAGTACTTAGACCTTTGCAAACGGGTTTGATCCAAAATTACCTTTTGGTTGCAGTTATTGGCGTTATTGTTTTTGTTTTCATTAGTGTGCGGGGTGGTTTATGAATTTTCCAATTTTAAGCGTGATGACTTTTTTGCCTTTATTTGCGGGGTTAGTCGTATTTTGTTTGCCACAAAATAAAGTTAATATCATCAAAACAACTGCGGTGTTAGCGACGGGGATAGTTTTAGTTTTATCGATTATCCTTGTTTTGAATTTTGACCGATCTATTTCTTTGCCACAATTTAGGGAAGAACTAATTTGGATTTCCGCTTTGAATATTCATTATTCTTTGGGTGTCGATGGCTTGAGTTTAGGGCTGGTTTTTTTGACGGCATTATTGGGATTTGTGTCGTGTGTTGCCTCTTTCGGAATTGAAAATCGTCAGAAGGAATACTTCATTTTTTATCTAATCCTTATGACGGGAATGATCGGAACGTTTATCGCTTTGGATTTATTCTTGTTTTATGTCTTTTGGGAAACTGTTCTTGTTCCGATGTATTTCTTAATCGGGATTTGGGGCGGATCCCAAAAAGAATACGCGGCAATCAAGTTCTTTCTCTATACGCTTGTCGGTTCTTTATTTATGCTTATCGGAATTTTAGTGCTTTATTTTAGTTCGACGCCGCATACCTTTAGTATTTTGGCTTTGACGCAACGGCCTCCAATATTGGATTTGCGCATTGAAGTGTTGGTATTTTTAGCATTTTTTATTGCATTTGCAATTAAGGTTCCCATTTTCCCATTTCATACGTGGTTGCCCGATGCACACGTACAAGCTCCGACGCCGGTAAGTGTCCTTTTAGCTGGGGTGCTTTTGAAAATGGGTGGTTATGGTTTGCTTCGCATATGTTTTTCAATTTTAACAAATGCGGCGCATCAGCTTGCGTATATAATCGCTGGCTTAGGTGCGATTAGTATTGTTTATGGTGCTTTTGTGGCGATGGCTCAAAAAGATTTTAAAAAAATGATTGCCTACTCGTCGGTTAGTCACATGGGTTTTGTGATGCTGGGGCTTGCGAGTATGACGGGGGCGGGACTTAATGGTGCACTTTTACAAATGTTTAATCATGGGATTATCACTGGGGCAATGTTTTTACTCGTTGGTGTTCTTTATGACAGGGCCCATACGCGTGATCTTGAAAAATTTGGCGGACTTATGAATCCCATGCCTGTTTATGCGGGACTTTTGATGGTTTTTTCTTTGGCTTCTCTGGGCTTGCCGGGTTTAAGTGGTTTTGTCGGTGAATTTTTGTCCTTGATTGGCGCATATCCTGTTTTTAAAATTTTTACAATTGTGTCTTTGCTGGGTTTAGTTTTAACAGCGGGGTACTTGTTGTATATGTTGCAACGCCTTCTTTTAGGAGTGCAAGGGCCGAGGTATCCAGATATAAACGGACGTGAAATTTTTACACTCGTGCCTCTAGTAATTTTTACGGTTAGTGTTGGAGTTAGCCCAGCTTTGGTGCTTGGGTATCAGGATTTGGCAGTTACAAATTTAATTCGGTTGTTAACCAATTAGAAATGGCAGGAGTAGTACGTGGGGATTAAGGATAGCTTATTATTTATAGTTCCTGAAAGCATTCTTTTTATTTTTGCTTGTGTTGTCCTCTTTTTGGGATTGACAAAAGCCTCAAAGGAAATTTTAGGGCTGGTTGCTTTTTTAGGTGTAATGATCAGTGCTTTGTTTTTGCCGTTTTGGTGGGGGCCGTCGGATTTATCGCTCTTTTATAATATGCTTGTAAATGATGGTTTATCTGTTTTGTTTAGAGAAATTATTCTTGGAATTACGGGAATTGTTATTCTTTTTTCCATGGGATATGAGTCTTTGGAAGAAGAAGCAGGGGAGTATTATTTCTTTATTTTAGCGATTGCGATTTCGATGATGTTTGCGGTTAGCGCAAATAATTTGATGATGGTTTACTTAACGATTGAGGCGGTTTCGCTTTTATCGTATGTTTTAACCGGGTTTTTTAAGCGTGAAGAGTCATCGTCGGAGGCAGGATTAAAATATTTTCTTTTTGGGGCATTAGCAACAGGTATTATGCTCTATGGAATTTCTTTTATCTATGGGATATTCGGGACGCTTGATTTTTCGGGTATTTTGACTGGTTTAGGCCAAGAACCGACAAAAATTTTAATTTTAATTTTGGCTCTTATTTTTGTTTTGGTTGGCCTTTGTTTTAAATGTGGATTGGCACCTTTTCATATGTGGGTTGCGGATGTTTATCAGGGTGCGCCAACACCCGTGACAGCATTATTGTCCGTTGGACCCAAAGCGGTTGGTTTTGCGCTTCTAATTCGGTTATTTATCAATGGATTCTCGACGGTCATGCCACAGTGGATTTTATTGGCATCTTGTTTGGCAATTTTTTCGATGACAATTGGAAACATTTTTGCCATCCCGCAAACAAATATTAAACGTTTGTTGGCTTATTCTTCGATTGCACAGGCTGGTTATATTGCGGTTGGATTAGCTGTTGGAACTTTAGCCGCAGTTCATGCACTTATTTTTTATGTTGTTATTTATTCTTTTATGAATCTAGTCGCTTTTGGTTGCGTAATTCTTAATTTTCGATCGCTTAAAAGCGATGAAATTGACGATTATGCAGGGCTTTATAAGAAAGATCCTTTGGCCGCTTTGTGTATGACGGTTGCCCTATTGTCTCTGGCTGGAATCCCTCCGTTGGCTGGGTTTTGGGCAAAGTTTTTGATTCTTTCCGCCGCCATCGAAAAACATTTTCTTGTTTTAGCTATTGTCCTAATTTTAAATAGTTTGGTTGCAGTTTATTATTATCTGCGGATTGTTAAGGTCATGTATTTAAGTGAACCTAAGACGCATGAAACTTCTGTTAAACCTTTCGCATTGCGGCTTGCCTTAATTTCTGGGACGGCGGGAATTTTGATTATTGGAATTTTCCCGCAACTGATTTTCAATTGGATTTCGATCTTTAAATAAATATGGATATACGCAAAGGCAAACATACTTTACGGGTATTGTCCTTGGCCTCATTTTTAAATGACCTTGGGGCTGAAATGATTTATCCGATTTGGCCGTTCTTTGTTACCGTTGTCTTAAAAGCGAATATGTCCGCCCTTGGGATTATCGACGGGTTAGGCGATGCAATGGTGGCTTTATCGCAAGGTGGGGCAGGATATTTATCTGATAAGTTGCGCAAACGAAAAATTTTCATTTGGTTAGGCTATTTGTGTGGTGCCTTAGCCCGTGTAGGATATGCTTTTACGAGCAGTTGGGTCATGCTTATTCCTTTTAGAGCTTTGGATCGTGCTGGAAAGATCCGTGCGGCTCCTCGGGATGCAATGATTGCGGATCTTTCCCATCACCATAATCGTGGCGAAAATTTTGGATTTTTGCGAATGGCGGATAATTTTGGTGGAGTTTGTGGGATTATTGCTTGTTTGCTTTTGTTAAGGACTTTGGGATTTAAAAATTTATTTTTGATTTCGATGATTCCGTCTTTAATCGGTGTTGTGATGATTATTTTTACGATTAAAGAGTCTGCGCCAAATCCCAATAAAGTTTTTCGTGCAATTAGCTTAAAGGAAATTTCGCCAAATTTGCGGTTGGTATTTCTTTTGAGTGCCGTTTTTACGCTGGCAACGTTTAGTTATTCTTTTTTGCTGATTTACGCCCAAAAGGTGGGAGTCGAGGTCATGATGATTCCAGTTTTGTATTTAGGATATAATTTGATTGCATCTTTTTTTTCGATTCCCTTTGGGAAATTTTCGGATCGGTATGGACGGAAAATATTACTTTTAATTTCTTTTGTTTTATGGGGGCTTGTTTGTGCTACGATTATTTTTCAGTTGAGTATTTGGTCGGTGATTATTGCATTAGTTTTTTATGGAATGCATAAAGCGGCCTATGAAACAGCTCAAAAGGCCTTTGTTTCCGAATTGTCTCCACAGCTGTATCGTGCTAGCTGTTTAGGTTATTATCAAATGCTCATTGGATTATGTGCTTTACCAGCGTCGGTTATTGCGGGTTTACTTTGGGATAAAGTGACTATGGCCGCGCCATTGTATTTTTCGCTGACTTTAACATTGTTTGCTGTTATTTTGCTGTTTTTCGTAAAGGAAAAAAATATTGATACCATCTGAAAATATTAGTGATGAAGCCCGTTATGAAGCCTTAACGCAGAAGCAAAGTCTAGAATGGGAAGCAAAGTGTACGCGTTGCGGTTCTTGTTGCGGAGTTGCCGACGGAGATCATTGTGAGAATTTGATAACGTTGGCCAGCGGAAAGTATACGTGTCGTATTTATGAAACTCGTTTTGGAATGCGCAAAACAATCAGTGGCAAAATATTCCAGTGTGTTCCTCTGCGTTGGATTATTAATCAGCATTGGCCCGGAGACCATTTGTGCGGTTATAAAAAATAAAATTTATGGAGAACAACGATGACGTTTTTTAAAAAGAATCAAAAATTACTTTTATTTTGTTTTGCCGGGATCGTTGGCCCGATTTCTTTTGTTATAAATGCCCTAGCTGATCAAACAGGTGTCGTGCCAGAGGTCAAAATCAACGCTGTTACAAAACTTTTAGATTGGGTTATCGAATTTGCGGTAAAGTACAGTTTTCAAGCTTTGGGCGGTTTGGTGATTTTATTTGTTGCTTGGGTTGCGTCGCGCTATGTTTCGCGATTTGTGCGCAACAAACTTCTTGCACGCAACATTGATGCGACTGTCGTCAAGTTTTTGGCACAAATCATAAGGCTTACTATTTTAGCTTTAGGGGTGCTCATGATGCTTAGCTCTTTTGGAGTCCAGATTGCGCCACTGATTGCAGGTTTGTCGGTTGCCGGTGTTGGTATTGGCTTGGCTGTTCAGGGGCCTTTGTCAAACTATGCCGCGGGTGCGACGACCCTTATCTTCACAAAACCTTTTAAATTGGGCGATATTATTGAAGTTCATGGTTATCAGGGAGAAGTTGCAGATATTACTTTGCCACGTACAGAATTAAATGGTCTCGACGGAAGCCGGATTATTATTCCCAATAAACATATCATTGGTGAAGTTATTAAAAATTTTTCTGTGCATCGAAAATTAGAAATCAATGTTGGTGTAAGTTATGACACGGATATCCCAAAAGCTCTTGTGATTTTAGAAGCAATAATAAAAAGTGAAAAGCGTATACCTCATAATGCAGTTTATAACCTTGGAATAAAAGAATTTGCGGATTCAGCAATTAATTTACAAGCTTTTATATGCGTATTGCAGAAAAATTATACAGATGTAAAATTTGCGATTAATAATGCTATCGTTACTCAATTTAAAGCGAATAACATTTTAATCCCATTTCCTCATCGCGACATTCGTATTGTCGATAATAGGAAAGTTCTTTGAAATCGAGTTTAGTTTGTTAAGCGATAAGGTTTAAAAGTTCTTGCGGATGATTAAGCAGATAATCCGGGTTGTTGGCTGAAAGTGTTTGTGCAGTATTATAGCCCCAAGTAACGGCAGCAACTTTGATGCCTAAGCGTTTAGCAGCGACAATGTCGCGTGCTTCATCGCCGACATAAATCACATCATTGACCTGAAAATTATAGGCGTTTATGATTTTTAATAAATAATGATCTTTACTCCAGATTTTTGGAGTTGTTTTGATAAAGTCGAAAACCTCTAAGTCGTGGTTTTTAAGAAATTCTTCGACGTTTTGTGATGAGTTAGATGTGAGGATGCCTAACTGTACACCCAGCGCTTTTAATTCTTTAAGGGTATCTTTTAGCCCGATGATTGGGTCAATCGTGGCAATGTTTTTGAAAAGTTCACTTTTGGCTTTTGCTATAATCACAGGAATTTTAAGCAAGGGGATTTCTAATTGGGTAATCATTTCTCGAACGGTGCTGTTTTTCATAAGTTGCGCTTGTTGCGTAGTCATTTTTTTGTATTGGAATTCATCAGCCAGATTATTGCAGATATCGACAATAGCTTGAAAAGTATCGGCAATAGTGCCGTCGAAGTCGAATATTAAAATATGATTTTTCATGTGTTTGAGTATAGCCATAGGTAGTCTGTATTTCAAGTTAAAGTTTCTTATAGTTGAATTTTTATTAATCATTAGAAAAGGAGCATTGCAATGGATGTCATTATCCAGTTGTTTACTGGAACAACGGTTGCCCACAGCGTTTTTATATTCAGTCTTGTCGCGGCGCTGGGACTTTTGCTGGGAAGTATAAGTATTTTTGGAATTCGTTTAGGTGTAGCAGGCGTGCTTTTTTCGGGTCTTATCTTTGGTCATTTTGGACTTAGTGTCAATAAAGAAGTCCTTGAATTTTGTCGTGAATTTGGTTTGATTCTTTTCGTTTATACGATTGGGATGCAGGTCGGGCCGGGATTTTTCTCTTCCTTAAAAAGGGATGGTTTGACACTTAATCTTATGGCGGCTTTTGTTGTCATTGCTGGTGTTGGGATTACGATTTGCTTGAGCATTTTTGGAAAAATCGCTATGCCTGCCGCTGTTGGGATGTTTTCGGGTGCGACTACTAACACACCAAGTCTTGGAGCTGCTCAGCAAGCTTTAAGCAGTATTCCGGGCATTACTGAAGATATAACAAAGCTTCCTGGTTTAGGTTATGCTGTGGCCTATCCATTTGGTATTTTTGGTATTATTTTAACAATGCTTTTTACGAAATTTGTTTTTAAGGTGAATGTTAGTAATGAAGCTCGTGATCATGCTGTTGTTCAAGCAGAGCGTGCAGCGCCCCTAGCGGCTCTTAATATTCGTGTCGATAATGTTAATCTTAATGGTATTGCCATAACAAACATTCCTGGTTTAGATGATAGTGGTGTTGTTATTTCTCGTGTGATGCATGAAGAAAAAGTCCACGTGGCTTTGGGTGATACAAAAATTTTTGTTGGGGATGTTTTGTATGCTGTTGGCCCCAAGCAAAAGCTTGAGAGTCTTTTAGGTAATATCGGCAGTAAAAGTGATATTGATGTGCGGCAAGTTAAAAGTAATATTATTGCACAGCGCGTTATTGTTACAAAGCCAGATGTCGTCGGTAAAACGTTAGAGCAACTTAATATTTGGGAACGTTATGGGATTACTTTAACACGCGTAAGTCGTGCCGAAATCGAATTTGCGGCTTCTCCAGATCTTCAGTTGCATTATGCCGATACGCTCATGGCTGTTGGAGAAGAGGACGATATCAAAGAGTTTTCAGTTGAAATTGGAAATTCGCCTAAGCAATTAGATCATCCCTTTGTGATTCCGATGTTTGTGGGAATTGCCTTAGGTGTTTTGGTTGGCAGTTGGCCGATTGCTTTGCCGGGCATTCCTTCACCAGTTAAGCTTGGTCTTGCTGGCGGGCCGCTACTTGTTGCAATCTTTTTAAGCCGTATTGGCCGAATCGGCAAACTTATCTGGTATATGCCAATCAGTGCAAATTTTATGTTGCGCGAATTGGGAATTGTTTTGTTTTTAGCTTGCGTAGGTCTTAAGTCAGGCGATCAATTTATTCATACACTTGTTGCTGGACAAGGATTCTATTGGATGGCTTGTGCGACGCTTATTACAGTTATTCCAATTTTAATCGTTGGTCTTTTTGCACGAGCAAGGTTGAAAATGAATTTTTTAACAATTTGTGGGATTTTGGCAGGAAGCATGACTGATCCGCCAGCGCTGGCATTTGCAAACGGCTTATCCTCGTCGAGTGCGGCTTCTGTTTCATATGCAACAGTTTATCCATTGGTCATGCTATTGCGTGTTATTTTTGCACAGCTACTTGTTATTTATTTTGTTCATATTTAAATTTCTCTGGACCTTAAGAAAATTCTAAATAAATTTTGACAAAATTATTTTTTAGGAAATAATAATTGCGTTGAATTTAATTATTTAGAAGGAGGAGTAAGAAATGGCAAGAGGTAAAGTCAAGTGGTTTAATAATCAAAAAGGGTTTGGGTTTATTGAACAGGAATCAGGTAAGGATGTTTTTGTTCATCACACAGCTATCAAGGCCGATGGTTACCGTTCTCTCGAAGAGGGGCAGGAAGTTGAATTTGAAGTCGAAAAAGGCCCCAAAGGCGATCAAGCGGTCAATGTTGTTAAAATATAAGTAAGGCATTGCGAAGGCCTCTTGCAACAAATAGCAGGGGGCCTTTTCGTTTTGTAATTATTGGAAAGGGAAAAATAATGGACATGAAATTAGCATCATGGATTCCTGAACATTGGGGCAAAGAACAACGTGAAGTTTGGAGCAATCTCGAAAATCACTGGCACAAATTGATTGATGGTAACATTGAAGAGTTTTTGAAGTTTATTCATCCTCAATTTATTGGCTATGGTCATGAAAGCCCTCTAGCCGTTGATAAGCCTTGGCTGGAAAAATGGGTTGGCTTTTGGGCTAAGACAACAAAAATAGCTATTTGTGAATTGCGGCCTATTGATATACGCATGCATGGGGACATTGCGATTTTGCAATATTTTATTTTTACAATTGAAATGAACCAGATGGACAAGGGCAAGCGTGTAATTCGTCGTTATACGATGACATGGAAAAAACAACCAGACCGATGGGTTGTTATTGCCAGTCACAATAATTTAATGGCGGATGCCCTTAAAGAGTAGCTTTTTATTTTGATGGCCTTGCTATTGGCATAAGCTTAAGAGAATATGTTACACTTCCCATGTGAGTGTAAACATTGGGAAACAAGTTCTTAAACAGTTTTTGTTGTTATTTTTGGTTGGATTTTTGACCTGCATAATCCCGCCTGCAGAAGCTTTTTTTTCCTCACATCCGTTACAAGATTATCAACAAGGTGTTTTGGCTCTTGATTCCTACCGTGGTGATGAGAGTTTCCTTAAGAAAGCGCAAAGTTATTTTACTCGTATTATACAAAAGCATCCAGATTCGCCTTTTGGCTATTTGGGAATGAGCCAGCTTAAAACCTTCGAAGCTTATCGTTATGGTCGGCATTACAATATCAAAATGATTACGGACTATGCCATGCCTATGGCCCTAAAAGCCATGCGTTATGGGCCAACCATAAGAGAAGTGCATACAAATTATGACCGTTTTGAAAAGATTTTTAGTGAGAATGATGAACATCAAAACCAAGTTCGAAAACTTCTATCAATTTCACCCGAAAAGCCAGAAACGTACTTTGTTTTTGCCGATTATTTAAGTGATCAAGGTGATTTTGAAAAGGCCGTTGAATATTACAAAATTGCTTTGCGTTTTGCAGCTGACGATGTTTTAAAGTTAAAAACTTTACAAAGAATAGCACAAATTTATTTACAAGAATTGCCTGATGCAAAATTAGCAGTGAAATACTATGAAGAGGCACTAGAAATAAATCCCAATATGCCGTCGGTTTGGGAATCATTAGGACGAGCTTATTTCCAACTGCAGCGTTATGATTTGAGTGCTCAAAATTTTAAAAAAGCTCTCGATATTTTTGAGACCAAAGAATTACGCAGCTGTTGGTCTCACGTAGAAAGATTAGTTTATCAAGACTTTGGTCAAGTTAATTCCGTCAAGAATAGTCAAAATACGTCTTTACATTGCTTAACTGGAAATTTATATTATACGCAGGATCAATTAAATATTGATGTTTTGCACTCTGAAATTTCACAACGTTAGAGTCCTTCTATGAAATCACAATTTGGGAAAAAACTGCGTGTTCTTCTTCTTGAAAATAACACCGTCGATCGCAAGGTCATTCTCAAAATGTTGCAATCATCCCCGTATGGAAAATTTGAACCTTTGTTTGCTTCTTCGCTTAAAGAGGCGAACGCTATTTTGGGACAACATCATTTTGATGTTGTCCTTTTAGATTTAAATGTTGATGATAGCAAAGGTATTGACACTTTAAAACGTTTTCACCGCAAATTTCCTTATTTGCCTGTCGTTGTAAATACCGGATCATATCAAGATGATTTAGGTTTACAGGCGATTACACGTGGTGCGCAAGATTATTTGATTAAGGGGATGTATAAATCTTATGCATTGGTCAAGTCTTTATATTACGCCGTGGAAAGGAAAAAAGCTGAAGATGAGCTTAAAGATGCGTATAACAAATTAAAACAAACCCAAACTCAATTGATTCAAGCCGAAAAGATGAATGTGATTGGCGGCTTGGCAAGCGGGGTTGCGCATGAAGTAAAAAACCCGTTGGCGACGATTCTTTATGGCGTTGAGTATCTAAATACAGCGCTTAAAGTTACAGATCAAAAAGTTGCTATTACTCTTGAATCAATCAAAGAAGCGGCTGTTTCCGCCAATAATATTATTAAGGGACTTCTAGACTTTGCAAGTCTTACAAATCTTAAAAAAGAACCAGAAAATTTAAATATTTTAATTGAGCAGGCGATAAGTCTTATTCGTCCCCAATGTGAACGGATTAATGTTCAACTTCAAAAGAATTTGCAAAGTGATTTGCCTTTAGTAAAAATTGATCGCAATCGAATTAAGCAAGTTATTGTGGATCTTATCGTTAATGCTCTTTATGCGATGGCAGATGGTGGATCGTTGACGATTAAAACATATTATAAGAAATTTACTGATCAAGACGTCGGTTGGGTGGATCGAAGAGGCAGACCTTTTGTTAAAGGTGATCAAGTTGTTGTCGTGGATTTCGAAGATACGGGATTGGGTATAAAAGCGGAATATCTTACCAAAATTTTTGATCCGTTTTTTACTACACGACGCTCTTCCGGGGGAATTGGCTTAGGGCTTTCTATTGCACGTACCATTATGTCTAGTCATGGCGGTATAATTTTAATGCATAACAAAACTGATGGTGGGGCTAGGGCAAGATTAATTTTCAAAGCCTATCACAAAGGTGTCCAATGAAAAAGAAAAAGATTTTAGTCATTGATGACGAGCGTGGATTTACAAAAATGGTAAAACTTAATTTGGAAGCTACCGGTGATTATGAAGTAAAAATTCAAAATAATTCTTTGGATGCTTTGCAAACTGCGATTGAATTTCAGCCGGATGTGATCCTGTTAGACGTGATTATGCCTGAGCTTGAAGGCCCAGATGTTGTTTATCAATTAAAGAAAAATGACATGTTAAAAGATGTCCCTGTTATTTTTATTACCGCGAATATTACAAAAGAAGAAGTGGATTCACAAGATGGATATATCGGCGGTCATGCGTTTTTAGCGAAACCTGGTACAGTCGATGAACTTATTGCCTGCATCGAGAAGCAAATTAATAGTCCCGGCTAATCTGTTTCCCACCATTATTCCCCTTGATTTTTTAAGAGTTGATTTATTTTTTTCGATTGTTATAATGCCACAAAACATATAACTTGCCTTTCATTGAATAAAACTTGAGATGACTATGAACTATAAAATTATTGCAAGGATGGTGTTTGTCCTTTTTTGTTTCGTTGTAAGTTTTTCAAAAACTGTTTTGGCTGATGACCCGCATTTTTTATCTGCGTATCATAGTGAATACGGTCTTAAACTTTACAATGATGGGAAAATTGATTTTGCAACAGAACGTTTTGTTAAAGCATTGTTGTTGGATCCGCAGAATGCAACTGCAAAAGAATTCCTACGCAAAATCAGTGATCAATCTTCTTTAAGAGCAACTCCAGAATCTTTAAAAACTTTGCGTTTTATTGATCAGATTGAATATTTTAATTTTCTTGATTTGCGATATCGTAGTTTAACCGCTGAAAATTCAAGGCTTTTGGAATTTGTCCGTAATAATTTTGCGAAAGATCCCACCTTAAGTCAACAACTTAATGCGATTGAATCTGCTCAAACGGATCATCCCGTTGCATTGCCAAGCGTCGGGATAGTGGGTTTTGAAACAGATGAGAATAAGGCTATTAACATGGATGAGATTCTTGCAAATATTGGCCGTCAGAAAGAGTTTTTGTTAAGTCAAATCAGTTTTTGGGAAGAACAAAACAATCAATTGCGTGTACTTAGACGCTCGATTGTCGCGCAGGGAAATGCTCAAGCACCAGTTGTTATTGCGGATAAATTAAAATCACAACTATCAGAACTTGAAAATCGTACAGTGCAAAAAGATAATTTGCTGGCGACTCAAAATCAAAACATTGAATATTTTCAATCCGAACTTTCGAATGTCCGCGAAAATTTTAGTCAGTTGCAAGAACGATTTAAAAGTACGGATTTAAAGATTTCCGAATTAACAAAAAAACTCGCCGAAATGTCCATGGTAATTTTAGAAAAGGACAAAAATTTAAAAGAAAAAGATACTTACGCTGCTAAGCTTCAGCAACAAATTAGTGAAGCCAATGAAAAAATGAATTTAGTCCAGCGCATTATTCAAGAAAAAGACGACAGAATTGCTTTGCTTGAGAAAGAAATGTCACAAATTTCTATTAATGTCAATGCACAAAGTTCTTCATCGAACCCAGAAGTTGTACAACTTAAAAAAGATTTTAAGCTATTTCAAGAGCAATTTAAGTTGCAGATGGAAAGAAGCCGGGAACGTATTATCGGATTAGAAATGCAATTTGTTGATTTGACCGAAAAATATCAGGCACTTGTTTTAGATATTCAAACAAAAGATTTTCAAATCAGTTTACTTAAAGGTGACTTAAACAAAAAAGACGTTTCAATTAATCAATATCGTGAAGCTTTTTTGTCTACAAATGAAAAAGCCAATGAATTGATTGGTATGGTCGATATTTATAGAGCTAAATTACTTGAAACAAAAGAAACATTACTTTTAAAAGAAAAAGAATTAAATCAGCTAAAAGGACAAATTGTACAAGAAGCACCCGACATCCATTCCCAACAAGATTCTAACCAAAACAAAAGTTCTTCTGATGCGTTCGACCTAACCTTTTCTAAAAAAGCAGACTAGTAAATTTTTCGACGTTGAAGGGAGACAAAATGCCCGCAGTTTTAAAATTTCGTCAAAGCTGGTTAGTGCTCTGTATTTTTGTTTTAGTTTTTGGTAGTGTAACTTCTGTTTTTGCTCAAAGCAGCAGAGACAATGTTGTTAAAGTTTTTGTAACTTCTAATCGTATGGATTATTTTCGGCCATGGCAATCTGTGGGAAGTTCTTCTGCCAGCGGTTCTGGATGCATTATTGCTGGCAATCGGATTTTGACAAATGCTCACGTCGTTGATTCGGCTACGTTTATTCAAGTTCGTAAAGAAGCGGATCCGCGTAAATATACCGCAAAAATTGAGGCTATCGGACATGATGCCGATTTGGCTTTGCTTTCCGTTAGTGATCTAGAATTTTTTAATGACACGACTCCGGCTGTATTAGGAGATTTGCCGTTTTTGCAAGATTCGGTCATTGTGATGGGATTTCCTGAGGGTGGAGATAAAATTTCGATCACCGGAGGTGTTGTTTCGCGCATAGAATTGGTGCCATATTCTATAAGCGGTAAAAAACTTCTTGGTGTTCAAATTGACGCTGCGATTAACCCGGGTAATAGCGGAGGTCCTGTTTACCAAAATGGTAAAGTCGTTGGGATTGCGATGCAGGGTATGAAGAATTCACAAAATATTGGCTATATCATTCCAACGCCGATTATTAATCATTTTCTCGACGATCTAAAAAATAAGAATTCTGTTGGTTTCCCGCAATTAGGCATTGATGTTCGTAATACGGAAAATAAATCTTTGCGTGAATATTATCGCATTAAAGATTTTACAGGTGGCATGTTGATAACACGTGTCGCTCAATATTCGCCGGCTGAAAAAGTTTTGAAGCAAGATGATACGATTCTTGAAGTCGAAAATATTCCAATTGCCGTTGATGGTACTTATGAATTTCGCAAAAGTGAACGTCTTTTTTTTACGCATTTAATTAACAGCAAACATATGGGCGACGTTCTTTCGCTAAAGATTATTCGTGATGGTAAACCGTTGTTCGTAAGCATGAAATTAACTGAGTTTACAAATCTTGTTCCGTCGCCGGAACATTTTGAAAAACCGCCGTATTATATTTATGGCGGTTTGATTTTTAGTGTGTTAAGTGCTGATTTACTTAAAGCTTGGGGATCGAACTGGTGGGAAAAAGCGCCCGTGCCTTTTTTAAATTACGTCGCGGGGACAGGTATTTTAAATGAAAAAGGGCGTAAAGAAATCGTCGTTTTATTGGATGTTCTTCCCGATGATCTTAATGTCGGATATCTGGATTTTGGCAATGAAGTAATTTCAAAAGTTAATGGTCAAGAGTTTGATTCTTTTGAAAAATTTATTAAAATCGTCGAGAGAAATAAGTCGGATTACATTATTTTTGAAACTGAAGAAAAAACCCCAATCATTTTGAGTACTGCAAAAATTGATACGATCACAAAAGAAATTTTAAACCGCAACAATATTCCAGCTCAATGTTCAGCTGATGTTGCAAGTTGGTTGGATTCTCCTCGATAAATTGCCAGGTTTTGCCGTATTTTGTTTTTGTTGCCAAAGTTATTATGACATGTATAATACGTGTATGACAAATATAAAAAATCACTTCGTGAAGCTTATTTTTTTATTCGTAATGCTTTTCTGCTTTTCTTTATCTGTCGCAAATGCTTCTTTGGATTTTTCAATTGTCCCAGTTAATGGTGGAAACGATATGCGCTTTAGTCGTGGGGATTTAAGTTCTGGAGTGACTAAAGAAGTACGTGTCAGAATTACCTCTACCGATAATGTTCAATATCAGGTTTTTCAGCAATTAGTCTCTTCATTTGTTAATGAAAATGGTGTGACGATTAACCGTCCGGTTCTTGTTGCCAGCATTATTCCCGGGTCAGGTGGTGCAGGGACAACTTATTTGTCGAGTTATGAGCCGGTTAGTCGGGGAGAACAGTTGCTTTACACGTCAACAGCAAATGGTACAAGTGAGTCTTTTACTTTAGTTTATGCTGTTGACACAAAAAACCTTTCAGATTCAGGTAGTTTTAGAGGGATGATTCAATACGTTTTAAGACCGGTAATAGGTGGTCAGCGGCAAACCGTTCAAACTAATGTACTTATAGAGTCTAATGCTCAACTTCAAGTTGATGCACAAGGATCGGCTGGCCCGAGATTAATCCGTATTGATAGTAAAGAGAATACTGTCCCAGAGTTTATTAATTTGTCTTTTACTGGGAATTCTGGAAAAACTATCCAGGTTTATGCGGAGGTTTTGACGCAGCCAATAAATGATTTGAATTTTGAGTTAGAGTCAGGTATACTTAAGATGCGTTCGGAAAGTTTGCAAAGTAGTTATTTGATTTTTCAGAATGCGGTTGATTTACCCCGAAATCGTGTTCAGGTTTACAAGTCAACTCAGCAATCCGATTCATTCTCAGTTCACTTTATGCTTTCACCTGATGACTCAGCAAAATTAGTTGCTGGCAGTTATCGAGGCGTGGTTCGTTTTTCTTTTGAAACGAATCAAGAGGTAAAGAATTTTGATTTCGATCTTGATGTTAAGATATCGCCGCTTTTTGAAATTGCCTTAGATTTTCCTCAAGGCCCAATTAATTTTAATCGAATACTTCCTGGCACTGAGCCTCAAATTCAAGAAGTTAATGTTGAGGTTCGGACGAATTTGCGACGGCCGTATACTGTCAGGCAAAAACTTGAGGATTTGTTCGTTAATGAAAAGGGAAAAGTGATTCCTAAAGATTATTTCGTTTTTAAACAAGTGTTGGTTGAGGGTAGTAAAGGCAAGCCTGCAAATATTGATTTTGTTCCTGTTGAAGCTGGAGAAATGCAGATATTTTATTCGGATAGAGATGGTTCGCCATCAAAGTTTAAAGTTCTTTATCGTTTAAGTCCTTTTCAAGGAATCAACGCTGGAAATTATAAAACAGCGATACTATATAGCTTAAGTGAAATGTAACCGATGTAACTTATCTGAGAGGAGGTGCTTTGCTAGGAGAGAAGTTTTTGTATAAACCTAAAAATAACAATCATGTGAGGGAAATAAAATGAAAAGATTACTCATATTAACACTTTTGGTAGCTTTAGGAATAAGCACAACTGTTTTTGCCGCTACGACAACTCCGGGTGTGTTTACTCTTTCTGCTACAGTTCCTGCAGCAACTGATGTTACGTACAAAGTGTCAAAAGTTCTTCCTGGCCCACCGATAACTTTTACTCCAGTTGCTTCGGGTAGTGCTGCAGCTTTAACTTGGGCGACTTCGGATTTATCGTTTAATACTACGGACAAAATCTGGACGGGTAAGCATTTCTATGCGATTGACTTGGCCCCATCTGTTGGTGTCAATGGAACTCCAGCTCCAGGTAATTTTGGGGCTATTACTTTCAACTTTACCGGTGAAACCGTTCCTACAGGTCAAACTGCAGGTGATGGTTTGAGCAAACGGGCGGTTATGCAAGCATTAAAAGTTATTGGAACCACAGAAACATCCATCCGTGGCCCGGAACGCCTTGGTTTAGTAAGTGCATTGTCTCCGATTGCGCAAGCAGATATTGGGACAGGATATTTACGCGTTTATGTCAGTTTGTATACAGGTTTACCTGTTGTGACGGGCGCTGTTCCGATAACAAATAGCGATAAAGCTGGTGCGTATGGTGGGACTTTAACGATCACTGCGACTTTAATTTAATCTAGTGAAAAGTTAATTTTGATACGTAGGAGGGCAGGGGGATTATCTTCCTTGCCCTCTTATTTTAGAGAGGAAATTATGCGCCCATATATTATTTTTTGGCAATTGCTATTAGCTGGTGTGTTTTTTATTCCCACTGCTTCTGCACAAATTATGGTTGAACAAGGAAAAGTTGTTCTTAAAGTCAATCCCGGCGAAACGGCTGTCGATACTTTAACAGTTCACAATACCTCCAAAAAAGATAGTATGATTTTGCGCGTTTATTGGGAAGATTTTGCGTATGTTGAACCTTTTGATGGCAAAAAGGAATTTCTTGCTGCTGGAACAAGTCCGCGTTCTTTAAGCCAATGGATTAATTTTTCGCCACAGGAGTTTACAATAGAAGCCCTTGGAACAAAAAAGATTACTTATTCTGTGCAAGTTCCGGAGAATGCTAAAGGTGGTTATTATGGTGTTTTGTTTATTGAAGATGCCGGGGCTAAAGCAAAGGATCGTTTTGGTGTTTCGATTGTTACTCGTGTCGGATCTTTATTTTTTGTAGAAACGACAAATAGTACTCGTCAGGGCAAAATAGCAAATTTAAAATATGCCGATAAGTTATTCGTCGGTGATTTTATGAATTTGGGTGATGTTACACTTATTCCAGAGTCAACATATTATCTTATTGATAAAGAGGGAATTGTTGCAGAACGGGGGGACATTAATAAATTTTATTTAACGGCTGGGCAAACGGCTTCTTTTCATGTCCCTATTAGTGAAAAATTACCCGTAGGTGATTATACGGCTGTTCTTACATTTGATTTTGGTGATGGCGAGAATATATCTGCTGAATTTGATTTTCATAAATATGAAGATGGAAGTATTAGTATTACAAAATCATCTTTATAATCTAAATGAGCAGTTTATAAATAAGTTGTGTGTTTTTAAAATGTTTAAAAAAACTTTCATATTAGCTGCTATTTTATTTATTTTCGTATATTTTGTTCCAAATGGTTATGCTGAGTATGAAAGCGTTTACCATTACTACATCCAAGAGGGTATTGAGGCATTTTACAAAGGTGACTTTGAGAATGCCATTTTTTATTTTAAGACAGCCCATGCGATTGATCCAACTCGTCCACAGCCTTTAGAGTTTATCAATTTGATCAAAAGAGAACAAGAGCGAGAAGCAAAGACAAAAGAGTTAATTTCTTTGCCTGAGAGTAAAGAAGAAAAATCTTCGAGTAATTTAGAGAATACGCAGTTAGAAAATTCTCTCCAAAAACTTGCACCACAAGCAACTAATAATTCCAAGGATAAGAGTCCAGAATACAAGTTGCCTTATATTCCTAATAAAAAAGCAAAGCCTTCAGTTGTCAATAATATTCCTTTTGAATCCAAGGGTGCTCTTTTTCCCCAAACAGAACGTTCTTTCACGCAGGTTCAATCAAATGATCTTTTGCGTCACTTAGCTGAGAATGAAGAAGTTCGTTTAAATGATAAGCTTTGGGCACAACAAAAAACTCCATTTACTATTGAAATGGAATTGGGGAAAGGCGCGTTTTTTGTTGGAAAAAATATTGCTAAATTTTTAATAACAAATCCAAATCTTCTTACTGTTGTACGCGTGGATCGTGACCGTATTCGCGTCAGTGCTCTTCGTCGAGGCAACACGATTCTTTATGTGTGGGATGATAAAGGCCGATGGACGTTTAATATCCGTGGCGAGTATGCTTATGAAACAATTAATAATGCACAAAAACAACTTACGCAGGAACAATCCTCCCCTTTTCGTCTTGGGTATTCAAATAGTTGGAATACGTATCATAAGGGACCTGATATTGATGATATGAAAAGACAAAGTATTTTCTTTACGAATTGGTTAGGAATTTCTGGGGAGACTCCCTATGGTTATTTTGATGCATCTATCGATACCAATATGTTTCCGGATAGCACTGAAGTTGTTGGGCAACGCATTGGTTTCAATAATGCAAACATCGGACCTTTTAAAGACTTTACTCTTAGGGGTTATGATGTTTTTAAAGAGCTTTCTGCGTTAACTTTAGCTGGAAGAAATTTCCGCGGGTTTTTAATTGATGCATATGCTTTTAATCATAATATCGCTTACTCGTACTTTAATGGACAAGATCAATCGACGTCAATATATACAAGTACGAATACTTTTACACGTCAAAATTCCTATGTTGAAGGATTTAAGCTCATCTTAAATCCTGATTTACCGGCTAAATATGCTTTTAATTATGCGCACGGTTATGGTGATGCCAGGCCGGCTGGATTTAAAGATGAAGTTTATTCTATAGAAACGAGACAAAGAGTAAGAGATTGGTCAATGCATGGCGAACTTGGATATGATCGTGATGTTTATGCCGGTACAGCTGATTGGAAATTGGAACGCAATGATTTAAGAATGAATTTTAGTTTAAGTGATATTGACAAAAATTATCAAACTGTTTATGGGACACCTTCCAATTCAGGTTTGATAAGCGGAATTTGGAGCTTGTATTTAGATAAAAAAGATTTTCAGTTTA
>CAZNNZ010000002.1:27285-40634 GCA_964574575.1 uncultured Planctomycetales bacterium
AGTTCTTTCATAGACATTTATAATGACCGTGTTATGCCAAATGAGGATCATCCAGATTGGGTCAATCTCGATCTCTCAACGTCTATTTCAAAACCATTGGATGATACTTCAATCGTGGGGGCCACATTCTCTTATACAAATGCACAACAAGTTATTTCTCCTCGAGAATTTATTCAAGAAAGTACAAATTATAGCAAAGGTTATAAAATCGGTTCTCGGTACGTGTCTTTATCATTAGGTCAAACATGGCAATGGAGTCGTAATGAGTTAAGCCCGACTTCCGATTATGATCGTTTTAGTTTACGTGCAGGTTTTCGTGTGGATCTTATTCGGTATCTTTTTTATTCTCTTGGGTATGAATATATTTGGGTTAGAGACGTTTCTGCAGATACGACGAGTACTCCGTCTGCATTGCAGACAGGATTTACATATAGCGTGCCGTTAACAGAACAGCTTTATTTTAGTACGGATTTAAATTATCGAAATGAGCAGCAATCAACAAGTAGTTTTAGCTTTCTTGCCGGAGAAGATAGTGTGGGTAATGTTTTGTCGTTAACATATAAACCTTCTGTCGATTTGGAAATTTATGCGGATAGTCAAATAAGAAAAGTATGGTCACATAATGTTACTTTAAATCCTGATTATGTCGATTGGAACCTGTCCGTTGGTATGCGTGGAGGTTGGGATCTTCCTTTTCACTGGAGCCCGACGGGAGAAATCCGAGGCATTGTTTATAAAGATTATAATGGTAATTCTCTACAGGATAAAGATGAGCCGGGTATGGCGCATATTAAGGTTTTGGCTGGCAAATTTGAAACGCTTACAAATGAAAATGGTGAATATAAAATAAAGATCAATGCCAAAAAAGCAAATGTCAGTTTGGATTTTAAGGCGATTCCGAAAGGGTTTGTCTTTTCAACAGCATTATCCAGAGACGTCATGATTCAGCAGGGTAAACCCGTTTATGTAAATTTTGGGCTTACATCCCGTTCTGGGATTTATGGAATTGCCTATGTGGATCTTAATGGGACTGGCAAGCCGGATCGTGGAGATAAATTTATTTCTAATGTTGTTTTACGCTTAGATAATGATGAAATTACGAGGACGGATCAAACAGGGGCGTATTTCTTTGAAAATATTGCTCCGGGCGTCCATAAAATTCGCATTGACGTAAATTCTATTAATATACAATATTCCCCAGCAATCAAAATTGAAAGTTCTGTTAAAGTCGATGAAGGTATGACCTACGTTCATAATATTCCTTTAAAGGAAAATCCCAAAGTTAATGCTCCCTAATTGATTACCGGACAACCAGTGTTTGAAGGTGGATATTTTGATGTTGCCGCACCACCATTTCCTCAATTAGTTGAGCGTCCATACTACTTACAATGTTTTTCGCTAGAAGCAGCGGCGTTTTTTCTGCAATAGGCGCATTAGGATCAGGAACATTTAACCCTAGCACTGCAGGGATTGTCACTGAAATTTTAAAAGTTCCTGTAAAAGAGCCTCCTGCAAAGCAAAACGTCGGTATTAACAGTTGGGTCAAAATAACGAAGATTTGAAATATCTTCTTCATTTTTTTGTACCCCTTTCTCCACGAAAAAAGCCCATTGCATTGACTGCAAAGGGCTCGTGGTTAACGAAAACCGGTTAATAGATGGTTTACGGTAGCCAGACAGCCATATTCATTTTTGAAGTTAGGCTCACGGCTTTGCCCTAGCGTTTAATTTGGCGCTAGGATCCCTTGCGGGATGTCCTGCCCTTTCGGGCAGTTTGCCTTTGCTAATTGTCTCTTGGAGTATACCATGTCTTAGAGGCAAAAACCAATTAGCCTAGAAATAAATATTTTAATTTAGCGACGGACGATATAAGCGTTTTCTTTTTATTTAACTATTTATCTTTAAATAGTCTTGGTTGACCTGTAAAGGGATTTTGGTATAATCAAGTTCAAATTTCGTTAAAAAGGACCACTATGGGCATAATAAGTACGAAAATTACGTTGAAAGCCAAAGCAATTATATTTGATATGGATGGTGTTATTACCGATACGATGCCGGATCATTTTGAAGCTTGGCGAAGCGTTTTGCGGATGCGCGGAATCACGGTTACGCATTTGGATATTTATAGGCGTGAAGGCCAACGCGGAATTACCAGTGTCAAAGAAATCTTTGAAGAATATAATCAGCCGTTTAATCTTGACGTTGCGAATGAAATTTTGTTGCAAAAAGAAGAGCTTTTTAAAAAGAACACTCGCAGGCGTTTTATCGTCGGGACGCGTGATTTTTTGAAATATTTACACAAAAATGGTTTTGTTCTTGCTATTGTTACTGGCACAGCACGGCATGAAATGTTAAGAATTTTGCCTGAGGATATTTACAAATTATTTACGGTTGTTGTCACAGGCGATGATGTCATTAATGGTAAGCCATCTCCAGAGCCATATTTATTGGCATTAAAGAAATTAGCTTTATTGGCAAATGATGCATTGGTTGTCGAAAACGCGCCTTTTGGCATCGCTTCGGCCAAAGCGGCAAATTTGCGTTGTTTGGCTATTGCGACTTCTTTGCCGCCGGAGTATTTGAAAGCGGCCGATAATGTTTTTTCATCAATAAAAGAACTTCGGGAAGATATTGAATTTGTTCGTGCGTAATCTATTAAGAATATGAAAACCCAAAGAATCCTTATCCTTTACAAGCAAAGCACTTATAAACATTTTTTCTTGCGAGAAAGACGAATATCAAAAAATGTAAAAAAAAGTGCTGCCATTGAGAAACGTTTTATTAACACTCATTTAGAGCATTATCGGACATTAACGAAAGTCGAAGCATTTCTGAAAAGTAAAAACATAAAATATAAAAAAATGTTGCGTGGCCAAAGTAAAGATTTATCTGATTTTGATTTTATTATTACCATCGGTGGGGATGGGACTTTTTTGGAAGCTGCTTTAGCCGTTAAAAATCAGTTCGTTCTCGGCATAAATTCTGATCCAAAGTGGAGTGTTGGGCGATTCTGTTATGCATATAACAGTAACTTTGCCCATATTATCTTAAATGTTATCGATAGAAACGCTAAGATTTGCCCACTGAATCGCATGAAAATTGATTTGTTAAAAAGTCAAAAATCGGTCACTGTTCTTAATGATATTTTGATTTGTCATCGCAATCCTGCTGCTATGAGTCGATATTATCTTGAATTTCGATCAAAAGGGGAAGAACAGCGAAGTTCGGGTATTTGGGTTGCAACTGCGGCCGGCTCAACCGGTGCCATTCGTTCGGCTGGTGGAGTGGTATTGGATGAAAAAAGTAAAAATCTGCAATTTGTTGTTCGTGAGCCTTACTGTGGCAAAACTCGAAAAATCAATTATCAAAGTGGAATTTTTAATGAAAAGTCGTCTTTAAAAATCACATCTCTGATGACCGAAGGTGTTGTTTATTTTGATGGTTCGCATAATAATTTGCCTTTTGGGTTTGGCGAAGAACTTCGTATAAAAAATTCAAAATATCCTTTAAACTTGGTAACAGGATGAAAGCCGTTGTTGTTGTTTCTCATGGGAGCCGGCTGTCAAAAACAAAAGATGAAGTTTGTGAACTTATTAAAAATCTCAAAGTCTTGGTTGGAATTTCTTTAATTGAATGTGGTTTTTTGGAAATTGAAAAACCATCAATTCCTGACGCTATTGATTTATGCGTTGAGAAACAAGCTACCGAGATTATCATTCTCCTGAATTTTCTAAACGCCGGCCGTCATGTGGATCATGATATTCCACAGATTTTGAAATCTGCTCGTAAAAGATTTCCACATGTCAAAATTCACATGACGCAACCGATTGGTCAACATCCGGCAATCGTCGGCCTTTTTGCACAAATGCTTTCACCGTATTTAAACCTTCCCAATGATTAACAAAACTGATATTTTTGCAAAACGTTTGATGCTCTGGTACCAGTCTTCTGCGCGCGATCTGCCGTGGCGAAAGACAGACGATCCTTACAAAATTTGGATTTCGGAAGTGATGCTGCAACAAACAACCGTCAATGCAGTTATTGACTATTATTTACGCTGGATAAAGCAATTCCCAGACATTCAAAGCGTCGCTAACTCTTCGTCAGAACGCATTCTTAAAGCGTGGCAAGGATTAGGCTATTACTCACGAGCACGAAATATTCATGTGGCTGCAAAAATTGTTTGTGATGAATTTGCTGGAGTTTTTCCCAGCGAAAAATCAAATTTACGTCGGTTACCCGGTTTAGGGCCATATACGACCGGCGCTGTTTTAAGTATTGCTTTTGACCAGAGAGAACCGATTGTTGATGCCAATGTTAGACGAGTCGTGATGCGTCAGCTGAAAATAAAGGGTAAAGCAGATACACAACATGACAAAAAAATTCTTGAGTTTTTGTTGAAAGTAATGCCTCAAACTAATAATCGTATTTTTAATCAGGCTTTGATGGAGTTGGGAGCCTTGGTTTGTCGGAGTAAAAATCCTTCTTGCCTCATTTGTCCTGTTCGGGAGTCTTGTTTGGCTTACAAGGATGGTGTCGTTGACATTATTCCTGAGCCTAAAAAAATGATTATAAAAAATGTTTCAGCGGCGATTGCGGTTATTAAAAAAGACAATAAATATTTTATGCAAAAGCGGACTACTAAAGGACTTTTTGCGGATTTGTGGGAATTTCCGGGTGGAAAAATTGAGATTGGAGAATCGGCGCAACAAGCGCTTATTCGTGAAGTTAAAGAAGAGTTAAAAATTGCCGCTGAGCTTGAGAAAAAATTGCCGGATGTGATTCAGTTTTATACCCAGTTTAAAGCCACTTTGTCTGTTTGGATTTGCCGTCCTTTAACAATGCCTAAAGTTGATAAAACACATAAATGGCTTGCAGCCAAAGATCTTAAGAAATATGTTGTCTCCTCGGGAACCGCTAAAATTATTGAGTTTTTAGAATGCAATTCTGGTAAATAAATTCTGTTGACATTGCTGTGTTTTACGCCAAAATAAAGTTCTTTAAAAGGGTTTTTTATGAATTCAAATCTCAAAATTAAGAAATTAAATGAGCAGGTCAAAGGCTTGACGCCAGAGGAAATACTGCGTTTTGCTTTTAAAGAATTTGACAAGCGTTTAACATTTGCTTCGAGTTTTGGAGAAGAAGATCAGGTTTTAACACACATGATTTCTTTAGCGGCACCAGAGATTAAGATTTTTACCCTCGATACTGGTCGACTTTTTTCTCAAACGTATGAACTTATCGCAAAAGTACAAAAGCGTTATCCGATGCCTATCGCAATTTATTTTCCTGATGCAAAAGATGTTGAACAAATGGTTGAGCAAAGAGGAATTAATCTTTTCTATGAAAGTGTCGAAAATCGCAAATTATGTTGCGGTATCCGTAAAGTTCAACCGCTCAAAAGAGCGTTAAAAAATGTCGATGCTTGGATTTCTGGCCTTCGTCGTGGACAATCGGTCACGCGCAGTGATATTGAGGTTTTTGAATTTGATAGTGCAAATGAAAAGATCAAAATAAATCCGCTTATAGACTGGACTTTAGAAAAAGTCAGAGAATATATCAAAATCAATAATGTGGACGTCAATCCATTGCATCAACAAGGTTTTGTCAGTATCGGTTGTGCGCCTTGTACGCGGGCGATTAAAGAAGGCGAAGACATTCGTGCTGGACGCTGGTGGTGGGAACACCCAGAGCAAAAAGAATGTGGGTTGCACAATACTCCTCGACGGCCACCATTAAAGAAATAAAAAATCTATGGACAAATTTGTCATGCAAAAACTCGATAACTTGGAAGCGCAAAGCATTTATATTTTGCGTGAAGCTTATCGCGAATTTAAAAACTTAGCGATGCTTTGGTCAATCGGTAAGGACAGCACTGTTTTGCTGTGGCTGGCGCGCAAAGCGTTTTTTGGGCATGTGCCTTTTCCATTGGTGCATATTGACACGAGTTTTAAAATGCCGCAAATGATTGAATATCGCGATAAACTTGCGCTCGACTGGAAGCTTAACATGGTTTATGGTCAGAATAAATCTGCGCTGGAGGCCAAGAAAACTTTTCCTGACGGGACAATTGACCGATTAAGTTGTTGCAAGTCTTTAAAATCCGAAGCTCTCAAACATACTTTAGCTGGCGATTGGCCGCGTTTTCGCATGAATCATGCGACAGGGCAATATGAAGTGGACAAAAATACTGAGCCCTACACCGGTGTCATTGTCGGCGCCCGCGCTGATGAAGAAGGCAGCCGGTCTAAAGAACGTTATTTTTCACCGAGGGACAAGAACAATGATTGGGATGTGGGGGACCAGCCGCCGGAATTATGGAATCAGTTTAAAACAGATTTTGCGCCGGGCACACATATTCGTATTCATCCTCTGTTGGATTGGACGGAACTTAATATTTGGGAATATATTGAGCGCGAAAATATCCCGATTATTAATTTGTATTTTGATCAAGGCACGGGCAAGCGTTGCCGTTCTTTAGGATGTTATCCTTGTACGACGCCTGTTGACTCGACGGCCAAGAATGTTCACGAAATTATCGAAGAATTAAGAACCGGAAAATTTTTTAATATTGCCGAACGTTCCGGCCGCGCGCAGGATAAAGAGGACGGCGGCGGTTTGGAAACTTTACGCAGGCAAGGATATATGTAATGAGCACTAATCGTCAGCAGATGAATGTTGTCATCGTCGGTCATGTCGATCATGGCAAAAGCACAGTCATTGGCCGTCTTTTAGCTGATACCGGCGCTTTGCCCGAGGGTAAATTAGATGCGGTCAAAGCAATGTGTGCACGAAATGCCCGTCCGTTTGAATATGCTTTTCTTCTGGATGCTCTTAAAGATGAGCAAGCACAGGGGATCACCATTGACACCGCACGGTCTTTTTTTAAATCCAAAAACCGTGATTATATTATTATTGATGCTCCCGGGCACATTGAGTTTTTGAAGAATATGGTAAGCGGTGCTGCGCGCGCTGAGGCGGCACTGCTGGTTATTGATGCTCATGAGGGGATTCAAGAAAATTCGAAGCGTCATGGCTATATGATGTCGTTTTTGGGTATTCGTAATATCACTATTTGTATCAATAAAATGGATTTGGTCGGTTATAGTGAAAAAGTTTTTGAGAAAATTAAGTCTCAATATTTGGAATTTTTAAACCAGATTAATGTTGTCCCGCAAAATGTTATTCCTATCAGCGCCCGGGAAGGTGACAATATGGTTGGCCTATCTAAAAATATGCCTTGGTACAAAGGGCATTCGATTTTGCAAGCGCTCGACGGATTTACAAAACAGGCGGGAGTTGATGAACAGTATTTTCGTTTTCCGGTTCAGGACATTTATAAGTTTACCGCCCAAGGCGATGAGCGGCGCATTGTTGCTGGCCGCGTTGAAACGGGAACAGTTAATGTCGGCGATGAAGTGGTTTTTTTGCCTTCCAATAAAAAGAACCGCATTAAAAGCATTGAGGGTTTTAACACGCCGGCCGCATCGACGGCATTTGCTGGACAAAGCACCGGATTTTGTCTCGAAACTCAAATTTATATTCGGCCCGGTGAAATTATGTGTAAGACTTCTGAGCCAGCGGCGCATGTTAACACGCAATTAAAAGCGAATATTTTTTGGATGGGCAAAGAGCCGATGGTTAAGGGCAAAAATTATAAACTTAAGATTGCAACACAGCAGGTTGCTGTTGTTTTGTCGGAAGTTGTCAGTGTTCTTGATGCCAGTGAACTTTCCTCGAGCACCAGCAAGTCTCAGATTAATCGGCATGATGTTGCCGAGTGCATTTTAGAAACTTTAAAGCCGGTGGCGTTTGATAAAGTTGTCGATATTTCTGCTACTGGCCGTTTTGTCATTGTTGATAATTATGAAATTGCCGGCGGCGGAATTATTTTGGCGCCAATTTTTGGCGATAGTTCAGTTGTCAAAGAACATGTTGCCAGCCGCGAACGCAATTGGGAAAGAAGCGCAATTACGCCGGATAAGCGAGCGCAGAAGTATCAGCATAAGTCTGCCCTCATTGTGATTACTGGTCAAGTTGAAACGGGCAAACAACGCATAGCTAAAGCGCTCGAGGAAAAATTATTTCAACAGGGTAAATTTGTTTATTTTTTGGGAATTCCCAATCAACTGTCTGTTCGTGAAACCGCCAACAATGACCGCACACTTAATCGATTTCTCCATATCCAGGAGTTGGGAGAAATGTCGCATGTTTTGACGGATTCGGGACTCATTCTAATTACCAGCATTTCTGATGCAGATGATGCAGAATTAAATATTCTCAAATCTTTAAATCAACCTAATAAAACGTTAATAATAGCAATGGGTGATGAGCAGATTTCCCCTAGGCTGGCGGACTTGATTTTGCCTGCCAATATGCCGACCGAAAGTGGAGTGGCTGAAATTTTTGACCTTTTGGTTCGCAGTGTCGTCCTTGACCCGGAATATAATATCTAATCCTATGAAAATTTTAGTTACAAACGATGATGGAATTTATGCTCCCGGCATTTTAGCTCTTGCAAAAGCGTTAAAGAAAATTGCGGACGTTGTGGTCGTTGCGCCCGACAGTGAACGCAGTGCGGTTAGTCACGCGATTACCTTGGCTCATCCGATATGGTTCAAAAAAGTCAAAAGAGATAAAAAGTTTTTTGGCTATGCCATTAGCGGTACGCCGGCGGATTGTGTTAAATTTGGCATTGATGTCATTTTAAAATCCAAACCAGACTTGGTTGTCTCGGGGATTAATTTTGGGGATAATGACGGATGCAGTGTTTTTTACTCAGGGACCGTTGCCGGTGCGCGTGAAGGAGCGCTTTTAGGGATCCCTTCAATTGCGGTTTCATTAGCGACATTTGATAATCCTGATTTTAGTTATGCGGCCAAACTTGCTGCTAAGGTTGCCCAAAAAGTTTTTGCAGAGAATCTTCCGAAAGAAACGTTTCTTAATGTTAATGTTCCGAATTTGCCAAAATCCCGCATCAAGGGAATTCTTGTTACAAGCCAAGGAATGATTCCGATTCACGGAAAATTTCATAAGCGTTTTGATCCGAATCTACGCGAATATTACTGGATGACTGGGAAAGTGCCGGTGCATCAAAAAGATTTGTCCGTCGATACTTATGCTCTGGCTCAAGGTTATGTCACATTGACGCCCGTTGCCTGCAACTTAACGCATGTTCAGGCCTTAGAGCAACTGCGTGCCTGGCGTTTTAAAATTTAGCCCAAATTTTATTTTGTAACGATTGGCATTGCAAAGCGTTATCGTCTATACTTTCTTGTATAAAGTTAAGGACGCTCTATGATATCGCTGGAACAAATCTTTAATGCCCGCATTTTGATCATTGATGATCAAAAACTTCATTCTTTTTTTCTCAAAGAAATTCTTCTGCATGAAGGTTATAAAAATATCGAATGCTTGATGGATTCCACCAAGACTATTCCAACGTGCAAGGAATTTAAACCAGATTTAATAATCCTCGACATTTTGATGCCGCAATTAGATGGTTTCCAGGTTATGCAACAGCTTAATGGTTTTCGGCTTGAACATTATTTGCCAATTCTTGGTATTTCTGCTGACAAAAGTTCTAGTGTTCGTCTGCGCGCTTTACAATCCGGCGCTACCGATTTTTTAAATAAACCTTTTGAAAGCGTTGAAATCATCAGCAAGATCCGCAATATGATTGAACTGCGCATTTTGCACAATCAAATCGCCAGCCAAAATAAGCTTTTGGAATTTAAAGTCAATGAACGGACAAAAGAATTAAATTTTACGCAATATGATATTATCCGTCGGTTGGCGCAGGCCGCGGAATTTCGTGATGGTGATACGGGTATTCATATTATTCGCATGAGTCAATACGCTAAAAAACTTGGGGAAGCTTTAGGCTTAAGTACCGCAGAATGTGACCTTTTACATCATGCCAGCCCTTTGCATGATGTTGGCAAAATTGGTATTCCTGACAACATTCTTTTAAAGCCCGGAAAGCTTACCGCAGAAGAGTTCGAAATTATGAAAACGCATACGACAATTGGTGCAAAAATTTTGGCCGGATCGGATTCGCCGGTTATGAAGATTGCAGAAGTCATCGCTCTTACGCATCATGAGCGTTGGGACGGCAAGGGTTATCCGTATGGAATTAAAATGGATGAAATTCCGTTTATGGGACAAATTTGTAGTGTTTGTGATGTTTTTGATGCTCTAACTTCAATGCGGCCGTACAAGAAAGCTTGGAGTTTTGAAGATGCCGTTTATGAAATTAAGAGAATGAGAAACCTGAATTTTAATCCACTGATTGTTGATCGGTTTTTGGATATTTTACCAGAAATAAAAAGTATTCAAAAAAAGTATCAGTGAGAATTTGTTTGGTTCTTTCTTTTCTATCGGTAAAAATAGTGTTATATTAAACGCAATTATTAACCAGAGAAAATGCTTTTTGCGATGACAAACCCCGAGTCAAAAGATTTTGCCGCTCAATTGCCTGTTCTAGACCTTTCTGAAGGCACAGAAATGCTCAACGATTTTTCCCGTGAAGCCCAGCGCCATTTGATTTCCGCCCGTAATTCACTACTTGTCCTTGAATCCGTTCCAACAGATAAAGAATCCATCGAAAATGTTTTTAAAACTTTTCATACGATCAAAGGGTTAGCGGATTTTCTTAAACTGCACGACATTTTTTGGCTCACCGGCAAGGTTGAGATGATGCTTGACCTTATTCGAAAAGAACTTTTATTATGTGAACCGCAAACCGTTCATTTGATTGGTGACGCTGTTAAATCTTTGCAAAAACTTCTTGAGTTGCTTGATGAACAAATTGCCTGTGATGGCAAATTATCAAGCCCGTATCTCGATGTAAGCGCACTTATTAAATCAATTCAAGAAATGCTCGATAGCAAAGAGGGTGCTGTTGCGACGATAAGAACCAATATCCGGATTCTGCCAAAAATTAATTTTGAACCAAACATGACGATTCTTCAAAAGGTAGAAGATATCGCAAAAGTTGCTTTAAATGATGTGTCGATTGAAAAGGGATTGGTTAAAGAACTTTTGGACGAATTTCATGAGGTGACCAAAGAGTTAAAAGAAGCTCAAGGAAAACTTCATGAGCGGCAACGAGAATTGATCAAAGAGCGTGAATTGGCCATCAAGTTGACCCAGCAAGCACAAACAGAAGCGCGCAACAAAAGTGAATATTTGGCCAATATGTCGCATGAAATTCGCACTTTAATTAATGCGATTTTAGGATTTGCATCGCTTTTGCGGGAAAGCCCGCTTTCGGATAAACAGCGCGATCATTTGCAGACAATTACCGTTAGCGGAAAAATGCTTTTAGAAATCGTTAATGACATTCTTGATTTTTCTAAAGTCGAAGCCGGAAAACTTAAATTAGAAAGTATTGAGTTTAATCTAGAACATATAACAGAAGAAGTTTTTAAAATTCTCCGCAGTCGCATCGTAAATAAAGCTATTAATCTCTATTTGGTCATCAGTGAAGATACGCCACTTTTGCTTTTAGGCGACCCGACGAGAACCAAGCAAATTTTCATGAACCTTTTAGACAATGGCATTAAATTTACGGAAACCGGCGAGTTGGGCATGACGATATCACGCGCTAATGATGTTTTGCAAAGAGACGGTTCTGTCTGGATTAGATTTGTTGTCAAAGATACCGGTATAGGAATCCCCGCTAATCGTATTAACTCCCTTTTTCAATCTTTTTCACAGGTGACCGATTCAACAGCGCGTATTTATGGCGGGACAGGTTTAGGATTAGCATTGTGCAAAACATTTGTTGAAAAGATGGGCGGACACATTGATGTCGAATCGATTTTAGGCAAGGGAACCACGTTTACATTTTTAATTCCTTTTGGGATATCGGCTCAAAACAAAACATTTGAAAAGCCGCTGGCAGGTCTTGTCCCAGCAGAACTCTGTATTATGCTCGTGACGGCACATCCTAAAACTGCTGAAACTTTTATGACCAGTGCCAAAACTTTAAATGTTAAAAATGTTTTGATGGCTAAGACAGCTAAGCAAGCTACCGAAGAGTTACTTAAGCTTGAATCTGATCCGACAAGTTTTCCGTCAATGATTTTTGTTGATACGATGTTGCCAGAAAAGGAAGCTTTTATGCTGGCCTACAAAATTCGTCAGCAAGAACGTTATCAAAAAATTAATCTTGTGGCCTTAGCTTGCGACGGACGCATTGAAGTCAGCGACGATTATCAGCAGGCGGGATTTAATTCTTCAATGATGAAGCCCATTATCCGTCAGGAGTTGGCAGAAACGATTTCCCGGGTTTTGGCACAAAAACCGACAGATCATCGCGTGATAGCTCCAATGGTTTTGCAAAAGATTTCTTGTGCTGGAGTTCGCGTGCTCGTCGTTGAAGACAGTTTACCCAATCAGGAGCTTTTGAAAATCCATTTAGAAACGCTGGGATGTGCGGCGGATTATGCACTTAATGGTAAAGAAGCTCTTGAATTCTTGAAAAAAAATCAATATGACATTTGTTTAATGGATTTGCAAATGCCGGTTATGGGTGGCATTGAAACGGCGAAATTTATCCGTACTCAATTAAAGAATCTTGTCCCTATTGTTGCTTTAACAGCGGCGGAAATTCAGGAGGAACGCGAAAAATGTTTTACAGTAGGAATGAATGATTATCTGGCCAAACCTTTTGGGATTGATGAATTAAAAGAAATAATTATTAAATGTACAAAAATGTGAGAGCTTATGCCAAATACAAACAGCGGGGATAAAATTTTAGTTGTTGATGATTCTGACCTTGAGCGCGAACTTTTGATTGAAGTGCTTAAAGGCGCGGGTGTCCAAAATGAATTTTTGCAGGCACGCACCGGCGAGGAAGCGATTGAACTTTTAGGAACACGCTATAAGGAAATTGGGCTTATTTTGCTAGATTGGCAAATGCCTCAAATGTCGGGAATGGAATTTATGGAAGCTGTTATGAAGGTCCCGCCGGTGGCCAGCAAAATGATTGTGATGATTACCGCATCGGGAACCGACGAAAACAAAAAGAAAGCTAAGGGTGTCAACCCGAATTTGGCCGGTTATGTCGTTAAGCCATATACGCCGGAATCGCTTTTAGAATCAATTCGTTCACACGTAAAAGTAAAAAGTGAATAAAAGAAAGACAGGTTGTCTTGGGCGCTAAAAATAAAGATCTTGAAAAATTTGCAAATTTGCTTATCAAAGGCATGGAAGGTCTTTTCATGGAGCGCGGTGAAATTAAATTTACCAAGCCGCCCGAAAAAGTAATGGGGCCGATTATTGAGTATCAGGGTAAAATGCAGGCTGACGGGATGGAAAAGTATAATAATGAGGCGACGTATG
>CAZNNZ010000003.1:0-39711 GCA_964574575.1 uncultured Planctomycetales bacterium
ACCAAAGATTCGCGTCATGAAAAATAGCTCAGACACAATTTTCTGGACAACTGTCGCAATCTGGGCAAAATTACGGACTTCCGGCCCGCATTTGACAACAGAAATTTCGCCAGCTTCATCTTTGAGAGTAACTTCACGGGTTTCGGCGTTGATCGCTTCAACAATAAAGTTTGCACTTACCCCGCCGACAACCATACCGCCAAATTCTTTAGGCATATCTTCTACTTCTTGAGCATACCCATTACCAGCCACTAACATGATTGCTAATACTGCAAACAAAATTTTCTTCATATAACTCCCTTTCTTATTTTCAAAAACTTTCACACGCTACACGCGGTGACTTATTTTAATCCGATTGTTTTACTACGGTTACTACAATTGTTCTAATAAGAACGAAAACGATGGGTATTAAATATATTTTATTTTAATTGTTCTCCTTTTTTATTTGGTTATTAAACCCAAATTTTGCATTACACCCCATTACGCGACGATCCGTCGCGCACAAAAAAGTGAAATGCAAAATTTGCCTTCGGTTGTCCCGCCGGGACAAGGATTAACCTAAGCACGTCTCGCCGAAGTCGAGACATGCGGCCCTTTGGGCGGATTTTGTTTGGCCTCGCAGAAGCGAGGCTAATACAAAATCCGGGTTAAAAAATCGCCCCAAGAATTTTCTTAAGCAGAACTTCCAAGGGGATCATGGTCAAGACCAAAGGTAATATTGGAATAAGAATACCACCAATAAGCTGAACAACCGTCTCCCTACCAAAAGGGAGAGGCTTGATATCCCGAATAAGTTGATAACTGTTGCCTAAATCTGCCAATGACTGTATGTCCGCACTACCAATAAATGGTTCAGTGTCAGTTGTGCTACTATGAACCCATTTGACGTCAAATTCATTGACGTACCTGCTGGCCAGTATGCCGTATTCACGCAAACCAGCCCTTTTAGCACGCGCAATAAGCGGTGAAAAAAACAAAAGCGGCCCTAATACCAAAACAAGAAGAAATAAAACCATCACAAAAACTTCTCCCTTAAATTCAACTAATTTCGCTCCTGCAAAAAAAATCGGATTGGCAAACAATCCCGCAAGCAAAGCCCCGTGAGCCATCAAAAGCGGTGCAAAAGCGGCACTGCTTTGACCCAAAAATCCCAATCCAGCGGCTCGATCAGGATGTGTTGGAATAAGATGAAGCTTAAGTCGCGACGTCTGAAAGAGAAACCGCGCCCAGATAAACATCCGATAATACCAACGAATTAAAAGAAACTGATACATCGGTCCACTAACAAAAATGTACCAATACCCTGCTAAAGAAAGTTTTGTGCCATCTGCGATTCTCGTCGAATACCATGTGCCCGTAACAGCTCCTATCTCTTGAATGCCGCTTAACATGCTCCAAAGATAATGTCCACCGACAAAGACTAATAGCAACAACATTAGTTCAGCTATCATCGAATTGCGCCACTTCAATGCCGAAGCGATTAACTCCTTAAATTTCGGCAGGACATCTTTTCTGACGATATCTCTATCAATAAACTCTCCAACCGTCAATCGGATACGCTGGTGAACAACCAATTCAGCGACAATAAGCAGTGGCAACGTTATCAAAAAACGCACTTGCATTTCAATATCCTTAAGAAACGGCAAGCCACATCCTCCCCAAAGTTTTCCCTCAGCGAAAGCAAGCAACAAACGCGGCAACCAAGCAAACATACTTAAAAAAACGATCCTGCGCCCCAAAAGTTCCAACGCCGGAGTAGCCAGGTGCGAACGCAAAAAGAATTGAAACAAAGGTCCTCCCAAAACCAGTGAAAAATCCGGCGGCTCATGAGAAATAAAACTTTGTGTCTTTTGACTTTTCATTCACGGGACCCTTTCAGATGACCTTTTACCACCAAACTTTTGATCTGTCCACTTTTTTGAAAAAAGAAGATCTTGCCTATCTGCCCCGGCCCTAAAATATTTCCCAATTCTCTAATCCCAAAAAAAGGAATAAAAACAAAAAAAACAATAAAAAGCTGTGCTAACCATTCGTAATTAAAAACAGTTAAAAGATGATCCAGCGCTTCGAGCAAGCCTTTCCCACCCCAAAAACTACGAATTAAAGACTCAATAATAGTAAAGAAAGCAACAAAAACCGTAAAGATAAATGCCCGATAGATCGTTGGAATAATCAACGGATGTTCTTCGAATTTACGGCCAAGATGCAAAGCTTCACCGACTAGCATAATTTTTGCTAGAATAAGCGCCTTAATCAAACTACTGCCGTAATCACCATAATCAATTTCATAATACGCTAGAATCAATCTACGATACGTCGTAAAAACGCTAAAAAAAATGGTCAGAAAAAGAACATTAAACCAATACTCCATCATTTCGCGATAAAATTTTTCTTTCCAGCCCATTTTTTTGTTTTGACTTTTATCCATTGCTCTTTACACCCATTTCATAGGCAATACGAAAACCTATCAATCGACTGATAAAAACCGCCATATAAATTTGAGCCAGCATCGCTTCCATAACAGCCAGCATTTCTGTGACAGATGTCGCAGGAATAATGTCACCGTATCCTAAGGTCGCCAGGGTTACATAGCTAAAATAAAAAAGATTCTTACTGTTTGGATTATTGAAAATAAAAGAGCTGGGATCAAAATAATAGATGATCTGATAAAGAAAGGCCCAAAGAATTCCCATCAAAAAATATATCCCAATGCCGGCCTTAACATGATCCGACGACACATCTTTGACTTTTAATAAAATAGAAAGCATTTTTTGAAACAAAACAATAAGCACCAGACAATGCATTACGTTGACAAAAACACCAAGCGATTGACTCGACACAGACCGAGAATAAAAAGCAATAACATTGAGAGTACAAATCCCCAAGTAACAACACGCAAGAAGAAAAAACTTTTTACGACTTTCAATGAAAAACTTCAAAATAGAAACAATGATAAGGGCATAAAGACAGGCCGTCAAAGGGAACATTTGTTGGTCGGCGTACTGTTGAAAAAAAGCGCTGATAAAAAGCATGCCAATGATCCCGTATAAAAAGAAATCGACTCGATATTTCTTAATTTTGTCCCAAATCATATTCTTTCAATCTTTATTTTTTACTATCGTTTTTTACACAAGCTTTTTCTTCAAGAAACTTTTGAACAGCAATCTCAACATCAAAATGCATACGCCCTTGCATTAACCTCTCCCCCAAATTTGAATGTCGAACAACATCCAACGCGCGCGGATTAAGCGCACAAAACCATAAATCAATACCGTGATCCCGAAGTCTTTTTTCTCCCTGATCAAGCATCTCAAGAGCCGTATATTCAATATCCGGGACAGCGTCGAGGTCAAGAATGATAACACGCGCTGAATGTTGATTAATCAGTTCACGCATCCGATCAAAAGCGTGCGGCGCACTCATAAAAGTCAGTGTCCCTTCAAGCCGAAGAATAATTAAACCCGGATACGTCATATCCTCAGGATGGTCATCTAAAGAGCGAAAAACATTCGTGCCAGCTTTGCGTCCCAAAAGATACACGGGCGGATGATTTGCTTTATACATCAATGTTAAAACAGAAACGACGACCGCAATAAGCACGCCATCCATGACCCCAAACAGAACAACCCCCGCTGTAGCAATACTGGCCCAAAAAAATTCTGTTTTGCGTACAGTGTAAATTGTACGAAAACTTTTAATGCTAAACATCGGCACTGAAACAAAAATAATAACCGCTGCCAAAGCGCTAAGCGGAATAAAGCTCAACACTGGCGCTAGAAATAACATCACCAAGAGCGCAATCACAGCCGTCACTAAACCCGCAGCTTGCGAACGCGCGCCGGCCACGGCATTGGTTGACGTTTGCGCCATGCCACCGCCGCCGGGAAAATTTTGGAAAAATCCACCGCAAAGGTTAGCAAAGCCCGTCGCCAACAAATCGCGATTGGCATTGGGAGCGTTTTCTGATGGTTTTAAAAAAGATTTACCGGAAGCCACTGTTTCAATAAAAGACATCAAGGCAATCCCCACAGCGCCGGGGAAAAATTGTCGCATAAGCGAAACATCAGGCAAAGAAAATAAAGGCAACCCACCCGGCACGAGGCCAACACAGTCAACCCCGGCACTTTTAAGTCCAAATGCCGCCGAAACGCCAATCGCACCCACCATGCCAGCCAAAACAACGGGAAATTTAGGAAAAAACCGTCTTAAAACAACCATCAAGGCAATTGTCCCAATACCGACCAGCGCTGTTAAAAAACGAATATCCGGCGCATGTTGAAAAATAGCAAAAATATCGCGAAAAAATCCAGCTTTTTGAAAATGAATTCCCAATAGCTTTGGGATTTGATCAACGATAATAACCGTGGCTATGCCCGCCTTAAAACCGGTCAAGACCGGCGAAGAAATAAAATACCCTAAAAACCCTAAGCGAAACACGGACGCGCCAACTAAAATAATCCCGACGAGAAAAGCCAGTGTTGCCGCAGCGGCGATCTGTCCTGCAGAGCCGATATCCGGCGGCAAGGTTGCCAATTGGGCTTGTGTTAAAATTGCAAGAACGGTTGTCGAACTGACGCTTAACTGTTTGGATGATCCTAATATTCCGTAAACAACCAAGGGGACAAAAGCTGTATACAAACCTGTTTCGACCGGAAGACCAGCGATAACCGCATAAGCCATGGCTTTTGGAATAACAACGGCAGCAGCCGTCACCCCAGCAATTAAATCAAACCGAAATAATGATCGGTCATAATTTAAAAACCAAAAGGATTCACTTAACTTTTTTACGACTGTGTTGATAGGGACTCCCTCTTTAGGAACTTTTCGCAAGATTCTTAAAGAACGCACTCTTGCCTTCTTGCAATAACTCCGATGGTTTAATAGTCGCGACTATTTTTAAAAGCAGTCCAGCAAGCCCCGTCCAACCCGTTTGATGACTGGCGCCAATTCCGGCCCCTGTATCACCATGAAAATATTCGTAAAAAAGGATATGGTCTTTCCAGTAAGGGTCCTTTTGGAATTTTTGTTCGGTCCCATAAACCGGACGCTGCCCCTTAGAGTCCTGAAGAAAAATCCCACAAATCCTCTGCCCAATCTGGCCTGCGACTTCAAAAAGTGTCATCATCTTGCCAGATCCCGTCGGAAATTCAACCTTAAGATCATCTCCAAAATATTTATAGAGATTTAAAAGCGCGCGAATGAGCAAAATATTCATCGGCATCCACACAGGCCCGCGCCAATTAGAATTGCCTCCAAACATTCCGGAATCTGAATCACCCGGAAGATAACCGACTCCATATTCCTGATCGCCAAATTTAATCGAGAACGGATGTTCGGCATGAAAACGCGACAAAGAGCGAATGCCGTAAGGGCCTAAAAATTCTTATTCATCCAAAAGAGTCTTTAAAACCCTGTGAAGTTTTTCTTTGCTCATGACCGAGCTCAAACTCATTTGCTGTTTATTCGTATCCGTAAGTGCGGTTGGGAAAATCACTGACGCAATTTCGGGAAAACGAGCCAAAAGCTCTGCGATGTGAGCACGTAGACGAGGCAAAGCATTTACTTTGTTTTGATCAATACACGTTACGGCACACAAAGGCAAAAGTCCAACAAGAGAACGCACTTTCATCAAAATCGGATCCTCGCCGGGAACCTGTAAAAGATCATAATAAAACCCATCTTTCTCATCCCACATGCTGTCCTTGCCAGAACGATTTAAGCCAGCCGAAATCCAGAAGAAATGATCTGCAAATTTGATGGCAAAATCCTCATAGAGTGCTGGGTCTTCGGAAGAAAGCTCAATGGCTATTTCAAAAAGATTCTGACTAAAAAGAACCATCCACGCGGTTCCGTCGGCCTGTTCCATATAGCCGCCTTTTGGCAAAGGACTGCTACGATCAAAAACACCGATATTGTCCATTCCCAAAAACCCGCCTTCAAAAACATTTTTACTAAACCGATCTTTACGATTGACCCACCAGGTAAAATTTAAGAGCAGTTTTCCGAAAGCCCGTTTGAGAAAATCCATATCGCCTTTTCCATTAATGGATTGCTCACTGCGATAAATAAACAGCGTTGCCCACGCATGGACAGGAGGATTCACATCATTAAAATTCCATTCATAAGCCGGAATCTGGCCATTAGGATGCATATATTGCTCGGACAAGACAAGCAAAAGTTGACTTTTTGCAAAATCCAAATCAATTGGAGCAAAAGCGACAGCATGAAATGCTAAATCCCACGATGCATACCACGGATATTCCCATTTGTCCGGCATAGAAATCACATGGTCATTGACCATATGAAACCAATTTTTGTTGCGAGCCAAACGGCTCTCGGCTTTGAGCGGATCCGCGCCATGCTCTTCAAGCCAGCGATTAGCATCAAAATAATAATACTGCTTTGTCCACAACATCCCAGCAAAACTCTGGCGCATCACGTTAGCTTTATCAGGTCCAATATCAGCTGGAATAACAGCAGAATAAAACTCATCGGCGTCGGCTTTGCGCGATTCAAAAACAGCGTCGAAATCTTTTCCAAAAGCTTGCGTCAATTTTTTGTCGGCATTTTGACAAAGCCGTAAAGTTACGACTTTGCTCTCCCCCGGCTCAAGACTTAAAAAATGGCTGGCCGCAACCTTGGTGCCGCAATTTTGAGGGTTAACACTTTCTTTTTTTCCGTTAATAAAATAATCATGAATACTGTCTTTAACATAGGGAGTTGAATTAGACTTCTTAAAAATACGCTCTTGATTAGTCTCGTTTTCAGTAAATAAAAGTTTATCCGAACCTTTAGAAAATAAATAAAAAATGCCCAGTTCATTGTGATTGGCTTCTACAATGTTAACACCCTCTGCCCCGGGAATCTGCTTAAGCGATGGTTTTTTAATATTCCCTTTTTCCCAAGACCATGTATTGCGAAACCACAGCGTCGGAAGAAGATGAATATCCGATTTTTCAGGCCCGCGGTTATGGACGGTGATTTTGATCAACATATCTTCAGCTTGCGCCTTGGCATACTCAACAAAAACATCAAAATACCGATCCTCTGCAAAAGCTCCGGTATCCAAAAGTTCGTATTCTGGTTCTTTGCGATTACGCGCGGCATTGGTGCTGACTAAATCGTCATAAGGAAATGGCTTCTGCGGATATTTATACAGCCACTTCATATAACTGTGAGTCGGGGTATTATCCAAATAAAAATAATACTCCTTCACATCTTCGCCGTGATTGCCTTCACCATTGGTCAGCCCAAAGAGGCGTTCTTTGAGGATCGGGTCTTTGCCATTCCACATGGCCAGCGCAAAACAAAGGCGTTGTTTATCGTCGCTAATTCCAGCCAATCCATCTTCGCCCCAGCGATAAGCCCGCGAACGGCTGTGATCATGCGTAAAATATTTCCAGGAATCGCCATCCTCACTGTAATCCTCGCGGACAGTTCCCCACTGACGCTCACTTAAGTACGGTCCCCATTTTTTCCATGCGAGCGAACCGTCCTTATCTTCCTGTAATCTTTTTTCTTCATTATTCATGATTTGAAATCCTCAACTTTGGTCCAGCCTTCACCCGGATTAAATTCTTTCATCTCTTTGGCAATATTTTCTGTATCTTCCCCTAAATCACTCTGATAAACAATGCCGTCATGATTAACAATAAACGTCATGACTCCGGAATTACCATAGTCCGCCGGATAAGCCACAACCGCAAAACCGCCAATCATTTTGCCATTAACAATATAATCATATTTGCCGCCGGGAGCATTTTCCCCTTGAGCTTTTAACATCCGATAAAAATATCCGTGAAAAGCCACTGGTTCTTCGCTAAGCGAATTTTTTGCATAACCTTCCTCTCTGGCTTTAGCAACGCCTTCCCCCAATGGGCTTTGAGGTTCACCCTCCAACGTTTCCCAATAAAGCCCGTTTTTTTGCCCCGGATCACTGCGAAACTTTTCCGCATAAGCTGGTGTTGCGTCGCCATCGCGGTCTTTGAGGGCATACTCGCGCTGGGCATCCACGATCGCTAAACAAACCTGAATAGTATCCAATTCATTTTGACCTACACGACGGTTTAAAAGTTCGTCTTTACCTTTGGCTGTATCAAAAAACCATGTCTCTCCACTTTTGACCAGTGGAATAGGGAAAGGCCATTCTTCTGTACCAATTTCCAGCACCATGTTGTCACCTTGCGCCACAAGTTTATTTTTTTCATCATACGCCTTCAAAAACCGTTCACGTCCGTGCAAGTCGCTGACGGCATCTCCGGAGTCAAACAATTCTTGCCCTTGAGAACCAAAAATATTTATAAATTCTGTCTGATTGTTGTTTCGCACAGCGTCGATCGCCGCATTGATCGCCTGCTGGGGAGAAGAAAACATTTTTGGTGGCGTTTCACCAGCGAAAGATACTAAGACAAATACCGTGAACATCATGGCTGCGCAAATGGCGGTTATCCTCAAGAAAAACCCGACGAGAGCCTCTCCTTTTTCACTTTTAAAAATCATATTTTTCCCCTCATAAGTATGTTTAAAATTTTGCAAAGAAATTTTTATCTTCGTCCACCACCACGTCCACCACCGCCACGACTACCACCACTGTGAGATCCCCCAGAACCCGAACGTGCTCCAGTACTGCGCGAACCGCCGCTTGAGCGACTATTCAAACTTTGTTGACCGCGGTTGCTCGATTGTCGTGTCGAACTGCCGTTATCTATCCCTGAAAAAGCATTATTTGATGACGAGTTTGACCTTTGGCTTGAACGGTTATTGCTTAAATCATTAGTTGCTGCAGATGGTTTTTGACTTGGACGGCTACTGGCTAAATCACTGGTTCCCGCTGATGGCCTTTGACTAGACAGCCTGTTTTGATCCATCGTTGAAGGCTGACGTCCTTTAAACTGATCGGCGCCCCCACGAGCGATATCTTGTCGACCCTGCTCGGCACGGCCCCGATAAGCTTCACGTGACTTTGCGGCATCTGTAGTTGATGCTCTGTTATATTTCTGCGCAGTGCCCTGATCCCTGTAAGAAACACCCTTACGATGGCTGGAATCATGCTTCCATGAACCTTTGCCGGCCTCGCCTGATCGATTATATTGTGAAGCATGCTTGCTTCGATCAATATTGTTATTAATGTTAGTATTCCTATTAACGTCAATGTCCACATCCCCGCCATGCCAATTGCAATTTCCCCAAGCATAACCCCACGCGGCACCCACTGCAACTCCGGCGGCAAAAGTAAAAGCCGCTGATGCATATGGGTAACTTGGCGGATAGTAATAATATGGAGGATATGAAGGATACCACCAAGTTCCGTAAACTACCGTCGGATTATACACCGGCACGTAAACAACTTCAGGATTTGCCGCTTCGATAATGATGACTTGTGGGTTCTGCTCAACGATAACGGTCTGCTCTGGAGTTGTTTTAAGATTTCCTTGCTCTTGGGCTTTTTGACGCAATTTTTGAATCGTGTCCATAACATCTTTTTGTTGGGCAAGAAAAGCATCGCCTAATTTTTGTGTCCAGTCGAGTTTAGCATTCATCATATCGAGAACCTGCGGAAAATTTATCAAAGACTTAACACTGGGATCCCATTCCTGCGCCTCAAGAGCTGTGACTTGCTCCTGGCTGCTAAGCTCTGCGGTTGCTTTCAACCAACGGTCAGCCGATACAATTTCCAGCGGATAGGTAGACGCCATCAGAATCTGCGAAACCAAAGAATCAGGATAAAGTGCGATGGGTGCCAATAGTTGGTCTAAATCTTCCTGTTTAAATACTGAAGCTTGGCTAGTGCTAGCCGCAGGCACAGTCTCCTGTGCAAAAGACCCTGGTGGAACTGCCAAAAGCATGATTAAGATAACGGCTAATATCCTTTTATGAATTTTTGAATTTTTCATCGTCCCTCCATTTTTTGCCGCAAATTATCTTATAATAGATCGTAAATTTGTTAGGACTAACTTAAGGGCTGGCCAGTCGAGGCAAGGACACCCATCCACAAAATTCCTTTCGTATCGACCTTTTTTTTCTTACTGACAGCCATCGAAATCGGGATATTAGCAAACGTCCCATTGAGGAAACTGACGACCATTTTGGTCTTTCCGGCCATAGCCGCATGAATCGCATTGCGTGCAAACTGATCGCAAAGGATCGCATCATCGACATTCGCGGGAACACTGCGGATAAAATAACTCGGGTCAAAATATTTGACCTCGGTAGGTACATTAATATTTTTAAAATACGAAATAATCTGTTCTTTAAGATAAACACCGATATCGCCATAACGTTTATTACCGGAATTATCTTTTTGTGCCGGCAACTGGCTCATTAACTCTTGTCCTGCGCCTTCAGCGACAACCACCAGCGCATGATGAGTCTCATTAAGTCGCTTGCGCAAATTTTCTAAAAATCCATTGGGGCCTTCCAGCACTATAGGAATCTCGGGAATCAGACAAAAATTAACCTCCTGACTAGCTAAAGTTGCTACCGCAGCAATAAAGCCCGCATCGCGTCCCATCAATTTAACAAGTCCCACACCGTTATACGCGTTTTCGGCTTCAACATGGGCGCAACTTAAAATCTGCCGTGAAATTTCGGCGGCGGTAGCCAATCCAAAAGTACGGGTCATATACATGACATCGTTATCAATGGTTTTTGGAACACCAATAACAGAAATCGGTAATTTACGTCTTGCAATTTCCTCGGCAACGTCATTGGCACCGCGCAGCGTCCCATCACCTCCAACGCATAAAAAAATATTAACTTTTAATTCAACCAGATAATCAACGATAACATTAGCTGGTTGCGGTCCCCGAGAAGAACCCAAAATAGTTCCCCCTTTTTCATGGATGTGACCGACCGTTTCTGGAGTCAACCTCATGGGAGCAAACCCAAGTTGAGGATTGAGCCCCGCATATCCATAGCGAATGCCCCAGATATTTTTAACGCCATAATTATAGTAAAGTTCCCTCACCGCCGAACGGATCACATTATTAAGCCCTGGGCAAATTCCCCCGCAGGTCACAATCGCCGCGGTGGTTTCTTTGGGATCAAAAAAAATATTTTCGCGCGGTCCAGCTTTTTCAAAAAAGATATCGGCAGGTAAATCAGATCGCGTACCAGACTCAACCGCATAACGCACACGCGCTTGATCAGAAACAAAAATATTACCGTCGCCACGAGATTCAGCGGCCAATCGCAGTGGCGACTTAATGCTTGGAGTTCCCAACACTTGAATTTGAGTATTTAAAGATTCCATAGTTTTTAAATGAGGGTTTACTTTTCACTCTCCAATTTGTCTTTAGCCGCGACTAACTCTTTAAGCTTGTTAGCATCAACCTTAGGAAACTGTAAACCCAAACGCGAAAGTTTATCAACAACCGCAGCGGCCACCACCAGACGCGAAAACCATTTATTGTCGGCTGGAACCACGTACCATGGAGCATACGGCGTTGCCGTTTCGCGAATCATGTCCTCATACGCTTGCATGTATTCATCCCAATAGCCCCGTTCATTCATGTCAGCCGAAGAAAATTTCCAATTCTTCTCCTGAATATCCAACCGCTCTAAGAATCGTCTCTTTTGTTCCTCCTTGGAAAGGTGCAAATAAAACTTGCAAATCGCAATCCCGTTACGAGACAAATAACGCTCATAGCTGCGAATATCCTGATAACGTTCTTCCCAGATATTTTTGGTGATCAAATCACCCGGGATTTTTTGTTTTTGAAGATATTCCGGATGAACACGAACCACCAAAAGCTCCTCATAATAGGAACGATTAAAAATCCCTATGCGTCCTCTCGACGGAAGCTTCTTAGAACAGCGCCAAAGATAATCGTGTTCCAAATCTTCACTGGTTGGCGACTTAAAAGAACTGACTTCACAACCCTGCGGATTGACTCCCGACATAACGTGCTTAATAGCGCCATCTTTTCCTGCGGAATCCATGGCCTGAAAGATCAAAAGAACAGACCATTTGCCATTGGCATATAATACTTCTTGAAGTTGAGCCAGCGCCTCTACACCCATCTGCAGAATTTCTTTGGAACGCGGTTTATCGGCATCACTCAAATGCTGAATGTCCTGCGGGTCGATATCCTTAAGTCGAAATTTCTTTCCTTTTGTAACCCGATACGGCTTACAAAAAACTTTGGCTCTTTTAATCAACTCTTTGGTCTTCATTTAACCTCCACAGGTTTAGGCTCAACCTCAGTCGAGGCAGCGGTCTTGATTAAAGCATATTTTGCTCTCATATCCGCAATCTCTTTTTGATATTTAGCCGCATCCGGAGAACCCGCCGGACTATAGTTGAGATTTTTGTAAGCACCGGTTAAAAGCGTGAAATACTCCCGTACCTCATCTTTGTTTTTGAAGTTGTATTCGCAGTCAATCAAACTTTTAAGCAAACGAAAACTTTCCAACTGTCTTTCACGAGGCATGGAAATATCGACCGCATCAAATGCATCCTGCTGAAGATACACCATGTCAAACAGAGTCGCTTTTTGCCAACGGATATAATCTTCAATCGTAACACCCTCTTCGCCAGTGACTTGCATCATCTGGTAAATACTTTCTCCCTGCGCAATCAAACTTTGCATCGCTTTAATATCCAAGACCCAATTTTTATCGATATTTTGATTAAACCAATCTTTGAGTTGGTCCAAATATCGCGACCAGGAAATCAAAGGATCAATAGCAGGATAATAACGCTTGTAAGCACGGGCATAAGAAAGCCCCAAAAACGATTTTACCGTCGCAAGTGTTGCTTGGGTGACCGGTTCTTCAAAATTACCACCCGCCGGAGAAACGGTTCCAATCATGGTCAAACTTCCTGTTGATCCATCTGGGCAGCGCAGAACGCCGGCCCGCTCATACACATTTTTAATTGCAGACTCAAGATACCCGGGAAATGCTTCCTCGCCGGGAATCTCTTCCATGCGGCCCGAGGTTTCACGCATAGCCTGTGCCCAGCGCGAAGTTGAATCCGCGATAACCAAAACGTTATATCCCATTTGCCGATAATATTCACCAATGGTCATCCCCGTATAAATAGATGACTCGCGTGCAGCCACAGGCATGGAAGACGTATTACAAATAATAATAGTCCTATCCATCAATGACCCACCAGTCTTAGGATCTTTGGTATTAGGATATTCAGCGATTGTTTCGACAACTTCGCCCGCTCTTTCGCCGCAGGCAACAATGATGACAATGTCAACCGTTGCATAACGCGCAATCAAGCTCTGCAAAACCGTCTTTCCAGCACCGAACGGACCGGGAATACAGGCCGTACCACCTCTGGCAATTGGAAAAAACGAATCAATGATTCTAATTGTTGTCGTTAAAGGTTCACTCGGATAAAGCCGTTCTGCCGTCCGGTTCTTGAGCATAACCTGCGGAATCGGACGTCGCACTGCCCAAGGCTGAGCCATTTTAAGATTTATTGTCTTACCATCGGCAGTACGAACAACAGCCACTGTTTCTTCAACGGAAAAATTTCCTTTTTGTATTGAAACGACCTCAACTTCCTCTTTGATATGAAAAGGAACCATGATCTTATTTGTAAAGTGACCTTCGGGAGTCGTGCCAATTATCTGACCGGCGACAAGTTTAGCGCCCACTGCAACCGCCGGAGTAAATTCCCATTTTTTTTCGGTATTCAGTGGATTAATGTCTTTGCCGCGAGGAAGGAAAAAACCATACTTTTCGGCAAAAACCGACAGCGGATTTCCCAAACCGTCAAAAACCCCGCCCAAAAGGCCAGGCCCCAAGTTAACCGAAAGCATCTGCCCGGACATTTCAACGCTATCCCCGACCTTAACTCCGCTGGTGTCTTCAAAAACCTGCATGTCCGCAGTTCGCCCGCGAATCCGAAGAACTTCGGCCCGCAAACGTTCTTGACCCATACAAATAAAGCCAACCTCATTTTTTCGGATCGCACCATCCAACACTTCGATGGTCACAAGGCTTTCGCGCACCTCTACGATCTTGCCTATGATCTTGCCGGCTTTTTCTTCAGAATTTGATAAACTTTGCATTTTCATCATAAACCTCCCCTACTAACGTTTCAAAACGTTTCCGTGCCTCTTCTGGATTAAATCCCAACCAATATTGCAAAATGTTCCATTTAAAAACATACGCCACGATAGATTCGAACATAAATTCTTTTCCGGCAGAAAATTGATCAATTCGTTTCCACGTTTGATTTAAAATAAGCCGTTCTAACTCCAGCGTTTCTCCAGCATGAAGAAGTTCTCGAACCTTAGGAATCCACGGATAAACTCCAGCCAGACGGAAATCCGGATCATCCCAATTCTTTTCAATATGTCCGACAAATCGCCCTAAGCCCCAAGCTTGACCAGCGGCTGGCGCCGGCAAACCGCGAAATTTTCTCCTTAAACCAACCATGATCGTCCGCTCCGAAATCCTAAAAAGTATAAAATCTTTCAACTCATCCGGCATAGGCAATTCTGTCAACAGTCTATATTGTTTAACCAACTCTGCGTCATTTTCTTTTTTAGCTTGCCCTCTCCAAAAAAGAAATGATTCAATGCTTTTAAGTAATTGAGCATCTTCGGATTCTAACATTCCCAGACGCAGGACAAGTTTTTCCCGTGTAATAGGCAACCGCTCGGCGCGATCAAAGTGCGGCAAAACAGGAAGACTCGTTACCAAAGTATAATAATATATGTTGGCCATAGGGTGTTTTTATTCCTATTCCCGAACAATTTGTCTGTATCGAGGAAGCAAATGTTGAACTAAAAGATCAGTTAAGGCTTTCTCTGTAAGATCGATCTCAAGGTCTTCATTCTTAAGCTTAACGCGTATACCAGCACTTGCTCCCGGGCTAGACTTAAATTCAATTCCTTCCCGCAACATATCACGCGTAATTTTTAAAATAAAACCTTTAATGCGATCTTCTGCGACATCAGGTTGTTCCTTTGTTTCCTGCGTTGACAACAGTCCTGCGGATAACAGCATCTCAATGTCTTGTTTTACTGGGATTTGGGATCCGCTTTTTCCTGCGATTGCAATAATCATCTCATGCAAAACATTAGTATCCTTTAGTTCTGCGGCAACGAGCCGACGAACATGCGATTCAAAAGCCGTCCTGACTTCTTTACCCAATCGAAGAACCGAATCACGGGCAGCTAATTTCAAAGCTTCCAGAGAAGCGGCTTTCTCTGCCGCAATCTGATTATCTGATTTGTCCTTTTCGGCTTTTGCTTCTGCCTTCGCTTTTGCAACGATAATTGCGGCATCTTCTTTGGCCTTAAGAATCATCTTTTGCGCTTCCTCTTTAACCGCCGCAATCCCATCATTGCGGATCTGATCAATAAGTTCCTGAACTCCGGATATTGTTTGTGTCGTTTCCGCCATGATTATTTACCTCCTAATGAACCCATAAGAATAAGGGCAAAGACAAACACGAAAACCGAAAAACCCTCGATAATCGCGGCCGGTGCCAATGAAATACCAAAAATTTCTGGCTTATTTTTTGAAGCATTAATAGCCGCCGCGCAACAAGCACCTTGCCGAATAGCGCTAATCATAAGCCCTAAGCCACAAAGCAAACCAATCGCAAAAATACCCGGCGCAACATTGGCATCCATCGGCCTGTTCAAAGCCAACATAATGACGATTCCATAAATCGTCTGCGATGAAGGCATAGCGGAAACGCCAATATAGCGACCGTGTCCTGAATCGGTATCCACCAGCGCACCACACGCAGCAGCACCGGCGCTTGCGCAACCGATACAACTACCGATAGCTCCCAGTGCCAGCGGTGCATAAACTCCGATCCACCCTAATGTTATAATTATTTGTTCCAAGGTACACCTCCTTTAATTTCGAAAGGCCGAAATGGCCGTCCGTCTTCATACATGCTCCAGTTAAAAAATTCAATCACATTTAAACGCAAACCGTGTACAACACAACTCATAATCGACAAAATAAGATTCATCACATGACCAAAAAGAAGAATCAATACACCAAAAATAATCCCCCCAATTCCGGGAACTCCATCCATAGACTGTTTGGCCAAACTATTAAACGTTGCCCCCAACGAAGCGCCAGCCAAACCTAAAGCAAAAAGTCTTAAATAACTTAAAACATCGCCGAAAGCTGAGCTTAAACGAGTCAAAGAAGAAATCCCCCCAAAGATTCGTTTAAAAATATTCTTGTTCGGGGACGCGAAAAAAGTAAGCATCAAAGCGCCTGCTGCTGCGGTCCAAATTCCAATCATTTTAATCATTGCCGTTGAGGGATCTTTCGATCCTAAAGCCATAACAAATCCGCCCACAATAATGGCCAGCCATCCTAACGGGACAAAAGCTTCAGTGGACTTGCGTTTGCGCCACGCATCCGCAATATTCGCCAGAGAAAGATGAAAAACACCAATCGATAAAGAAATAAGCATCATCATCGATGAATTATTCATATCAAGAATTTTGAAATTTCTTAAAAACGATCCCACAGCCGGTTCAACGCCAAAATAACTTCCCACCATAATTCCCCAGACAACCGAGGCCCCCAAAATCGCGGCCAGCAAATTGCGCATCCGTTTGCCGCCTTCGTTCTGACTCATCTTTTTCCATTTCAAAGCCAAAAAAATCGACATGAGCAATGCATAACCAGCGTCTGACAAGATCATCGCAAAGAAAATAACAAACGAAATAAAAACGACTGCCGACGGATCCCACATCCGATAACCCGGTGTCATATAAAACGTGACCAAATCGGCACCACCGGCTAGAAGCGGAGAATTTTCAAGAAGTGTCGGAACAGCTTCATTCGCATCCGGCTCGCGCTCAGATAAAGCCGCATGAAAATCCTTGGCGGATTGACGTAAAGCTTCAAGATTTTTTTTGGGCACCCAAGCTTGCAGAGCAAATAATTGTTCTCGATCGAGCGTCTGTTGACCTACTTCGGTGCGCAGCGCCTGATTTTCAAGCAGAAAAATATTATGATGATAAAGCTTGCCCCAGCGACTGAGCTTACGCCTTTTATCGCTTAAGTCATACAATTCTTCTTCAACCTCATCAAGCCGATTTTCTAATTCAGATAAAGATTTCGAACCCGTATGAACTCTTTCGACCGGCATATCCTGCGGTTCATCTTTTGCAACGACGACAACATAAGTGAAACGATCATCTTTTTTAATAATTTTCCATACACCGGGACGCGAAAAAACAGCCTTAATGTCCTTATTGGGAACCACATAAAACCAAAACCGTAAACCATTCATCTCTTCAAGCGGGGCAAACACAAAAGACCCCCAAGGCTTAAGCGCCTCAATGCGGCTGACAAGAAAATCCTTTTCTTCATTGCGACGGTCTATCGTCTCTCGCAACTCAAGCGCCTCTTTCTCAATAGCAATAGCATCAAATTTTTCAAGATCATTGACTTGCCGCGGCTTAAGAGGAGTATCTTCAAGAAAATGCAACACATCGTGCGCCTGCACAGTAGGCCCGGCGACTTCTCTTAACGCCGCTTCGCGAGCTACCGGAATAATTTGCAGGCAACCCATGGATTGCAAAACTTCAAGAGTCTTTTCCTTATCTCTCGACAATCCGCACCAGATAATTTTACTTAAAGGAAGTATGCTCATAGGCACTCACTTCTAACTGAAACATCGGTTGATCAAATAATTATTAATACAGTTCTAAAGTTTATATTCCCCTGCATCGATAACACGCAAAACGACCATAGACCTTGCACTCAAAGGCAACTGCTCTACTTCGCCAATATTCTGAGGATGAGCTTTTCCATCGACGGAATTACAGATAAGTTCCCATTTAAATTCTCTGGCCCTTTGACCTAATTTAAATTTTACAGGCTCATGACTTGCATTAAAAAGAATTAAAAATGAATCGCCTTTAACGGGTTCCCCGGCTTCATCAACTTCATCGATTTGATTGCCCACCAAACCAACCCCCAAGCAACGGACATGATCTGCTCGCCAGTCGTTTTCGGTCATTTCCGTTCCCTGTGGCATCAGCCAATAAATATCTTTAACATCATTCCCATAAAGCGGCCGGCCATGAAAAAAAGTGCGTCGATGGAAAACTGGTTGCTCTTGCCTAAGCGCTATAATCTGACAAACAAATTCCATAAAATCACGCTGATCCGCCGTCAAATCCCAATTTAGCCACGTTAGTTCATTGTCCTGACAGTACGTATTATTATTACCTTTTTGTGTTTGGCCAAACTCATCGCCCGCTAGCACCATCGGAATTCCCTGAGAAAAAAGCAATGTCAAAAGAAAATTTTTCCTTTGTTGCACGCGCAATTTATTGATCAATTCATCCGAAGTCTCACCCTCTGCTCCACAATTCCAAGAAAGGTTTCCATCCGTGCCATCACGATTATTCTCTCCATTGGCTTCATTGTGTTTTTGATTATAACTGACCAAATCATTTAAAGTAAAACCATCATGCGCTGTCAAAAAATTGATACTCGCGTAGGGCTTTCTCCCATTCCAAGCATAAAGGTCACTGGAACCCGAAAACCGACTGGCAAATTCTCCAACAGTGCCGCCATCACCCTTCCAAAATTTTCGAATGCAATCACGGTATTTTCCATTCCACTCGGCCCAGCCAGCCGGAAAATTTCCGACCTGATAGCCACCAGCGCCAAGATCCCATGGCTCGGCGATCAGCTTAACTTGAGAAAGAATCGGATCTTGGTGAATAATATCAAAAAAAGCCCCTAATTTATCAACATCATAAAGTTCTCGAGCTAAAGTACTGGCAAGGTCAAAACGAAATCCATCGACGTGCATTTGAGTAACCCAATAACGCAAACTATCCATAATAAGTTGCAAAACACGCGGATGCTGAACATTCAGTGAATTACCGCACCCCGTAAAATCGACATACGACCGCCCATCTTGCGCAACCCTGTAATAAGCCGTATTATCAATGCCTCGCATAGATAAAGTCGGCCCAAACTGATTGCCTTCCGCTGTATGGTTGTACACAACATCAAGAATCACTTCAAGACCATTGGCATGAAGAGTTTTTACCATGGATTTAAATTCATTAACAGCCCCTTGCGATCCACAAGCTGAATAACGAAAATGCGGCGCAAAAAAACCTAAAGTGTTATACCCCCAATAATTCACAAGATTTTTTTCAATAAGAAAATAGTCATCAATCGAAAAATGAACCGGCAAAAGTTCAACAGCGGTTATCCCTAAGTCTTTCAAATGTTTAATGGCTGGCGGTGTCGCCAATCCCGCATATGTTCCACGGAGCTTTTGCACAACCTGCGGATGGCGCATAGTAAAACCTTTAACATGCATTTCATAAATCACAGTTTTATGCCAAGGAATGTTAAGTAAGCGATCTTGGCCCCAGTCAAAATCATTTTCAATAACACGAGCCAATGGGGCAAAAGCCGAATTATCTTGCTCATTAAAAGAAAGATCATCACGGTTTGAATCCGCATGATAACCAAAAAGTGAGGCATCCCAAGTTAATGGACGACCAATAGATTTGGCATATGGATCCAATAAAATTTTATTGGGATTAAACCTATGTCCTTTCTGCGGCTCATAAGGACCATGGACACGATATCCATAAAGTTGCCCAACTTTGACCTGAGGGATATAACAATGCCAGACCTGATTGGTATTTTCCTTAATCTCAATACGTTGTGTTTCTTTGACCGTATTGCCGTCGGAATCAAAAAGGCACAGTTCGACTTTTGTCGCATTCCCAGAGAATAAGGCAAAATTGACACCTTGCCCATTCCAAGTGGCACCCAAAGGATACGCTGATCCGGGACAAATGCGCATAACCATTTTACCTTTCCAAAATTAATCTCTCACCTGTGGTGAGCAGCATCAAAATCATTTTTACGAACTTTCTCTGATCTAGGATGCGTTCGCAAGAATTTGAGACTATAATCTTCATCGGGACGAATATCCGAAGGTCCCGATACCAAAATAACCCCATCGCCTGTCATTTGCGCTTTTTTCATCCAAGACAAAACAAAATCCGAAACATTTTCGGGGAAGCTTTCGACTTCAACAGGATTAACACCATAAGAAAAATGCAACATTTGACACACCACAGATCTTGTCGAAAAAGCGATGATCCAAACCGAAGATTTAAGACGCGAAATCATCCGCGCGGTGTCCCCATTTTGTGTCGGCACAAAAACAGCAGAGAACGGCGCCGTTTGCAATGCCTTTTGAACAACAGAAGCAATCGCTTCAGCAACTTTAAAAGACTTTTGCGGCTGACCATCATTTTTAACATCTCGTAAAGGATCGACTGAACGGTGATTTTCAGTAAATGACGCAATTTCACCTAGCATCATAACGGCTTCTTTCGGATACTTCCCAATCGCCGACTCTGCCGAAAGCATAACGCAATCCGTTCCGTCTAAAATCGCGTTGGCAACATCCGTGGCTTCCGCACGCGTGGGTAAACGGCTGGACACCATCGATTCCAACATTTGTGTGGCCACAATAACCGGCTTGCCGCTTTGATTGCATTTGAGAATCAAGCGCTTTTGTATCACCGCAATTTCTTGAATAGGAACCTCAACGCCTAAATCCCCACGAGCCACCATAATCCCATCCGCGGCACTAAGAATCTCATCAATATGATTCAATGCCCCTGCCCGTTCGATTTTGGCAATGATCATGACATTTTTGCCGATCGCATGAGCCACTTCTCGCACAGCTTGAATATCCGCAGCTCTCTCGACAAAAGATTGACTGACAGCATCAACGCCATGCTCTAGAGCAAAAACAAGACAGTCCCTATCATGATCGGTAAATGCACTGATCCCCAAATTAATCCCGGGAAGACTAAGTCCTTTTCGAGAACGAAGTTCTCCACCAACTAAAACCGTGCAAATAACTTCTTGACCGTCGATTCGATTAACCTGCAAATGAACCAAACCATCGTTAAGATAAAGTTTGTCGCCGGGCTTGACAACTTGCGGCAAAGTTTTAAAAGAGACAGAAACACGCTGACTGTTACCCACAATATCTTCTGTCGTTAATATAAACGTCGAGCCACTTTCCAAATCAATCGATTTAGTGTCAATCTCTCCAATTCGCATTTTAGGACCCGGAAGATCTGCCATAATAGCGATACGCTTACCCGTGGCAAGTTCTGCCGCTCGAATAAGAGTGATCGTTTCAGCATGCGCATCGAATTGACCATGCGAAAAATTAAGTCGCGCAACATTAACGCCCGCTAAAATAAGCTGTTTAATCATCTCAGACGAATTGGAAGCCGGCCCGATAGTGGCCACGATCTTTGTTTTATGATTAGCCAACTGCGACATTTTATCCTCTTGTTCTTTCTAAAAATCGAATCATTCCAACACTGTTCCTTTAATAAAAGGCTGACCCTGCGTTAAATTCACAATATTAGTCACCGTCATGCGCGAAATATCAGCTAAAGCTTCCGCCGTTAAAAATGCCTGATGCGAGGTAACAATAACATTAGGAAATGTAAGCAAACGCGACAATTCATCATCCTGCAAAACCAAACCTGAAAGGTCTTCAAAGAAAACCCCTTCTTCTTCTTCATACACATCCAGAGCAACCCCACCCAACTTTCCTGTTTTAAGCGCATCAATTAAAGCCGCCGTATCAACCAACTTTCCGCGACTGACATTAATAAGAATCGCGCCGGGCTTCATCAAGTCGATTGTTTCCCGACGAACAACGAATTTTGTCTCAGTAGTTAAAGGAAGATGCAAAGACACGACATCGCTTTCTCGGGCCAATGTTTTAGCGTCAACATATTCTGCCCCGCATTTTTTTGCCCAATCTTCCTGCTTAAATACATCAAAAACAAGCAATTTCATACCAAATCCTTTAAGGATCTCGGCGGTAATACGCCCGATTCTTCCTGTCCCCAAAATGCCCGCAGTCTTGCCATGCAAATCCATTCCGACAAGGCCATTGAGAGAAAAATTCTGATCCCGGACACGGTTGTAAGCCTTATGAATTTTTCGATTAAGTGTCAATAAAAGTGCGACGGCGTGTTCGGCAACAGCATAGGGTGAATATTCGGTAGCCCTTGTGACGGCAATCTGCAATTCTTTGGCCGCGCCGATATCAACATTATTAAATCCTGTGCAGCGCAAAACGACAAGCTTAACACCACACTTAGCCAAAATTTCAAGACAAGAGCGGTCTACTTTATCATTCACAAAAACGCAAACGACTTGAGACCCTTGCGCCGACAAAGCCGTTTCGGGCGTCAAACGAAAATCCAAAAAACGCCACTCAATCTCTGAATTTAAAGCCGCACTCTCAAGCGAATCCCTATCGTAAGTTTTTGTATCGTAAACACTAACTGTTATCATAACGATGCTCTTTGGTTCTGAACTGGCTTGACATTCCAAATCTTTTGCGCATACTCACTGATCGAACGATCTGATGAGAACTTTCCACTGCGCGCGACATTTAAAATAGACATCTTGGCCCACTTTTTTTGATCTTGATAAGCCCCAGAAACTTTCTCCTGACATGCAAAATAAGAAGAAAAATCGGCACAAACAAGATACTCATCATGCGACGAAAGTGAATTGACTAAAGAACCAAAAACTTCGCGGTCCCCTTTAGAGAAAAATCCACAACGAATCTGTTCAACGGCTTCTTTTAATTGATCATTGGCATTGATATAATCCCCCGGACGATACCCCGAGGATTTAAGACGCTCCACTTCTTGCACAGTCAAACCAAAGAGAAAGAAGTTTTCTTTTCCAACTTCTTCCATAATTTCGACATTAGCGCCATCAAGAGTTCCGATCGTCATAGCACCGTTAAGCGCAAACTTCATATTCCCAGTTCCCGAAGCTTCCTTACCAGCCGTCGAAATTTGTTCAGAAAGTTCCGCTCCCGGATAAATTACCTGACCATTCGTAACATTAAAATCCGGGAAATAAACAACCTTAAGCTTTCCATTTATCGATCGGTCATTATTGACAACGTCCGCAATCGATGTAATCAATTTGATCATACGTTTAGCCATAAAATATCCAGGAGCCGCTTTACCGCCAAAGATGACTGTTCTGGGAGTTTTAACGGACTGAGGATCACGTTTCAAACGATTGTACAAAGCAATCACATGCAGCGCGTTAAGATGCTGTCGCTTGTATTCATGAATTCGTTTGACCTGAACATCAAAAAGTGTTGTTGGGTCAATCGTAAGCCCGGTTTTATGCTTAATCAAATTTCCCAAACGGCTTTTATTTTCTAATTTAATTTTCATCCAGCGCTGACTAAAAGAAGCATCGTCGGCAAAGCGTTCAAGTTTACGCAAGTCCTCCCAACGAATGAGCCATCCGTCGCCGATTGCATCCGTAATAAGCGCCGTCAGACTAGGATTGCTCAAAGCCATCCACCGACGCAATGTCACGCCATTGGTGATATTAAGAAACCGCTGCGGATAAATTTTATAAAAATCAGCTAATACGGTTTTTTTGAGCAATTCACTGTGAAGTGCGGCAACACCATTGATCGCATGACTCCCCGCCGAGGCAAGGTGAGCCATACGGACAAACTTAGGTTGAGTTTCATCAATCAGCGATAAACGCGAGACTATTGCTTGATCCTCTGGAAATTTGGCTTGGACTTCAGTTAAAAAGCGTCGGTTGATCTCATAAATAATTTCCAAATGTCTTGGGAGCAAAGATTGAAATAGCGGCACAGACCATTTTTCTAAAGCTTCAGATAATAAAGTGTGATTTGTGTAAGCAAAGCTGGCACACGTTATTTTCCATGCCACGTCCCAGTCTAGCTGTTCTTCATCGACAAGAATACGCATCAATTCCGCAACGCCGATGGACGGATGAGTGTCATTAAGCTGAATCGCAAAAGTTTCATGGAAACGGTCTAAAGAAAGCCCGCGCAGACGAAGCATCCGCAGCATGTCCTGGATAGAACAAGAAACAAAGAAATATTGCTGGGCCAAACGCAGTTTTTTGCCAACTTCGGGCTCATCGTTGGGATATAAAACTTTTGAAATTGTTTCGGAAACGATCTTTTCATCGACAGCTTTATAATAATCGCCGGTATTGAATGCTTCAAAATTAAAAGACTCAACCGCCTGCGCGCTCCATAAGCGTAAAATATTAACCATGTCCCCGCCATAACTTGGCACCGGCGTATCGTAAGCATTACCCTTAATTATCCGATTAGGAATCCAACGAACACGATCGTGGCCCTTTTCATCTTTTTCAATTTGCGTATGCCCACCTAACTTAACTTCATAACAAATTTCTGGCCTTGCAAATTCCCAAGGATTTCCCAACCGCAACCATTTATCAGTTTTTTCAACCTGCCAGCCATCTTTTATTTCCTGATCAAATATCCCAAATTCGTAACGAATGCCATAGCCCATCGCAAGGATTTGCAGCGTCGAAAGCGAGTCCATATAACAAGCGGCCAAACGCCCAAGCCCGCCATTACCCAAACCGGGTTCTTCTTCCTGTTTTAAAAGCGTATCCAAATCAATCTTATATTTATCCTTAAATAACTCAACAGCCTCTTTGGCTGCATCATAAATTCCCAGATTAATAAGAGCATTCCCAAGATGCGGGCCCATCAAAAATTCGGCAGAAAGATAACTGACGACTTTTACTTTTTTGTCATCGGAAAGACGCTTTAAAGTTTTACTCCATCTTTCCATCATCAAATCGCGGCTGCTATAAGCTAGTGCTAAATACCAATCATTAACCGTCGCAAGTTCAACAGTACGCCCTAATGTGGAAAGCAAATGATTCTCAATTGCTTGCTTAATGGATGCGGCAGTCGCGGCAGGCTGGATTTTTAATGCCAGTGATGGGGTTGCTTTTTTTTCAACAGAAACACTTTTTTCTTTAGGCGCAACAGATAAAATCTTTGGCGACATTGACAGCCTCCTGAAATTTAAAACGTTTGCTTCAATATCAATCAGACGATTTTAAACACTCTCTTCTACTAGAGCGGCCTGATTTTTTTGTTTCGAAATCTTAGAACGAACAACCGCCGAACGTTCAGCATCACCTAAAAATATCTGTATACGTGAAATAGTTTCTTTACATTCAGGAATCAAAATTTTTTCAAAAAGATTGACCTTCTGAGTAATACGGCGTAATCCCACTTCCAAACGCTCAACCTGAATCTTTGAAGCCTCTTGCTGAGCTTTTAACATCGCCATTTGCTTTAATTTTTCAACCACATCATCAACCCAATGGCGCCGAACAAGCATCGAATACGGGGCGACTTCACAAATCACTTCATCAACAACAGGAATTCTGATTCCGACGATATTGTCTTCACGCGATTTAACTTCCTTAACTGTGACCAATCCTGAAAGATTGATTTCGGGATTAGCTATCATAGGAAGTTTTTTACCGACATCCTCCATCAAAGCCTTGACCGCTGTAGTTGATTTTTCGTATTTGATTTTGGCCTTGGCCAACTCGCCAGTGAGCTGTTGACGCTTAAGATCCAATGACGGCAAAAGTCCTTTATAGAGCTTCATTTGCTCACGGACTTTTTGTAGAGAACTTTTACTAAATGAAATCTTTGCCATATGCTTATTATTTTTGAGCAACAACCTCAACAGCGCCAGCAGTTTCTTTCTTCGGATAATATTTATCGACAAGATTCTGCTTAATCAGCAATTCCTTTGAATCAAAACATTCGGCCAAAGTCTTCCAACAAAGATCCAGCGCTTCGTTTAACGGTATTGACACATGAATATCCATGAATCGGCTCTTAAACAGTGAACCGTATTTTAACAATTTTTCATCGAATGCCGAAAGCTCAAAAGCCATTGCCTTCTTTTTTTCAGCTTCTTTAGCACCCGCATAAAACCGTATCATGGCATTCATAATCTGCGAGTGATCCTCACGAGTGACTTTTCCAATAACATGCTGTTTAAGACGGGACAAAGATCCGAAAGGATCAATGATCTTATCATGCAAATAAAATTGCCCTTCGGTTATATAACCGGTATTATCCGGAACCGGATGGGTCACATCATTGCCGGGCATGGTCGTTACTGAAAGGATCGTCACAGAACCCGCTCCTTTATAATCACAAGCCTTTTCATACCGGGAAGCCAGCTGCGTATAAAGATCTCCCATATACCCGCGGGTCGCCGGAATACGCTCGAGAGAAATGCCAATTTCCTTCATCGCATCAGCATAAGAGGTCATGTCGGTCAAAAGAACCAGAACACGCTTTTTTTCCTCAACAGCAAATTTTTCGGCAACTGCCAATGCCATATCAGGAACCAACATTCTTTCAACAATCGGATCCGAAGCCAAATTAACAAACATCACCGTACGATGAAGAACGCCATGATCCTCAAAAGCCTTTTTAAAAAAATGAAAATCGTCAAAAATAAGCCCCATCCCGCCAAAAACAACAATTTCAGCATCCGCTTGAAATCCAATGCGGGCTAAAAGTTCATTAAACGGTTCCCCTGAAACAGAAAAAATCGGTATTTTCTGACTCTCAACAAGACAATTAAAAAGATCAATCATCGGCACATTTGTTTCAATCATCTTTGACGGCATAACACGCATCATCGGATTGACAGTTGGCCCAGCAACATGGATCTTAGGATCATTAGAAATATCCGGTCCACCATCAATCGGACTTCCTGATCCGCCAAAAATTCTGCCTAAAATATTGGGAGAATATGTCGCTTCAAAAGGATGCCCAAGAAAGCGAACCCCCGCATCGGTAGAAATCCCTTTGCCGCCTGAAAAAACCTGAAGACTAACGCGGTCGCGATTTAATTGGACAACGCGCGCAAAAGATGATTCTCCGTCAGTATTATCAACAACGGCAAGATCACCTAACGCCACATTGTCAGCTTTCACTACAATCACGTCACCAATAATCTCGAGCACGCGCGTATGCCTAAAAATTTCAGGAATCGTCATTGGAACCTCCTATTAAATAAGTAATGTTGTCACTGCTTAAAAATTTTTATTTTGCATTAACCGGAACCTTATAAAATATTGTATAAAGCACGGGAACAAAAACCAAAGTCAACAATGTCGCAAAGCCAAGCCCAAACATAATGGTCACCGCCATTGAAACAAAAAAAGCATCACCCAGCAAGGGAATCATTCCAAAGATCGTCGTCACTGCCGCCATCATAACCGGCCGCATACGGCTGACACCTGAAATCACAACCGCATCGTAAGGCGGCTTACCAGCGGCAACCTGAGCATTAATCTCATCAATGAGAACGATAGCATTTTTGATCAACATCCCCGAAAGGCTCAATAAACCCAGAAGAGGCATAAACCCAAAAGACTGCCCGAACATCATAAGCCCAGCGGTGACACCGATAACAGCCAACGGCACGGTTAACCAAATCGCCAAAGGCTCGAGAAGATTATTAAAAAGAAAAATAACAATTAAAACCATTATAATAAAAAATTTCGGAATATTTTCTGCCAAGCGGGAATTGGCTTTAGCAGAATCCTCGCCCTCACCGCCCCACCCAAAACTATAACCCGGCATACCCTTGATCGAATATTCATTCTTGTAATAGAGAGGAATCGTCTTTGCGTTCCATTTTTTGGGATCAACTTCTTTCCCAGTAATTAACGCAGTGTCCGCATTAAGCGCTTTTTCTATCTTGGCCTTGATGCGGCTAAACAAAATGCTGGGCAATCCAGAAACCGGATCCGCGTTAATTCTAAGCATATATTTACGGTTGCGTCTCCAAAGGTTGGCATCCTCATAAGTCGTGCTAAAACCAGAAACAATCTGCGCCATCGGAATCATTTTTTGCTGAGCCGGACTCCAAATCTCAAGTCGGTTTAAGTTGTCAAGATTAAGCCGTTCACTTTCCGGAGCACGGGCAACAATACTAATCAACTTGTCGTTTTCGCGGTAAACGCCAACTTGTGTACCTTGGAAAGCGGCCTCGATGGTCTTGGCAATATCTGGCCTATCAATTCCTAAACGCCGAGCCTGAGCTTCTGCAACTAAAGGACGAATGACTTTGACTTTTTCTCCCCAAATGTCATAAACTCCTTTGGCGCCGCCATCTTCATTAATAATAGCTCTAGCTTTTTCGGCCAACTTTCTAACCTCATCCACATTAGGCCCATTAATACGTAATTGTATCTTTCCACCTTCGCCAGGACCTAATAGGAATTTTTTTGTAATGACCGTCACGTCCGGAAACAGTTCAGACAAATTGTTTTGAACTTCGCCGATCGTTTTATCAATACTTTTAAAATCATCCACCTTAACTAATATCTGTCCAAAAGAACGAGTCGCCATTTCCGTCGGATAAACCAATAAAAACCGGACCTGTCCACCTCCGATAAATTGAACAGTATGCTTAATTTCTTTGCGTTTTTTCAAATACTCATCTGCCTGATTAAGGACTTTGACAGTATGCTCAACCTGTGAACCTTCTGGAAGCCAAAAATTAATGAAATATTGCGGCGTAGTCGAATTCGGGAAAAAACTTACCGGAATTTGCTTAAACCCTATGATCGACAAAATAAACAAAACACTGACAATCCCGACGGTGACTACTCTATTGCGAAGACACAGTTCAAGAAAATTCTTGTAAACAACAAACAATTTCCCGGCATAAGGGTCTTTTTGTTGTGCCGCACTTGGCTTGAAGTTTTTTCCGATAAGAAACATTTTGCAAAACAACGGCGTCATCGTAACCGCGGTGACCCAGCTAAACATAAGAGAAATCAAAATAACTTGAAAAAGAGTCCGGCAATATTCCCCTGTTGAATCTTGCGAAGTTCCAATAGCGGCAAACGCGGTGACTGCCACAATGGTCGCTCCCAATAAAGGCATTGCTGTTTGACCAACAATTTCTTTGGCCGCTTGCAGAGCATCCCCGCCGCTTTCCATTTTGATCTTCATCCCCTCGGTAACCACAATCGCATTATCCACCAGCATACCCAATGCGATGATCAGCGCTCCCAGAGAAATTCTCTCCAACGTTACGCCCCACGCATCCATAAAAATAAACGTGCCGGCAATCGTAAGCAAAAGAATCCAACCAATGATCAAACCACTGCGAAGTCCCATAAAAATCAAAAGAACAACTACCACAATAAGAACGGATTCCCAAAGGCTCACAACAAAATCACTAATAGATTTTTTAACAGCCTCTGCTTGGAAATAAATAGTGTCCACCTTGATCCCAACAGGAATCTGCGCAACCAACTCTTTTACTTTTTTCGCAAGCCCGTCGCCCATCGTCACAGCATTGCCGCCCATAATCGTTGATATCCCTAAACCAACCGAAGGCTGACCATCATATTTCATAATAAATCGTGAAGGTTCTTCATAACCACGACGAACGGTCGCAACATCCTTCAAATAAACCAAGCGATCTGAACCTAAACCACCGATCAAAAGCTCGCCAAACTCTTTTTCTGACTTAAATTCACCCGTAGGATTTAAAGGAAGAAACTCAGTCCCTAAGTTTGCGCTACCTGCATTTGAAACAACATTTTTTGCTTTTAATGAATCATAAATATTCTGTTGCGAAACGCCCAGTTGCGACATTTTTTCACGATTCATTTCAATATAAATAACTTCATTCTGGTCACCGTAAAATGTGATTTTCTTTACGTCTTGGACCTGCAGCAACTCGCGTCTGAGAAACTCAGCCGTGTCTTTTAATTCTGCGTAGGTGTAACCCTCTCCTCTTAAAGCCAAAAACACGCCATAAACATCACCAAAATCATCATTGACAATTGGTTCCCCTGCACCGGGAGGAAGTTGTCCTTTGGCATTTTGAATTTTACGACGCAACTCATCCCAAACCTGAGGCAAAGCTGATTTATCATATTGATCTTTAATAAAAACCTTGACCGTCGAAAGATTACGCGAAGATTTTGATTCGACATAATCAAGCTGGCCCATCTCTTGAACCGCTTTTTCGATGACATTGGTAACTTCCTCGGCAACTTCTTTTGCTGAAGCGCCAGGATATGGCGTGGTAATCGTAGCTTGCTTGATTGTAAATTCTGGGTCTTCCAAACGCGATAATTTTTGATACGATTTTATACCGGCAAAAAGGACAACCGCAGTTAAAACAAGAGTGATAACACTTTTCTTAATCGAAAATTCGGCAATATTCATAAGTTGGCTACTCCGTGATCTTTTCTCTTTCTGTTTTTTGCAAAACCTTCATCCCTTCACTTAGTTCGCGAATACCAGCGACCACGATCGCCATTCCAGGCTCCAAACCACCTTTGACTTCAATACTTCCTGTACCGGTGACTTCACCCATTGTGATATCACGTTTATGAACCGTCTGATCTTTTTCATCAACGACCCACACGTACGACTTTCCAGATGGATCAGCTTGAACAGCCGTTGACGGCAAAAGATAAACCGAACTGGCTTTTTGACCATCTTTTGCCTCAAGACTTAAAGAAACTTTAGCTGACATGCCAGGCAAAACCTGAACTTTGTCCGGACGAGGAAGCGTAAATTTAACCTTAAATGTCTGAGTCACAGGATCAGCTTGAGTTTCATATTCTTTGACTTCAAGATTGAAATTTTGTCCAGGAAAGGTATCAAACTCAGCCTTCGCCTCTTTAAGCTTCATGGCTTGCAATACTGCCAAATCCCTCTCAGGCACATAAACAACAACTTCGATAGCTTCATTATTTTGAATCCTGGCGATTGATTCCTTAGCTTGAACCGACTGAAAATTATCAACATTAATCGTCGCGACAACGCCCGCAAATGGCGCTCTCAAATACGAATCCTGAACCTTCTTTTCGGCGATCTTTTTATTGGATTCCGCAACGGACTTGTTGCGTTCTTTAGTTTCAAGGTCTTGACGCGAAACAGCATCTTTTTCATACAGCTCTCGATATCGATTAAGTTCCGCCAAAGTCTTTTCATAATCCGCTTTTTTTGCAACAAGATCATTTTCATAATCCCGTGCATCGAGCTTGGCTATCACATCGCCAGCGGCAACAGACATCCCGCGAGTAACAGGCAATTCGATGATTTTACCGGCAACTTCAAAAGAAACATCAACGCTGTCCTTAGCTTCGGTCTTTCCAGAATAAGACCGCGTCGCCACTCCACCCACGTCCTCAATAACCATGACTCGAACAGGCCGAGCTGGCTGGACTTGTTCAACTTCCTTAGCTTTATTTCCACAAGAACTCAAAACAATCCCCACAAGAACAAAAAACACATATTGAATCATAAATCTTTTTCTAAGCATCATTTTCATAGAATCACCCTTTCCTTCTCTAAATATATACATTTGATCACTTGCCTACGGCAACACCCTTGGATTCGAAATAACCTTGAACATCTTTAATCCATTTTTCCCGGCTCTCTTTAGAATCCAACATATAAAACCTCGCGACTTGCCTATCAAAACTCGCTAAATTATCAAAGAAATTATACACAGCAATCACAGCATCCGCTTCACGCTGAAATTTATCAGTTTGAATGTTAATCAAATCAACATAAGAAATAAGACCTTCCTGATATTTGAGTTTCATAATCTCATATTCTTCGGTCGTACTCTCCATAGATTGACGCTTAAGATCAATCGAAGGCAATGAATTATAAATAGCATACGCAGAAAGCCTAATATCTCGTTCAATTTCCTGCTTCTTAAGAAACTGGGAATACCGCAACTGTTTTAGAATATCCCGCTGTTTCATCGAATCAATCGGCCGTCTACCCTGATCAAAAAGCGGATAAGTCAAGCGAACACCCACATCCCAGCCATCATTATCTCCAACTTGGTCAGGACCATGATAATTTTCTTCGATACTCCTATTGATATTTCCATCCACTGAAACCTCAGGCAGGAAAAATTTTCCGTCGGCAGATTTAATAGTATTATTCTGTTGTTTGATTCCAATATCCAGCGCTTTAATCTCCGGCGAATTACCCATAGCCTGCGCAACCGAAAACGCCAAAAACATCTTGAGTGTTTCAGAATTAGTAACATACGGATCTAAACTTTTACCGCCGATATAGTATTGAAGAGTCTCAAGCCCAACATCCTGTTCGGCAAAAACCTCTTCCTGCCCTTTATTCATCAACTGATTGAGAATGACACGCGCCTGAAAAACATTTGAATCTCTCAAAAGAACCAATGACTTTTCACTGGCTAATTCTGCTTGCCAACGCAAAACTTCTTCTTTGCCAGCTGTCCCCGTATCTCTTCGTCTTTGAGCAACAGCCAAATTTTCGGTAACGGACTTGACCCTTTCCTGCTCAACCTTCAAGAGAGCCTTGGCTCTCAAATAATTAAGATAAGCGCTGATTGTTTGCTGTGTAATATCCAGCGTAAAAGTCGCTTTGTTTAATTCTTCGACCTTAACCTGCATTTTAGCGTTACTGATATTACGGATAACCGGATGACTAAAAATCAATTGATTTAACCTAATTCCCTGAAATGTATTTTCTTTTGGAATAGTCGAAGCATAGCGGGATTTATCATAATCCGTTCTTTCGTAATCAAGATGATATTGCGCACTGGGCAAATAGCTTGACCAAGCCAACCAATAATCCTTGCCGACCGCCTTGATTTGCTCATTAAGAATTTTGAAATTCAAATTGTTCTTAAGAGCATCGTCAACCGCCTGTTGCATCGAAAGAGCTGCGCCTTGAAGATCATCTCTAAAAAGCACCTCGGCATTCATTAAAATATCAAACGGAAGCGACAAATTGATTTGATTGGCAGTCCGCTGGTTAACGACAAGAGCATTCTCAAGGTCAAAACGAGTCGAAATTGTTCCGGCGTCTTCTCCTTTAATGATACGATCAACAGTCAGCGCAATTCTACGGGATAATTGCGTCTTTAGCTTAGGAACACGTCCTGCCAAAATCCCTTCTTCGACATCTTCATATCCTTTGTAAGAAAATGTCGGAATCTTACGTTTGTTAATTTCATCGATAAAAATTTTATTTTCTTCGCGAGAAAGATTAAGAGGAGTGACATAGAGAGCTTTCACTTTAGCTTCATCAATACGAGCGAGGATCTCCTTGACGGTTCCTGCTCCAGAGATCAATTCCACCTTAATATCTTTTTGATTCAACGTCGCAGAAACCTTTTGAGCATACGCTTTAAGACCATCAACGACAAGAACATGAACTGTATCGTACGAGAGAATCCGACGGAACAAACGCATATCCTCACCTATAGCATTGACTTTGGAAGGATAATAAAAGTTAGCAACCCCGGTTGTCCCTTGCGCTGTTTTTGGCATGCCCAAAATCTCGGGATCCAAAAGAGAAACGACAATCACTGGTTTTGAAACAGGTAAATGAGTATTGACCGCTGCGGTAAATAGTGGACCTGACACAAGGATTATGTCAACAGCTGGATCTTCGAGAGATTTTTTTAATAATGCTTCAACGCGGACTGGATCCCATTGTGCAGTTTGTTCAGGAAAAAAATTGACCTTATAATTATCCGCTGCAATAACCGTCAAATCATTGCGAATGTTTTGGAATAAACTCTTAGAATAAGCATAGTCACCATCTAGGAGGGTCGCAATGGATTTAGTCGAAATCGTGCTGTTGAAGGAATCAGAGGTTTGAGCAAAACTTAATTTGTCACTGAAGGATAAACACGGGGAAAAAAAAAGCAAAAGAAACAAACTGATCGATTTTTTTATCATAGCATCAAACTCCTAAACCTTTTTTATACTAGGATTGCAGCTTATACAAAAAAGTTATTTTTGTCTATTAGAATTTGTACTGACCGCCAGAACATTCGTGTCTAAGAAAATTGTCACCCTGTCACGAGCAAAGAACGCGACAGTATGCCTCCAGAAATGTTTAGGACTTTAAACCCATTTTGCAAAAGAATACGAGTGGCTAAATAAGCGCGCTGAGCCGAACGGCAAATGACAAATATCTCTTTGTCTTTCGGAAGTTCTTTAAGACGACTACGCAATTGCGCCAAAGGAATATTAAGTGCACCCGGCACTTTTTCGACGGCAAGTTCTGAAGGGTTCCGAACATCGAGAAGAAATCCGTCAGTAATCGAATCCCAATGAACAACTGGCATATCCCCGCGAAGAATATTGGCGGCGATCATCCCCATAAAATTGACAGGATCTTTTGCGCTGCCAAATGGCGGCGCATAACAAAGCTCGGATTCTTCCAAATCATACACGGTACATTGATTTTGTATCGCCATAGCAATCGCATCAACACGCGCTTTGACTCCGTGCTCTCCAAAAACCTGCACACCTAAAACACGGCCATTAGATTTTCGAAACAAAAATTTAATCGATAGCATCACAGCCCCCGGATAATATCCAGCGTGTGAATTAGGAAAAAGATAAATTTTTTCATAATCCGTGTCTCCCATTCTAATGAGCTGTTTTTCACTGACGCCAGTGGACGCTACCGCCGCACCAAAAACCTGACAAATCGAAGTTCCCTGTGTACCACGATATCGAGAATCACGTCCGGTCATAACCTCGGCGGCAATACGACCTTGACGATTCGCCGGCCCGGCCAGCGGAATAAGCGTCCATTGCCCCGTCACAAAATCTTTGATCTCGACGGCATCGCCAACAGCAAAAATATCAGGATTACTTGTGCGCATCTGCTCATCAACACGAATTCCCCCACGCTCTCCAATCTCAATCCCCGCCATTTTAGCTAATTCGATTTCGGGTTTTACACCGATGGCGCAAATCACAATATCTGCCGGATAAATTTTCCCAGATTCCGTTAATACTTCAAGCGCACCATCAGCTGACTGCTTAAATCCAGCCAACCCGTCGCTAAGCTCGACCTTTACTCCATTATCGATAAACCGACGTTTAACCAAAAGTGCAATCTGTGAATCAAGCGGTGGCATCAACTGATTCATTTTTTCAATCAGCGTAACTTGAGCGCCGGTATGAACCAAATTTTCCGCCATCTCCAAACCAATGAATCCACCGCCGATCACAACCGCACGTTTCGCTTTATTGACCGCTTGATCCCCAACGCTTTGACGAGAAAGCCAAGTTTTAATAGCTCTTGTATCAGGAACCGTTCTTAGAGTAAAAATTCCGGGAAGATCGAACCCGGGAAGTTTAGGCTTAATCGGTGCCGATCCGGGAGAAAGGACAAGTTTGTCGTACGATTCAATAGTCACCTTACCAGTTTTAAGATCCTTTAACTCTACTGTTTTGTTAAGAGTCGAAATACCGGTCACTTCACATTGAGTTCGCACATCAATAGCAAACTGATCACGGAATGTCGCCTCGGTGGCTACAAAAAGGCTGGATTCTTTTTCAATAACTCCGCCGATATGATAGGGCAAACCGCAATTCGCATAGGAAACATACGGCCCCCGTTCGACCATGAGGATATGAGCTTTTTCATCCAACCTGCGCAAACGCGCCGCACACGACGCGCCGCCTGCGACTCCACCAACGATAATAACTTTCATGTTTTATTTTCCCCTTAAACTTTCACTTCTTGATACGCTTCTTTGACAATCGCCATAGCTTGATCCTGAATCATTTTAAGATGTTTTTCGCTTCGAAAACTCTCGGCATAAATTTTACAAATATCTTCCGTGCCCGACGGACGAGCGGCAAACCATCCACCTTGTGTCACAACCTTTAATCCGCCAATCTCTGCATCATTGCCGGGCGCTTTTGTAAACTTAGACAAAATCGGATCGCCGGCCAAATCTTTAGCGGCAATATCTTCAGGGGAAAGTTTTTTAAGGGCGGCTTTCTCTGTGCCAGAAGCCGGCATATCGATTCTTTGATAAAAGGCCTTGCCCAATCTCTCTTCTATTTCTTTATAAATTTCTCCGGGATCCTTGCCCATTTTTGCCGTTATCTCGCAAGCCAAAAGATCCATCACGATCCCATCTTTGTCCGTGGTCCAAACCGTGCCGTCACGCCTTAAAAAAGAAGCTCCCGCGCTTTCCTCTCCAACAAAACCCAGCGACCCATCAATTAATCCATCGACAAACCATTTAAAACCGACAGGAACTTCATAAACTCGTCTGCCCAGCGATGCGGCTACACGATCGATCATCGATGTCGAAACCAGCGTTTTGCCCACCGCCGCATCTTTTTTCCACTGCGGCCTGTTTTGAAATAGATACTCTGCACAAACAGACAAAAAATGATTCGGGTTTAAAAGCCCCACACTTTTTGTGACAATGCCATGACGATCCGCATCCGGGTCATTAGCAAAAGCAATGTCAAATTTATCTTTCAACCCAATAAGGCCGGCCATGGCATACGGCGAGGAACAATCCATCCGAATTTTTCCGTCGTGGTCAAGGCTCATAAATGAAAAGGTTGGGTCCACCGCGGGGTTGACAACTTCGATATTTAAACCATACCGCTGTGCAATTAAATCAAAAAACTCGACGGCCGCGCCTCCCAGTGGGTCTGCGCCAATTTTAAGATTAGCTTTAGCAATAACATCCATATCGACGACATTTTCAAGATCTGCAATGTAGGGCGTCATATAATCGTATTCTTTTGTCGAATTCACTTTCATGGCTTTTTCAAAAGAAACCCTTTTAACATCCTTTAAACCATCAGCAATTATTTGGTTGGCGCTTTGTTCAATAATGCGGGTCGTCGTAGGATCCGCAGGCCCGCCCTGCAGAGTATTGTACTTAAATCCTCCATCTTCGGGGGGATTATGCGAAGGCGTAATAACAACACCGTCGGCCCAGCCTTGAGTTTTTCCAATGTTATACGTAAGAATAGCATGCGAGATAACCGGCGTTGGCGTATAGCCGCGTCCTTTTTGAAACATAACCACAACATCATTGGCGGCAAAAACCTCCAAGGCGCTAATGAAAGCCGGCTCTGAAAGGGCATGCGTATCCATGCCGATAAAAAGAGGACCGTTGATATTTTGTGATTTACGGTAATTACAAATGGCTTGACTGATAGCGAGAATGTGTTGCTCGTTAAAATTATTTTTTAATGAACAACCTCGATGACCGGAAGTTCCAAAAGCAACTTTTTGCGCTGGGTCAGAAACATCGGGTTTTTGGCAATAATACGCACTGATTAATCTTGGGATATTAGCCAACAGTGTTCGTGGGGCAAGTTTTCCGGCAAGTTTATGAATACTCATTTTTTCATTTTTCGATAACGGTTAATAAGATTATTTGTTGACCCATCGTGTTTAAGATCAGGCGTTTGGGGACTTTCTAACTGCGAAACAATGCGCTGGGCCAAAACTTTACCGAGTTCAACACCCCATTGATCAAACGAGTCAATGTTCCAAATGACACCTTGCACAAAAACACAATGTTCATAAAGAGCAATGAGTTTACCCAAAATCTCTGGCGTAAGTTGTGTCGCAAAAATTGTGTTAGACGGTCGATTGCCTTCAAAAACCCGATGCGGCACAAGCCACGACGGCGTGCCTTCGGCTTTGACTTCTTGTGCAGTTTTACCAAAAGCCAAAGCTTGAGATTGAGCAAAAACATTTGCGATGAGAATATCGTGATGTCGTCCCAAGGCAGTTAAAGGTTTGGCAAACGCAATAAAATCACAGGGAATCAAGTGCGTGCCCTGATGCATCAATTGATAAAATGAATGCTGCCCATTGGTTCCCGGTTCTCCCCAATAAATCGGGCTCGTGTCATAAGACACACTCTTGCCGTCGAGAGTTACGTTTTTACCGTTGCTTTCCATCGTCAATTGTTGAAGGTACGCAGGAAATCTTTTCAAATAATTTTCATACGGCAAAACCGCGGCGGTTTTTGCCCCAAAAAAATCTGCGTACCAAATCCCCAAGAGTCCCAACAAGACGGGCAAGTTTTTTTCAAATTCAGCGCTACGGAAATGTTCGTCCATCTGATGAAAGCCGTTTAGCATGGCACGAAAATTTTTGGGGCCAATGGCAAGCATCGTCGAAAGACCGATTGCCGAATCCATCGAATAACGTCCTCCCACCCAATCCCAAAACCCAAACATATTGGTAGTATCGATGCCAAATTCTGAAACTTTTTGGGCATTAGTCGAAACAGCAACAAAATGTTTGGCCACTGCCTTAACATCGCCGCCTAAACCTGCTAGCAGCCATTGACGTGCAGTTTTAGCATTGGTCATCGTTTCTAAAGTTGTAAATGTTTTTGAAGAAACAATAAACATCGTCTCGGCAGGATCAAGGTCTTGCGTCGCTTCAAAAAAATCAATTCCATCGACGTTGGATACAAAACGCAATGTCAAATTTCGCTGGCTATAATGACGCAACGCTTCATACGCCATAACCGGACCGAGATCTGATCCCCCGATACCAATGTTAACAATATTTCGGATACTTTTTCCGGTATGCCCTTTCCATTGACCACTGCGCACACGGTCAGAAAAATTCTCCATTTTGTCTAAAACTTCGTGTACATCCAAAACAATATTCTTCCCATCAACGAGAATTTCTGCCCCTTTGGGCGCGCGTAAAGCCACGTGCAAAACCGCCCTGCCTTCGGTGATATTAATCTTCTCACCTTTAAACATCGCATCAATATGAGCCTTTAACCCAGACTCATTGGCCAATTGAACTAATAATTTCAAAGTTTGGTCCGTAATTCGATTTTTGGAATAATCCAAAAAAAGCCCGACGGCATCGAGCGTCATGCACGTGCCGCGATTAGGGTCAGACGCAAAAAGCTTGCGCAAATGCTGTTTGGCGATGCTCTTATGATGGAGCTTAAGCGCCTTCCAGGCTTTGCGTTTGGTCAAAGGCAAAATAGTTTTTTTCATTTTTTTTCTCCATTAACGCAGTACAAAAAGCTGCGTATAAACATTTACATAAATCGATTTGGCAATTTCAAAAGCAGACATAAAAAAATCAAAAAAAGAAAATTCCGAAAAATTAAGCGCCAGCAAAAGTGAAAACAAAGTTACATTAAAAATGTAAGTCAAACTAAACAAAAACAAATAATGCGGTTTAAAAACACTGTTGTCTTCTTCAAACTCCGCATGCGCCGAAAGAATCAAGTGCATTGCAAAGGTAAACCCCGCCGCAAACAACAAATAACTCTGGGCCGGTTTATAATCAAAAAACGCTATCGCAACATAAGTGCCAACTAAAATGATCGTCGGAATAATAGGAACAAAAAGCGGAACTACTGCCGCTAAAAGCGGAATAGATTTAAAAATATCACCAAAAATCTTTTGCCCAAACTGAAAGATTCCCTGCGGGGTATAAAAAAACAATTGCAAAAGCACATACACGCCCGCGCCCCAGAGCAAGAAGGGCAACATTTCGCCGATCTCTGGCACTTGACCTATAAACCCAACCGTTATCGCATAACAAATCGGAATAAGAAAAATAGCAAAAATAATTTTAATGAACATGAAAAATGCATCACGCATAAATCTGCTCCTTATTAAAAAACGTTTTCAAAGACTTTTGAATATTATGGCCGAGCAATTTTTTCTAAACCACCCATATACGGCCGCAACACTTGCGGGATGACAATCTCACCGGTCTTAGTCTGATAATTCTCGAGAATAGCAATCATCGTACGCGCCAAAGCGACGCCCGACCCATTGAGCGTATGAACAAATGCAGTTTTTTTTGTTTCTAAATCTTTAAAACGAATATTGGAACGACGAGCTTGAAAATCTTCAAAATTTGAACAGCTCGAAACCTCCAGCCAATTTCCCAACCCCGGCGCATGCGCTTCCAAGTCATAACATTTGGCGGCGGCAAAACTCATATCCCCGCTAGCAAGCATCAACACACGATATGGAAGT
>CAZNNZ010000004.1:0-11744 GCA_964574575.1 uncultured Planctomycetales bacterium
CAAAAGACTAAACCCAATCAATCCCGCAATAATCCCCCAACCGCCAAAAAGATGTGACGGCCGGCGAATAAAACGTGTGGTCGTAATAACAGTCAAAAGATCCAAGAATCCGCGCACATAACGCTCTAAGCCATACTTTGAAGATCCAAATTGACGCGGACTGTGCCGCACACCAATTTCCGTAATTTTAAAACCATATCCGTGCGCCAAAACCGGAATAAATCGGTGGAGCTCCCCATAAATTTTGATATGTGCAAGTACTTCTTTGCGATACGCTTTAAACCCACAATTAAAATCGTGAAGTTTGACTCCAGACATCCACTGGACAACCAGATTAAAGATTTTTGAAGGCAATGTTTTTGACAAAGGATCTTGGCGATTGATTTTCCAACCAGAAACCAAATCTGCACCATCTTTGATTTTTTCAAGAAAAAGCGGGATCTCTTGCGGGTCATCTTGTAAATCCGCATCCATCGAAATAATCGGATCTCCTTTAGCCAACCCAAACCCTACAGACAAGGCCTGCGACTTGCCAAAATTCTTACGGAACCTCACCGCTCGGACACTACTCACATTATTCGCCGCTAATGTTCCAATAACATCCCAAGAGTTATCTGTGCTCCCGTCATCGATAAAAATAATTTCAAACGCATTTTGTGAAATATCTTTCATCGTCTTTTTTATTTTTTCAAACAAAAGAACAAGACTCTGCTCTTCATTGTAAACTGGAACAACAATAGAAATTAAATTAGACATTTCTTTCATCTCCGTTTTTTATCAAAATGATATTACGTATATAAATAGCAGACTGCAAAACAACGCCGATAAAAAAAACCAAATCCTGCTTTTTGATCACATAAACAATGAGCATCAAAGACGCCACTAAGCGCAAATACCAAAATTCATTAGGCAAATAGCTTTGCTTTAATTTTTCTGATTTATACCATTGCACGACAAAACTCATCATAAACAAAAACTGCGCAAAAAATCCCCACCCAGCCCAAAAATCAAAAACAAAATTTTTAAACATCTGATCTCTTTTCGTTAATTTATCGCATTGTCCCGTAAAACTTTGACGACTCTGCCCTGATCAAGTGCTGTCAACCCAGTAGACGACGGCAGACTCAAGCCCTCATGATAAAGCTTAAGGGAATTTTCTATCCGATAAGAATCCGCACCTTTAAAGACCTTCAGACTATGCAATGGATGCCAAAAAGGCCGAGACTGTATTTTTTGAGGTTCCAAAATTTTCATCACTGACCGGCAATCCATCCCATATTTTTTACGATTCACCAAAACTGTATAAAGCCACCAGCTCGATTTCGCCCAAGGGGCTTGTTGTGGTAAATGCAAACCACAAATTTCTTCTAACGACTGCGTATAATTCTTAGCAATCGCACTTTTTTTCTTAAGAAAATTTTCTAACTGGTCAAACTGGGCTAACCCAACCGCCGCCTGTAAATTAGTTAACCGGTAATTATATCCAACGCTGTTGTGAATAGCTTCAATCGGATCATCCTTAGCTTGTGTTGTCAAATAACGGGCTTTTTGCGAGAAGGGTTTAGAGTCGGTTAAAAGCATTCCTCCCCCGCCACAGGTCAAAATTTTATTACCATTAAAACTTAAGACAACAATATCACCAAAAGTTCCTGCTTTTTTCCCATCGCAGACAGCCCCCAAACTTTCGGCAACATCCTCGATAACTACCAAACCAAATTTTCTAGCCAAAGCCATAACAGGTTTCATCTCTACAGGGTGACCTAACAAATGCACTGGCAAAAGCGCACGAACCCGTCGCTTGGTTTTACGATTGATGCATTGACCATTTTGGAAAGAACATCCTTTGGTCAAAAAATCTTTAAGTTTCTCTGGGTCTATTTGAAAATATTTCTCCTCAACGTCAATAAACAGCGGCCATGCTCCAACGTAACGCACCGCAAAAGCCGGCGCAACAAAAGTCAAATCAGGAACAATAACTTCTTCGTCGGGTTTAATTTCCAAAACCAAAAGTGCAATATGCAAAGCCGCGGTAGCACTGGTGCAGGCGACGGCATACTTGCGGCCAACATAATCAGCACAACGCTGTTCAAACTTTTTTACAAAAGGCCCCGCGGACGAAACCCAACCAGTATCTAGACACTCTTTAACATATTTCCACTCATTACCAGAAATCTCTGGAACGCTTAAAGAAATAAAATTTTTATTATAAGCACGCAAATGATTCTTTTTGTTCATAAGCTTCCCGTTTTAAACAGCTGTCCAGCCACCATCGACCATCAGCGTAGCCCCGCTAACGTAGGACGCGGCATCGGAGGCTAAAAATAAAACTGTTGAAGCCACCTCATGCGAATAAGCCATACGGCCTAAAGGAGTTTGCTTGGCGTATTGTTTGACGAATTTGGGGTCTTGCCCGTCTAAAACTCCACCCGGGCAAACGCTGTTAACCCGAATATTATACTTTCCATAATAAGAAGCCAAATAGCGGCTCAAATTAACGATCCCACCCTTGACTACTGAATAAATAATCGGCAGCGGTTTGACGGACGTACCATCATAAATATCAAATTTCCCCCCGCCCAAACCATAAATCGATCCTAAATTAATAATACATCCCCCATTTTTTTTCATGTGGTTGGCAACTCTTGTACAACAAAAAGCATTAGCATTTAATTGGCTATCGACATTTTGCCGCCACGACTCTGGCGAAACGTGCTCGGGCAAAACACCCCAATCCGCAGTTCTCGGATACGCGCAATTGACCCAGATATCAATGCCTTTTAAATTCTTAGCCAAGGCGGCAATATGATTTTCTAAGTCTTGCATTTGCGAAACATCCCAAGGGACAAAGGTGATTTTGGCTTTACAACTCGAAAAACTCTCTGCAAGCTTTTGTCCGGCGGAAGCATTCGTATCCACAATAACAACTCGTGCCCCCGCCTGCAAGAAAGCCCTCACAATTTCCTTACCCAATAGTCCCGCGCCGCCGGTTACAACGGCCTTTTTCCCATTCAAACTAAATTTCTTCAAATAATCCGTCATAGCTTAACAACCCCTTTGTTGACTAAAAACTCAATCCACTGAAAATCCAATTCACCGTCAATATCAAAAGCCGACGACTCTGGCATTTCCCACACAAAAGTTTTATTTGATAAACACGTTTTTGTTTTAGGGTTTAAAAGAAAATCCCTGGCATAAACATAAATCGAGGCATTCATGTCATAAATCACCGGCGCATCCTGCCGTCGCAAGAAAGGCTTTAAAGGCGTTTTAACCAATTTAACAGAACCGTCAGACTGCAATTCAAGCATATTAAAATACGGATTGCGCCGAGCTTTTGTGACGCTGGCTACTGAATCTGCTTGACGGGAAAGGAATAATTGATACGCACCTTCAATATCTTCAACGCGTCTAATCGGCGCAGTCACATCCAAATCGACAAGCGTCGAATAAACAACATCGTCTTGTTCTTCAACCGTTTTTAAAGTATGCTGTAAAACCTCGAGTTTTCCTGTCGTATCATCTGCCAAATCAGCCGGACGCATAAAAGGGACATCCGCACCGCACTGCTTTGCAATATCGGCAATCTCAAGACTGTCCGTCGAACAAATGATTTTATCCGCCCGACCCCAACTTTTAGCCTGTCTAATCGTATGCGCAATCAAAGGCTCCCCACATAACTGACGGATATTTTTATTCTTAACACCTTTGGAACCAGCTCGAGCGCAGACAGTTAAAAGAATTTTTTCCTTAAGCATTTCTAAACTCCAGAATCTTTTCCAAAAGAACGTTCGCTTGCTGTAAATTATTGGCCAGCTGTGGATGATTTAAATTCTTAAAAAAATACTCCGCTTGCTTTCTTAAATACGCGTTGCGATCGACGGGAAATCTAAAATTAGAAGTTTTGTCTTTATTTTGCCAAACAACCGTGTTCTCTATCAAATCGCCTTTGATAAATCCATCCTTAAGGTCAATCTCAATCGTCCGTTTAGTATCATAGCTGGCAAAATTCAAATGACAATTAACCAAAACACCATTTTCTAAAGTAACCAGAGCATCAGCAAAATCTTCGCTGTCAACTGTCACATTACCCATGCGCCCTTTGACTCCTGTGATGCCTTTTATTTCCCCCAACAAAAAACGGATATAATCAAACTCATGGGAAAGATCCAAAATGACGCCACCACCCAAGGCAAGATGGGCCGAATAACTTTTTTTAGGGTTACCAGCCGGCCGCCACGCGTGCAACATCGACGAACAAACCACGCGGGCATGAACGGCTTTTTTGCCTTTGAGCAATTCTTTGATTTTGCCGATAACAGGATGAAAACGCAAACAGTAAGCGACATAAACCGTCAAATTCTTTTTTTGACTTATACACGCAAGATCAGCAATCCCTTTTAACGAATCAGACAAAGGCTTTTCAATAAAAAGATGCATGCCTCGTTGGGCGCATTGCAAAGCGACACGCATATGTTCACTGGTCGGATTAGTGATAAAAGCAACCTGCGGCTTCAAAAGGTCAACCTCTTGCCACGTCGAAATCTCAGCAATCCCCAAAGAATTTTTTGCTGTGCTATTACCCGAACGAAATGCATAAAGCTCGTGCTTAAAATGCTTGCGCAAAATCTCAACATGCCGTTGTCCAATCGAACCTAAGCCAAAAATAAGTATTTTCATGCTTTTCATTTCTTAATCATGCACTCCGGTTTTATTGACGGTGTGGCATAATTTCCACTGACCATTGACTTGCGTCCATACCTGAGGAGCCCTCGAACGATAAAAATCCACAATCTCCCAAAAATCTTTATCCGTAATGCCCAAATAATCTAAAAATTCCTTATAGTGCTTTTTAGGAAATTCCCCATCATAGCGTTTGACCAACGCCATTGCCTCTTCTCTGGTCAAATGGCCATCACGAATCTCATGAGCAGCGTCGGAAGTAGCCCGCGCAATGCCAAATTTAATGAATGCTAAGTAAAAATGGAATCCATCGGTTTTATCATCCAAACTGGCATATTTGGAATATGTTCCTTCAGAACGTCCGTCAGGATTAGCTGCAAAGCCCGTATGTTCAACCGCATAATAATAATTCTCTTGAGGCACCCATTTTTTATAAAAAGAAAACCAATGCATTTGAGGGTTAACCTCCTCTAACTGTTTTGGCGAAGGAGGCCGATAAAACATAAAAGAATTTTCATTAACTTCCTCTCGTGTAAAAATTCCGGCACTCAAACCATGTTCAACAAGTTCATCAATTCCAGATCCCTTATAATAAAATTCCTTCCAGTCATGGATAGTTTCATGCGGAGTATTAATATTTTTTGTCGAGCCGCCATATTCGACCTCGCCGCTTTCCCCATAAAAAATAAGCGAAATCTTAAACTTACAAGCCATATGAAACGCATAAGCTTTCTGACCATAAGCAAAAGGCTCCCACGCATCCCCTAAAAGTTCAAAAGCAAGTCTCGCTAATTTACGATGAATAATGCCGTCGGGAAAACACAACAAATTATCAAAACCGTGATCTTTAAATTCAACATAGTTTTTCCAACCCACATCCGTATACATAAATGGCGCCCAAGTCACCGTTAACGGATGCATCCGATATTGATATTTTAATTGATGCGCAACATAACTGCTGTCTTTGCCGCCACTGCCTGGAACAATACAATCATAACTGCCATCTTTTGACCGATAGCGGTCTAAAAGTTCTAAAAGCATTTTTTCCCTTGTACCCCAATCAATGACATTGTGTTTAATATGCGCATATTGGCAAGCACTGCAAATTCCCTCTTCATTAAAAGTGATCCTAGGGCGTTGATTAGAAACAACACATTTCTTACAAAAAAATACTTTTGAAGGGCTTTTAGCCAACTGACGATCTATCGTCTTGCCTGGGAAAAGCATGTTATTACTCCATTACTTTGCAATTTTAAAAAAATTATCAATAACCTTGAGTCCAACTGCGGCACTGACCTCAGGATGAAATTGGCACGCATACACTGACCCTACTTTTAACGCTGAACAAAAACGGTTACCGCCATAAAGCGTTTCTGACAATATGACAGCGTTATCGTCGGGAACAACCACATAAGAATGAACAAAATAAACAAAACTGCCTTCTTGCAAATTTCCCAAAATAGTGCCGTCCCAAACTTGATGTTGACCTTCTTTGTGTTCTGGATAAAAAATTTTGTTCCAACCGACATGAGGAATTTTAGTGTGCTTCTGCTGCGGTCCTACCCCCGCCAAACGCACTACCCTTCCTCGGATCACTCCCAACCCTTTAAACAAACCATTTTCCTCACCTTCTTGCATCAAAAGCTGCATACCCAAACAAATACCTAAAAACGGTTTTTCTGTTCGTATAAAATCTTTAATGGCGATATCAAGCCCCGCCTTTTTTAAATTATTCATTGCATCGTCAAACGCGCCTACCCCAGGCAAAATCACTTTATTAGCAGATATTACCTTCAACGGATCGCTTGTAACTTCAACCTCTCTTCCTAAAAAACGAGCTGCCTTTTGCAAACTAAAAAGATTTCCCAACCCATAATCTACAATCACAGCATCCATAGAAATACCTCATCAACCAACTGCTATAATTTCCTTTGACTATCGTACGTCTGGTCAAGCATACGACAGCTCACGCCATGAGCCTGTAAATATACTTTCAAATCTATAATACTAATCGGCTCCAAACGATTCTTTAAAAAACCCATTGTATCGCGGCTTTTTTTAAGAAATTCGACATTCCCTTCCTCGTGATATTGCTCGCTTGATTGCAATCTTTCTAACTCGCAATAATGAAAAATTGAAGCAGCACAAACCGCATCCGCATGGCCTTCTTCAATAACCTCAAGACAATGTTGAGCCGATCCTGCTCCACCGCAGGCAATGACGGGAACTCGAACAGCGTCAGAGATACGCTCTACCAAATCGATATCATACCCTCTTGCAGTGCCTTCTTGGTCAACACTGGTAATCAAAAGTTCTCCCGCTCCCAAATCCACCGCTTCACGTGCCCAATCAAATACATTTTTTCCCGAACGTTCACGGGCATTATCCGTCCAAGCTTCATAATCACCTTGGCCTCGATGTTTCGCGCAAATAGAAACAACGATACATTGAGAACCAAACATCCGAGAAGATTCAGAAATAAAACTGGGATTTTGAATAGCGGCCGTGTTAATTGCAACCTTATCGGCACCAGCTCGCAAAAAATTACGAATATCGTCGGTCGTACGGATTCCGCCTCCCGCGGTTAAAGGAACAAATATATTTTCTGCAGAACGTTTGACAATACCCAAAAGATTATCACGCCCATAAAGGCTAGCTACCGTATCAATATAAATAATTTCATCAATGCCTTGTTGAGAATATTTACTGGCAAAATGCTCCGGTTTGCCCAACACCCGCAATCCTTCCAAATGAACTCCTTTGACAAGATTGGGCCCCTTAATATCTAAACGCGCTATCAAACGAATCACCGGCATCTTAGGGCCTTTTCTAATTAAAGATTTTTAACGTTTTGTTATATTCTTCCCACTGACCAACGTCGACCCATGAGCTTTCTGGTATAGGAAACACCCCAATCCGAAATTTCTTTTTCTGCGCGTTTTTAACCAACTCATTAAAATTAAAAAATTTATTTCTAGGGATCAAAGAAATGATATTCGTATTCATCAGATACAACCCTGTATTAACCAAAAAATCGTAAGCAGGCTTTTCATTAATCTTTTTTAAGATGCCGCCATTTTTTATTTCACAAACGCCATAAGGAATCACATAATGCTTACAAGAAACCGCAAGGGTCAAATCATAATTAAAATCCTGATGAAAACGCAGAAGCTCTGAATAATCAACATCGATGAGAACATCACAATTCGTCACAAAAAACGGGTCCTTAATCTTGCCTTCGATCAATTTTAAACTTCCAATGGTACCCAACGGTTTCTTTTCCTCGATATAGTTGATAACATATCTTTCATTGGCTTCCTCAAAATATGATTTAATCATCCTAGATTTATGATTAACAGAAACATAGAAATCTTTAATTCCATAATCATTAAATTTATCCATGATAATTTCAATAATCGGCTTATCCCCGATTGGAATGAGCGGTTTAGGCAAAATTCGCGTAAATGGATCCAGCCGCGTTCCCTTGCCGCCGGCCATAATGACAACAGATGTTTCCAACTGTTTTTTTTGCGCATGCACCTTTCCGGCAAAAACTTGGTCCCACGTTAAAATATTACAAACAACATTTTTGGCATCAACAACAGCTATCGCCTGTATTGCAAACTTAAGCATTGTTTCTCGAACAAAATCTAGAGAGTAATTCTTTGCGACAGTAATTGGATTTTTATTGTAAATTTTTACAACCTTATCCCGAATAGATCCCCCTTTTAAAATCCATTTGCGAATATCCCCATCGCTTAAAGCGCCAATAAGCGTCGACTTCTCATCAACGATAAAAAGCTGTTTGGCTCCAACCTCACTTAAACGTTGCATCGCCTGTTTGATCGTCTCATGGCGATCAATCATAAAATCCTTAATCATTCTTTGCATGCCGTGTTTCCCCTGACAGATTATAAAATTCTTTCTTTAAAATTCTTGCGTCGATATCAAGATGTTTTAATTGCTCTTTAATCCGCCGACCACTGTGTCCATCAGCAAAATGTTCATACGGATTCTTCATTGCTAAAAGCGATTTCTTAAAAGGATACGAAAGTGCCTTAGTAATAGCTTTACAAATATCAGCCGTTTTTGCCGGTACGTCGATAATATTACCGGCTCGCATGCGCCCTTTTTGCCGATCACCAACATTGACAACCGGCAAGGCAAACGACGGCGCTTCGATAATCCCGCTCGACGAATTGCCGATCATAAGGTCAAAATTTTGCAAACAACTCCAATATTTTTGCTGGCCCAAATTATCAACGAAACAATAACGTTCTCGATTAATTTTACAAAAACGTAAAATTTCTTTATTGATCATCGTCGCTTGAGCATCCATGTTGGCTTTTGTAAAAACTACCTGCAAATCAAGCGTCTTAATCGCCGCCAAAATCGCATCTAATTGCTTATACGCTAAATCTCGCTCTAAAGTTTCCGGATGAAACGTGACAATAGCACAGCGCCCGCTTAAATGAAATTTAAGTGCCGCCGACAAATCATCCTTAGACAACAACTGCATACTTCGCAATCTATCCAACCCCGGCGCACCAAAATTAAACACACTCTTAGGCTGTTCTCCTAGTTGGATAATCCGCCGACGATATTCTTCTGTCGCAGGAAAGTGAATATGCGCCATTTTTGTAATCGCATGCCGAAACCCTTCATCGAGGGCGCCTTCTGAAGACTCTCCACCGTGTAAATGAGCAACAATACATCGGGTTGTATAAGCGGCGATCGTCGCGGCCAAGATTTCATAGCGATCGCCTAGAACAACAACAATATCCGGATCTAGCCGCGCCAAAACATCCGCGAAACGCTGGCAAGCTAAACCGATGCGTTTTGTAATTCCAGCTGAAGAATCATCGAACCTTGAAATATTAACCTTAGCAGTGATTTGGAATCCATCTTTTTGAATCTGCCGATACGTCTGTCCCTGCTCTTTGGAAAGATGCGATCCTGTTGCAATAATCTGCAAGTCTATGGCAGGATCCAAAACGCACTCTCGCATTAGACTTTGCAAATGGCCGTAATCTGCGCGCGAACCAGTTACAATACAAATTTTTCTTTTGGTCATTTTATTTTTGCCCATGTCAATGTCTGATCTTTTGCAATGTTTTGCCGTGCCCGTCGGCCAATAACTTTTTTGATTTCCGACGGAAGGATTCCTGTCCCTGGCCGCTTTATCGAGATATCACTCTTCAAAATTTTTGCGCCCTTAATAATATTACAATTAGCTGTTAAACTTTTTCGGGCGATCCTCTGGCAATCAATTTCACACTGTGCCGGGGTTTTTAGGCCATTACCAAGAGCTTGCTCAACTAAACGGACATTCTTTACCATCTCTTTAAATTCTTTGGGCTCAGCCGAAGCGCGTTGATCAGGCCCGGGCAAATTACGATCCAGTGTCAAATGCTTTTCAATAACCACCGCCCCTAACGCGGCTGCAATTGGAGCCATTAAAATTCCTTGGCTATGATCCGAAAAACCAACCGGCAAACAAAAAGTCTTTTGTAAAGTGACAATCGCCTTTAAATTCAATTGTTCAAAAGGCGCAGGATAATCACTGACACAATGCAAAAGAGTCAGCCGTTTATTACCCGTCGAGAAAATACTTTTAACCGCCTGCCGGACTTCTTCTAACGTTGACATCCCGGTTGACAAAATCATCGGCTTTCCCTTGCGGGCAATATATTTAAGAAACTCCACATTTGTTATCTCGCCCGATGGAATTTTAAAAATTTCCATCTCCAAGTCATTTAACAAGTCCACGGATTGTTCATCAAACGGCGTCGATAAAAACAAGATTTGGTTTTTACGACAGTATTCTAACAAATGTTCATGATCACTCTGACTAAGCTCCAATTCTTTAAGCATCGAAAGCTGCGTCGGATTCTTAGAAGTTCGTTTTTTCTGATAATCAGCTTTCATTGCATTAGCCGTCACCAAACGCGCCGCATCAAAAGTTTGAAACTTTACCGCATCAGCGCCGGCAGATTTTGCCGCCTTAATCAAACGTTTAGCTAAGCTAAGTTTTCCATTATGATTGACTCCAGCTTCAGCGATTATAAAAATCTTGTTTTGCTGCATATTTAATTATCTTTCTTGCGACGCGCTGGAACACCCAAATAAGTCCCAGATTTCTCGATATTTTTAACCACAACCGCACCAGCGGCAATCAAACAATCACGGGCAATTGATACCCCTTGAATAACCTTTACCCCAGTACCCAAAAAACAATTATCTCCAACTTCAACCCCACCGCTTAAAACAGCACCCGGCGCGATATGCACAAAGTCACCGATCGTACAATCATGATCGAGAATACACCCCGTATTTAAAATACACCCTTGTCCCACGTGCGTTCCCGCATTAATAACAACGCCGTCAAAAACAACAGTTCCTGCGCCGATGACTACATCCTCATTGACAATCGCCGTCGGAGAAACAATTACAGGCCATTGAAACCCCAAATCTATTAATTTCTCAACAATCTCACGGCGTTTATTTGAAAGGACTATTGTTCCGACACCCAGTGCCGCCGCAAAACACCCAAACTTTTTTGCAATCGCTTTCAAATCTCTGTCAGCACCCAAATAAGGAACTTCCAAAATTCGGCCATGATCACAAACATCGACATAACCAATGACTTTGAAAGTTTTTAATTTCCTAAGGACACTGATCAAAGACTTGGCATGCCCGCCACCACCTATAACCAAAACTTTCTTTTTGGACATAATATTTTTGCGCCCTTTAACTTCCCTGTGAAATTTTTTCTGCCAAGACCATGGTTTTATAACTTCCTTCCAAATCAAGCATAGGCCACGCCAATTTTTCTCCACGGACCAAGTTCAAAAAAGCAATCATCTGCTGATAAAAACCCGGTTTAAATTTCTTATCACATTCGTCGGGTTCAATAGGGTGCTGTACAAAATTCTTGTCGATCCATACGCCATTTTCTAAAGGTTTAAATTCTACGCTAACCCCGTCGCCATACAAAACCACCCGCCATCCGCCGGGAGAATACCAGTGTGCCTGATATTGGCCAATTGCGCCGGTCTCAAATT
>CAZNNZ010000004.1:11754-14536 GCA_964574575.1 uncultured Planctomycetales bacterium
ATCAGTGCCGCAAACTGATCGCCAAGAGCTTCATTAAAGCGTTTATACGAAATAGCTTTAATATTTGTTGGCTCTCCACCAAAAAACCGCAAAAGGTCAAAGACATGCGAACTATTCGCATAAACCCATTGGTCCAAAACATCTTTCGAAAAAATATTCATTTGTCGAATTTTCCACATCCGTTCATGACCTTCGACAAAAACGCCCAAAAGAGATCCATGCTGACGAATGATTTCAATTCCTTTGTGAAAGATCGAATAATAGCGCCGATTAAATCCCACCATCGTCGGGATATTCTTCTTTTTGGCAACCGCGGCAAGCGCTAAGTTTTCCTGTGGAATTAAACCAGCCGGTTTTTCTATAAATAATGGAAGACCAAATTTAAAAGCCGTCATTGTCACCGGGAAAATTTGATCTGCACTGACTAAGATCATAAGCGCATCTGGCTTAGTTTCTTCAACCAATGTCCCCAAATCTTTGCATATCCGCGCAATATTAAATTCTTTAGCCAACACCTGCGCCTTTGTTAATGTCCGTGAAGTAATACCAACCAGCTCAACATCCGGCATTTCTGCAAGAACTTTAAGATGCGAGTAAGCTACCCCACCAGCTCCAACTAAAGCAATTTTAACTTTTTTCATAAATTTTATGTCGTCGGACAAAATTGATTTTTAGTTTTTAATAATCGATTAAAATGCGGTAAAGTTTCCGTCAAAATATATCGGTGCGCCGGCCAACATTCCTGTAAAGTCGGTAAAGCACACGAACTTTGCGAAAAAATATCAGCACAAAAAGTTTGAGTAGTATAACTAACATGAGTATTGCTCTGGGCGAGAATTTTCTGCCATGGCCCACCTAGGCTGCTTTCTACTGCCCAGTCACTTATGATATCGACCATAAACCTTGAACGTTTTGTAATAATAGTTACCACATCGGGTAAAACATGATCCGAAGCATAACTAAGAATAATCTTACTGCCCTTGAAAGAATAGCCTGTTAAAGTGCCGCTTAGGTCAAAAAAATCCTTGCCTCTTTTAGATGGATGAAGAATGGGATCTATTGTCGCCCCAGTAGAAACAATATCATCTGCTTGGTCATAAAACAAAAACAGATCCGCATAATGGATACCATTACAAGCCAAGCCAAAGTTCCCGCCTATTTGACTAAATATAAACGGTTCAAGCGGATCAACCTGAGATTTGATATATTGATGCACAGCATAAGATCTCGTCGGGCAATTGACCCAAATGTTTAAATTCTGCCGCTGCGCAAAATCCATCAGTTCTTGATATTCTTCCAAAGACTGTGCTACCAATTTTTCAATGATAAATTTCTTTACACCGGTTCTTTCAAAAATCTCTTTAATAAGTTTTGTGCGGCCACAAGCAGAAGTAGCTACAATACAAAGGTCAACCTCATTTGCAGAACTCTCAATCGACTTAAGCCACCGATAAGAAATTCCCGAATTTTTATCCAACATCTCTTTTAAACGAGTCTGCCCTAGAGCCAGCGAGCCCTCATTGCAGTCAACAACGTCGATACTTACAACTTCTTTCAAACAACTGACCGCCTGCAAATGACGACTACCAATTTGTCCGCAACCAACAAGTAAAATCCGCTTAGAACCAACCCCAAAATTCTTTACCAAGCTTCGTTGCGGGTCCCCCGCAAAATCGCGGGACTGGCGCTGCCCCTGCGGCACCCTTCCATCCTCGCAAGCTGCGGGTGCAAGGGAACCCGCCTTCGGGTCACCCGCGCCAAGATTCTGTTTAAGAATTTTGAAATCACTCCTAGACATTATAAACCTCAGCTTTATATAAATCTAAACGGCTTTCAAACCAATTAATCGTTTCTTGAAGACCAGCCTTTAAATCAAACTGCGATTTCCATGCCGTCAAATTTTGCAATTTTGTGCGGTCGGCACACAAGCGATTGACTTCGCTGTTTTTGCTACGCGTTCTTTGCTCTTGCGAAACGATTTCAATATTTCGATTCGCCAAACCTGCAATTTCTTTTGCTAACTTCTCAATGGAAATTTCCTCGCCACTGCCGACGTTAAAGACTTGGCCAAAATTATATTGAGATTGATAAATCGCCCAAAATGCCTCTGCGGTGTCAAGCACAAAAGTAAAATCTCTCGTCGGCGTAAGATTTCCTAATTGAATTTGTTTTTGTCCTGACAAAATTTGAGTAATGATTGTGGGAATAATCGCACGCGCAGATTGACGCGGCCCAAAAGTATTAAAAGGACGTACAACTTTAACAGGCAAACCAAAAGACCGATAGTAGCTTAAGGCCAGTTGATCAGCGGCAATTTTACTGGCCGCATACGGTGATTGCGCCACCAGCGGATGATTTTCATCAATAGGAACATATTGCGCATTTCCGTAGGTTTCACTAGTCGAAGTAATCAAAATCTGTTTAAGACTGTGCTCTTTAGCAGCCTCCAAAATATTATATGTCCCTTCGATATTCGTTTTAATGTATGCTAGCGGTGAAACATACGAATACGGTATGCCAATCAGCGCCGCCAAATGAAAAACTGACTGACAATCTTTCATGGCCTTAGAAACACTGTCAAAATCACGTACATCACCTGAAACAATTTCAATATCTGCTTTGATATCGCACTCTTCAAGCCAGCCCCACTTATTTTGAGAATTGTAACGAACCAACGCCTTGACCTCTAAACCTTTTTTGACCAACAATTCCGCCAAATGAGACCCGATAAAACCTGCGGCTCCTGTTAAAAGTATTTTTTTCATCGAATAACCTTCCTGTC
>CAZNNZ010000004.1:14546-22265 GCA_964574575.1 uncultured Planctomycetales bacterium
TTGACCAACTCTCGATAAACTCCATTTTTATCTAAAAGCTCCTGACGCAAACCCTGCTCAACAATCTTCCCATTCCCCAAAACGATGATATAGTCACAATCCGCGACGGTTGACAACCGATGCGCAATGATAATAACGGTTTTTCCTTTAGAAATATTATTTAGCGACTGCTGGACTAAGCGTTCAGAATTCGTGTCAAGAGCAGACGTAGCTTCATCAAAAATCAATATCTGTGGATCTCGTAAAATAGCGCGTGCAATACCGATCCTTTGTCTCTGTCCGCCTGAAAGCAAAACACCACGTTCACCAATATTCGTTAAATAACCAGTCGGTAAATCTTTTATAAATTCATGGGCATTAGCACGTAAAGAAGCATCTCTTATCTGATCATCCGTGGCTTGCGGTTTAGAGAATGCCATATTGTCCTTTATAGTATCATTAAAAAGAAAAACATCCTGAGGAACCATCCCTATATTTTTTCTAAAAGAAGAAATATCCAACTCTTTCAAATTCACCCCATCAATCCAAATACCACCCTTGTGAGGATCATAAAATCGCAACAAAAGCTCTGTGATGCTAGTTTTACCAGAACCCGAAGGCCCAATGATGCCAACTTTCTTACCCTTTTGAATAGTAAAACTAATATCTTCCAAAACCACTTTTCCATTTTCTCCACCATAAGAGAAAGTTACGTTTCTAAATTCAATATCTTTAATCAAACCACAAAAAAGCTTTTTCCCATTGTCCAGGACTCCAGTTTCTTGTTTAGCAAGAAACTGGTCAGCTTCATCTAATGCAGACAATCGGGCCGCGATAGTTCCACGGGCATGATTAATTTGTTTCAAAGCTGGGATTAATCTTGCCAAAATTAAAACAAATGTAAATAAGGTTACCAGAACTTTTTGGTTATTCGACTCAGCCAATAACACGGTGCTACAAATTAAAATGATGCAAATAACCAAAACACCACAAATTTCAAAAAAAGGCCCTACTAATTTTGTTAATACGGACATCGAATTGTAGGATCTGTTTAATTCTTTGACTCGACGCTGAAAAATTTCAAGCATAGAATTTTGTGCATTAAAAATACGGATAATTTTCATGCCGTGGATAACATCAAAAAGCACCTTATTAAAACCAGCTTCTGCCTTAAAATATTGATTTCCAGATTTTCGAACCAGCCGTGCAAAAAGTTCCAGAAAAATTCCAGACGCACCAATAAAAACCAGCAGAATCAAAGTCATTTTCCAAGACGAAATAACTAAAAGAAAAATCAAAATAAATGTCGTCAAAACAGCTGGAAGACTATTGCATAAAACCTCAACAATCATCCCAATATGCGATTCGATCCGATTTGTAAATAAGAGCTGAAAATCTGACAAACGTTTGTCATTATAGAAACCCATGCTCAAATTCATCATTTGCCGCATGCACGCAAGTTTATAATAGGTCAATATCTTGGTACGAACCAAAGTAGAAAGTTTAATATCGATATAAATAAAGCCAAGCCTCAAGATATTAATAACAAGCAACAGAACCGAAATAATACGAACTTTATCTGCCCACGAATAATTCATTAAAAACTCAAACGGAATGCGAAAGAATTTTGGTAACACATTGACACTAACGGCATCTTGATTTTGCAAAATTGGCAAAAATACAGCAATCCCCACACCTTCAAGAATTCCAACAACCAAACCAACTGCTATGAGCAAGGATACAACTACCCACTCTTTAAAAAGCAATTTGATAAGTTTCATAATCGTTTTTCGGCTTTCATATCTTACCTAAAATAAGTTGTTTGATAAGTTCATGGCCGTCAGCAGTCAAATGATGTCCATCTTTCTGAGAAACAAAACGGACAATTGGAATTGCTGACAAAGCGATTTCTTTACAAACATCAATCAACGTCACATGTTTGATTTCGCACTTGTGTATTTCCTCGGCGATAATTTGATTATACAAGACAATGCTTTCACGAAAGCCCGGAGAATGTTCGGCAACCTCATTGGTCGTTGGAAAAATATTGACTACATAAATATTCTTGAAAATAGGCCCGGCAACTGTTAGCCAACTCTTTAAAACTCGACGGAATTCTTGGGCAGAAGTCGCGCGGAAACGAAAAACTTTTTGAATCTTACACCGATTTCGATGAAGAAAATCAATAATCCGAACTCTTACTCTAACCGGCATTTTGCCAATCAAGTTTTTGATAAAAAAAGGAACTGGACGCGGCGCGCAATCAACTATGCCACATTGAATAATTAGAACCTTATTTTGATCCTCAGCAATGTAGGTAAGATCATGAGTAAACCGGTCAAAAAGTTCTTTGATCCGAACTGCGCCTTGTGAACGGTTAAAAACCACCACATTAAACATTTCGCCAAAAGCCTTTCCTTCGTGTCTTAAAAGTTCACAATACAGCTGATCACAGCCAATCCCATCAAAACTTCTGGGCATACTAAGAGAATCCCCATAAACAGCTACTAATAAATGTGGTTTTTTATTATTCATCCTTTAGAGATTCCAATATTTGTATTTTCCGCCGCGCCGACCAACTATTCAAACGATTAAAAACACTTGGCATTTGTTGAGTGATCGGACGTCCCAGCCACGAACCCAACCACAATAAAGAAAAGATATTAAAATAGCCTCGCAACCGGCAATAATCATTTGCTAAAGCTCTTAGCTCTGACAACTGGCTTTGCGTCATCTGACTTAATGCCCGCTTGGCATAAAAAACTTTTTCGCGTTGTCCGCCGAAAGCTTTAATAACATTTTGAGCAACAGCAAATTCTGGTTTTATATTCTCATAAACTTTGCGCAAAAGCGTCAAAGCAGATTTAAACTCCGGTCTACTCAACTGTTGGGGTGCATAATTTAACTTCCATAACAGTTTAATATCGTCGTGTGAAACGGCAAAAGAAATCAAAGCATTAAAATTTCTCATCATAATCTCAGAAATTTCAACAATATCCGTCCGCCCGCGTTCAATAGCGCTAAGAGACTTTTCATGAGCACGCACCGCAACAAGTGCTTCTTTTGTGCACGCTAAACGAATCCCACAACGAATCAACTTTGACCATAATTCAAAATCCGCCGCAATTTTAAAATTTTCGTCATACCCGCCCAAAGAAATAATCACATCCGTTTTATAAACTGCACCTACATGATTAAGCGGGGTTGCCATCAAAGAACGCAAAACCATTTCTTCATAAACACTCGGAACATACAACAACTTTTGTATTTTATTTTTACTATCAATAACTACCGCCTGAGAACTGACAACGGCACACCAAGGATGAGCGTGCAAAAAATCAAAATTCTTTTCTAACCACGTCGGAAAAGCAAAATCATCCGCATCAATGCGCGCAATATAACGGCCAGAAGCTAAAGACAAACCTTTGTTCAAACAACGCGTCTGTCCGAGATTACTTTCATTTCTAACTAATCGAATTCGAGAATCCTGATACGATTGAATAATTTGAGCAGACTGATCAGAACTCGCATCATCAACAATAAGAAATTCAAAATCTGCAAAGGTCTGTTTTAAAATACTCTCAATAGCCGCTTTTAAATACTGCCCGCCATTATAAACGCTCATAAGAACTGTAATCGCAGGATTAGACAAAATCATTGCCCTCTTTGACCAATGGGTTTTGCGGGAACTCCTCCAACAATTTGATACTCAAGAACATCATCGACGACAACCGCTCCGGCGGCGACAATTGCCCCTTTTCTAATAGTTACATTTTTGAGAATCACCGCATTGGCCCCAATCCAGACATCCTGCTCAACAACAATACGACCAGCTTTATGACCCTGTCTTTGAATAAACATTTCTCTGTTTGCAAACACGTGATCGGCAGCACGAAATACAACATTCGGGCCAATCAGACAATAGGCACCAATTTTTATCCCCAGACTTTTATCTGCATTAATCATAACGTTTGAATTGCACGAAACATACTCGCCGATTTCAATACCGTCCGTCGATTGATCAGCAAGAATCTGAGTGTTGGGCCCAAACGAAGCATCTGAAGCTATCCGAATCTTGCGAAAATTCCGAATACGGCAACCTTGTGAAAAAGAAACTCTTAAGCCGCAACTTACAAATCTGCGGCAATAAAGAAAATACCGAACTTTCACCCCGATAATACCGGGCAAATTCCCAAAGGCAGCATCAAACCAGCTGACAATTTCATCTCCTACCCGACTAAAGACTTTCATTTGCCCAACTCCGCTAAAAGATTCTCCACCGCCTGCGTTTCCATCTCTAGCCGAGACTCGGCTGTCAAAGTCGCAATATGCGGTGTTAAAAGCACATTGTCTAAAGTCGATAATTTTCCATTATACGGCTCCTGCAAAAAAACATCCAAACCCGCGCCGGCTAAATGCCCGTCGACAAGTGCTGTATATAATGCGTCTTCGTCAACGAATTGACCACGGGAAAGATTTAAAAGAATGGCGCCTTTTTTCATAAGGGAAATCTCTTTGTTGCCTAGGGCAAACGGAAAATCTTTATCTGCTTTCAAATGAAGTGTGACAATATCTGAAAGTTTAAATAGCTCTTGTGTCGAAGCGATCTGAACATTGTTTTCCCTGGCCCACTTTTCGTCGGGATTTAGGTCAGAAGCAATCAATCGGACATCAAAACTTTTCAAAAGTTGGGCAACCTTTTTGCCAATACGGCCTAGACCAATAATACCAACCGTTTTCCCCGCCAAATTCTGGCCACCTTTTTTTTGCCATTTCTGGTCACGCAGAGTATTTGTATGCCACGTAATGTGTCGCAAAAGATCCAATATCATGCCAATCGTCAATTCAGCGACAGGAACAACTACCGGATCCGGTGTATTAAGAACTTTAATGCCCAGTTCCTTGGCTTTAACCAAATCGACATTGTCCATTACAACTCCACAGCGGCTGATACATTTTAACTTAGAAAGTCCTGTAAGCACTTGACTAGAGTAAGGTTCAACTCCCGCGACAATGCCGTCAGAATCTTGCGCGAGTTTTAAAATGCCGTCGGCTGTCAAGCGCTTACCGGATAAGTTAAGCACAAAAGGCAATCCGCTTTTTCTTAAGAGATCCAGCGGCTTGTCTCCATGCTCGGCAAACGTGGACAGCGCAATAAAAATTTTAGGCTGGGTCATTTGCAAATCGTCTCATAAATTTCTTTTTGAACGGCATCATTTTTCAAAATATCTTCTACGATAGCAATATCCTCCAGCCGGTCAACTCCGACGGTTGTTTGATCGCAAACAATGCCTAAAATCGAATAACCATGCTCTAAAATACGCATAAAATCAATCGACTCAGTTATTTCAAGCTGAGTGGGCGCAAGCTTAGAAAACTTTTCTAAAAAAAACCGGCGGAAAGCGGAAAATCCTGTTTGACGATACAAAGGACAATCCGTTTTTACCCGACGATAAGGAATTGCCGCACGTGAAAAAAATAAAATTTCACTTTTCTGATTTAAAACTGCTTTGACAATATCATGATCCTCCAAATCCACCGGATCTTTGATAACAGAAAGCAAATTTGTGCATAAAAGGTCGATATTCTTTTTAAAAGGCAAAATCAAATTGTCAATCATCGAAGTTACTAAAAGCGGCTCATCACCTTGCAAAACAACAACGATATCCGCCGAAATCTTTTCAACAGCTTCTTGTACTCTGTCTGTACAACGTTCATGTTTGTCCGACGTCATAACTGCTTTACCGCCAGACTTTTTGACAAAATCGAAAATTTCCTGATCGCAGGTGGCAACCAGAACTTCATCAATAGATTCACACAATAAAGCACGCCGGCGAACATGCTCAACCATCGGTAAATCGAGAATTTTTTTTAAAGGTTTACCCGGGAAACGCGAAGATCCCATGCGCGCCGGAATAACGGCAATCGTTTTCATTGCGGTAAAACTCCGCAATCAACATTAATGGATTGACCCGTGATAGCACTCGCCGCACGAGAAGCTAAAAATAAACAGGTTTCGCCGATATCTTTTCCCGTCGGCAAAACACCCAACGCGGTTTGTTCTGCAGTAAACTTTTTTAAATACGCTTTAACATTCTTTCCCTTAGCCGGCGAATTTGTGTCCTGCAAGGCTTTTAATACATTTTCTGTTTGCACATAAACCGGACAGACGCCAACCACACGAATCCCAGATGGGCCCAACTCTTTAGCCAGCGCCTGTGTTAAGCCGATGACCCCAAATTTTGACGCGCAGTAAACAGAATTATTACTGCTCCCACGCTTTCCGGCGAGACTTGCAATATTAATAATAACCCCGCCGCGCAGAAGACACCCAGCAGCGGCCTTGCATCCCCAAAACGTCCCTTTTAAATTTGTGTCCAACATGTCCTCTAAGAACTTTGCGCTAACACCACCTAACGGCTTCCAAGCCGAGAATCCAGCGCAGTTAATATAAACATCCACCTGCCCCGTCCATTTCAAAGCAAAAGCGGCCAAACGCAAGTGATCCTCTTGCCGACGAACATCTGTTTTAATAAAATGGGCGCGATGACCTAATTTTTTGGCCAAGCCACTATCCTGACGGCTGGCAAGCAAAACATAATAACCTGCAGTAAAAAAAACACGCGCAATCTCAGCGCCAATGCCTTTAGTCCCGCCGGTAATAATCACTGTTTTTTTCATATCGTCATGCATGTAAAACCGCCGTCAATAGTAATTTCTGCACCGGTTACAAAACTCGCCGCATCCGACGAAAGCCACAATACCGCGCCTACCAATTCTTCGGGCTTACCATAACGGCCCATAGGCGTATGCTCTAAAATCGCCGCGTTGCGCGCCTCATCAATAAAATGCTTTTTGCTCCACTCTGTCGGGAAAAACCCCGGGCGCAAACAATTGACGCGCACATTGGATTTGGCCCACTCACGTCCCAAATTTTGTGTCAAATTACGTACTCCAGCTTTAGCCACTGAATAAGCAAATGCTTTAGATAAAGGCGGGCCAGCAGACGCCGAGGACATATTAATAATCGATCCCGTTTTTTCTTCAACCATTTGCTCGCCAAAAACCTGGCAAGCCAAAAATGTGGCCGCAATATGAGAATCTAAAATCGCCTGCCATTCTTCAATCTTAATATCAAAAAATCCCGTCGGAGCATTAACCCCGGCGCCGTTGATAAGAATGTCAACTTTATGAAATCGTTTTAAGATATCCGCTTTGGCGGCAAACAAATTTTCCTTTTTGGTAACATCCAGCGAAATCCCCAATGCCTTAACGCCAAAAGATTTAATTTTCTCGACGACAAGTTTTAGTTTTTCTTCATTACTATCTAAAATACAAACGTCAACGCCCGCCTGCGCTAAACCTAAAGCCATTTGACTGCAAAGAAATCCCGCGCCGCCAATCACAACCGCCGTCTTGCCGGCAAGATTAAACGTTTTTTCAAGATAATCATTCATAAGTTTACCTAAAGGTCACGTTACTAATTTTGTCAAACGATGCCGAACCGCACCATCAAAATAATTTACAAATGGCAAACGAATCTTCCAAATCCTTGGTCCACATTTTGCTTGATGAAAAGAAAAAAAGAAACGATACCACGGACAAATCTCATCCCAAATATGTTTATCTTTTTTATCCCACGGATAATCCTCAAAACGCGAGACTTCACCAGCAGGCATGACCTTTTCTTCACGATTGCAACAATAAACAACACCCTCTTTTTCAATATGACAACGCAAA
>CAZNNZ010000004.1:22275-35547 GCA_964574575.1 uncultured Planctomycetales bacterium
TTACTCATGTTTAGTTGTGTTGTTAGGATGAACATTCTTAAGACTTTAATCTCTCAAAACGACTCAAAAGGGAATCACCTAAAATCAGCTTAAAACACTGTTTTGGAGGGAATATCACAAAAATGATAAAAAACACCCTCTTTTTCAATATGACAACGCAAAAACTTAAAATACCTGCTGATGGTTGCGACGTTCATTTCCTGCATCGAGGCAATATTAATCACAACATCAAACTTTTGATCGTTAATAAGCTCTAAGTTTTCTGCAGCACAAAAAATAAAGTCCGTGTTAACAACAGCAGTTTCATCTTTTTTAACTAAGAAAACTCGGGCTTGCGGAAATACTTTCTGGCAATAATAAGCTTGGAACAACAGTGTTTTTCCTAAATCAACAAAAACAATCTTTGCCTGCGGATAAATTTCTTTAATCAACAACGACAAAAATCCATAGCCATCGCCGATATTTAAAACCCGCACTGCCTGCGCCGGCTTATTTAAAAATGGTTTAAGCGCTGCAACAACACAAACCTGTCTAAAAACATCATACGTAAAATGCAACCCTGCTCTCTTAATCACATTAAACGCAGGCACAAACAATGACAAAATTTCCCATCGCTCTTTAAGCACAACCAAATAAGAAAAAATCGTCAACCACGAAAAAACCCGATAAACCAAAGAACGATTCTGCAAATCCCCAAACCCACTGCCAACCAGGGAAACAAATGTGTCTTTACCAAAATCCACCTTGGCTTGTTTATGTAATAAGTGCCAATGTGAAGAAGCGTATAATTCTGCAGCATCCTGCGGCTTAACGTAATACTCTTCGAACAAACACCGAGCGATGCTCTGGGATTCAACAAACTGCATTTTTTTGTATTGTTAAGTAGTTGGCGACTTCAAAAAGATCATTTAAAATCATAGACTCTTTACCAGTCCATGAGCGTTTCGCTTGACGTCCAATAAAATCGATACCCGCCATTTTGGCCGACTGAAAATCTTCGGGACTATCGCCCACAAAAACAACGTCTTTCTCTAAAAAATCATTGCGCCGCAAAATTTCTCGAATCGCATCCGCCTTGCCCCACGGATGTGCGTAAACATCGCTAAAATAATGGTCAATTTTTCGGGCCGCCAAAATTGCTTTTAATTCTTGCGCCGGATTAATAGACACCAAATACAATAACGACTGACCCTTAAACTGTTCTAAAAATTCAGGTGCTCCTTTAACAAAAGGGCAAAGCACAATCTTTTCAAAAATCATTTTCGAAAACTCGACGCCCAATTGCGCTGAAATCGCCCCGGTATATGGCAGCCCTAAGATTTCCTCATAAATAACTTTGAACTTTTCATAACGAATTGTCGCATTATTCGCAAAATGATATTTCATGATCGCATCCAAGTGATGCGGAAAATCTTTGAACAACTCTCTAAAAGCATCATCCTTAATCCCCACGGACTCAACAATGACTCCATCAAAATCGAGGATGATCGCGCGATAATTTTTCATATGAAAGAACTACTCTTTAACTGCTTTACTTATCCGAAATTAAACTCTTCATTTGCTCTGCCCATTTCCAAAGCAAAAAAACATCCGACGATAAAATTACAAAACTAAAACCCACTGCCAAAGCTTTTTTAATCCGCTCTTTATTAGGTTCAACCAGCTGTGTCCCACAGGATTTACCGTGACGCTTGCATGCGGCGATAACCCTTTTTCCGGCGTCGATAACACTTTTATGTTCCAATTGCCCAGGAATCCCCAACGAACCGGAAATGTCATACGGCCCAACCATAACCCCATCTAATTGTTTATACGCCAAAATTTCATCAATGCGCTCAACCGCACCTATGGATTCAATTTGTGCAATCATAATGGAGCTTTCATTCCAAGTTTTAGTATACTCACTAAAATCCATACCATAGCCTTGCGCACGTGAAACACCAAAACCTCGACGGCCCAAAGGTGGATATTTGACCCATGCAATCATTTTTTCAACATCTTCTGCGTTTTGCACCATAGGCACAATCATTCCATCAGCGCCAGAATCCATGAGCCGTCGCACCATTTCTGAATTATGAGAAGAAATACGCGGCAAACAAACAGCTCCACCTGCTTGAGCGGTTGCGATAATTCGCTGAGACTGCTCCTGACTAATGGTGCTGTGTTCAAGATCAATGCCAACAAAATCCACACCCGAGCGCGTAAAAATTTCGGTTATTGACGGATGCGCCAGCGAAGTCCATGAACCAAAAATTTTTTCCCGATTTCGAAATTTCTTCTTTAATAATTTACGTTTTTCTAAAAAATTCATCAATGCCCTGCCTTTTGCGCGTCGGCCAAAAACATTTGAACTGTTTCCTTGGTATACGGGTGAACCAGCATTCCCTCAATAAAACTGGGCGCCACGGTCACAATGTCCGCACCCGCACAAAGCCATTCAACAACGTTTAAAACTTCACGCGTGGACGCCAAAATAATTTTAGCTTTCAATTGGTATCGATCTAAAAGAGTGCGGAGTTTTTTAATTTCCTCAATCGAGTTATAACCCATATTGTTAACACGCCCACCTAAGAGCGAAACATAACTTGCCCCCGCCAAAGCCGCCAAAAAACATTGCTGGGCGCTCATCATCGCCGTGACATTAACGCGGATATCGTGTTTGGTTTCCAACTGGTGAATAACATACATATTGTCCATCTCGCCCTTGGGCCCGTGGACGGCAATTTTGACAACAATATTTTTTGCCCAACCAGATATTATTTTGGCTTGTGTAATCATATCTTCATGATGATTAGTGGTTACCTCGACGGAAAGCGGATACGGCGCAACAATGCGCGCAAGTTCGATCATTTTCTTTTTCAAACCTTTCATCCCGCCAGTAGCTCCCTCCTTATGTAAAATAGACGGATTAGTGGTCACACCAGAAATAATTCCCATCTTGGTATATTTGCGAATCTCGTCGATATTGCTCGTATCTAAATAAATCGCCATGCCTTTCCTTTCCTGTTTATGTTACCGTCATCGACTCCCGTTTATCCCGCTTTGCGGGACTACGTGATTTTACGTTTTTTAAATAACAGTGACTGATTCCCACTTGCCCTGCCAAAGCAGGACTACGTGATTCTACGTTTTTTAAATAACAGTGACTGATTCCCACTTGTTTTTCACAACCATAATGCGCGGGTCAGTGACAATCATATGCCAAATGACCGATTGAAAACTTTCCGTTTGAGGAGTAATCGTCGCCGGATTAACGCTTGGAATAATCACGCACGCATCCGCGACTTTAGCTGTATAGCCGCCATCGCGTCCTACAACACCCAAAATCTTGGCCCCCGCAGATTTGGCAAAATCCAAAGCATAAATCAAGTTCGCACTAATGTTTTTTTCTTTATTTCCACCACCGACGGAGAAAACAAAAACCGCATCGTTTGCATTAAGCCGCGAACCTTTAAGCCAACCTTCAAAAACACTATTCCAGCCTTCATCATTGGTGCGAGCCGTTAATTCTGCAACGTTATCAACCGGTGTATACGCTTCAAAGCCGCCGATTTTTCGAAAATCATTGACGGCGTGCGAACAATTTGCCGCGCTTCCCCCTACACCTAAAAAAAACAAACGCCCGCTATTTTTGCGGACATCCAAAAGAAGCGAAATCATTTTTTCAATCTGCACATAATCCAAATCCATAATAATTTGATTAGCTTCCCGACAATAATCTTCAATATACGACATTAACCAATCCTCTTAAAAAAAATCCCACGATTTAAAATTTTGTATTTTGCAGACTCTTTTCTACTGACTTAATCTTTTGAGCATCAGAATAAGCGCGATCGATGATTTGCATAACGCGCAAGGCATCGAGAGAAGAACTTAAAACTACTGGCTTATCCTCGAGCACACAACGGATAAATTCCTCAACTTCCAAATCCCAAGAAAGATCATGGTCAAAATACGTCACTTCTTCGCAAGGATTACCGACGGCATGTGTCGCATCTTCAAACTGGTGGCTGGCAACAATCAACTTTTCACGGCCATAACTGCCAGACTTGGATAATAAACCCTCAACGGTTATAAAGCCTTCCTCTAAGGTAATGTCTAAACGGAAAGTATGCTTCCAGAATGTCGCAGAAGAATGGCAAGAAGCGCTTTGGCCTTTATGGTTTTGCAAAATCACAAAAGCATTGTCTTCGACGGAAAACTTCCAAAAATCATGACTGGTAAAACATTTTACATCTTCAAAGTCCCCGCAAAAATACGAAAACAGATCCAACATATGTATCCCTTGGTCTAACAAAATCCCGCCGCCAGAAATCTCGCGATTATTGCGCCAAGATTTTCTAAATGCAATGCCCCCGCTTTTGCCATAAAGCCCACGCAAATTAAGAATGCGGCCCAAACGCCCACTGTCGACAATAGATTTGGCCGCAATTATGCCGGGATGAAAACGGTGATTAAATCCAAACATTAGCTTAATCCCGTTCTTTTCATGGGCGATAATGTTTTCAATGTCCGCCACGTCACGTCCCGGGGGCTTTTCACAAAAAACATTAATGCCTTGATCCATCGCACGAATACAAATCTCAGGAGAAAAACAATTAGGCGTGCAAACAAAAAGAATATCCATTTTGATGGCCAAAAGATCTTCATAGCGACTAAAAGTAGGCACGCCGCTAATTTTGGCACAAACAGTTTCATTGGTGTCACAAATACCAATCAGCTCTAGCGCCTGGGGATGGCGTTCGATTACGGCACGACGGATTTCGCCCATGTAACCGTAGCCTACAATTGCGCATTTAAGAGGTGTGTTCATCAAGAAATATATTCAGAATTACCGTTAGAAAGTTAGATAATTCTAATCGAATAGCACCGAATAGTCAATTTGAATATAGGCTCTTTTAAAGAGGTTTTCCGTCGCAAACAATCTAAAATCTTACGATAAAAATGGCGCCAAATTGGCAGGATTAACCGGGTAAAAATAATCCTTCAAATACTCCAGCGCTTTTTGACGTTCTAAAAGAAAATTTTCATCAGAAAGGGCATAAATTTCCTCAAAAACTTCTATCAACTTTTGATGCCGACGAACCGTCCATTTCAAATGCCGACAAGCAAACAAAGGGTCATAACTAAAAAGCGTCTGCTGGTCAAAATGAACAACTGGTTTTCCCAACCACAAACTTTCGAGCGCAACAGTGCTACCCCAATAAATCGTCAAATCCGTGCGTTTAATATCTTCAATTAACGAATAACCCTGTGAAATTTCAACACAAGGCAAATCGGCTAATTTTTTGACTAATCTATGTGCAAACGCTTGCAATGGCAAAACAGGATGCGTCCGAATAATAATTTTAAACTTCGGCTGCCCGTCGAGTTGCTGCAAAATATAATTAACCATTTTATAAACATCAACAATGCCCTCGAGGGCAACGAGAATCTGAAATGTTTTTGTGCGCGGCAATAGACTAAGTTGCCATAAATTTTCATAGCGCAAAGCGCAAGCAGGCTTAATCGGCAAAGAAGACATCTGCGTGTAACGCTCAATAATTCTTTGAGGTTCTAACCCAACCGTCAAAATACAGTCTGGCTTAGGAATTAGATTTTCTTCGTCTATACTGTTAAACATATTGACCGACGCCTGTGGAATTACTGTGTGTTGATAACCTAAAATTTTTGTTTGGGCAGAGCGCTCGCGCAAAGCCAAAATGCACATTTTTTCCCATGGATTATTTTCATAGGTCAGCAAAAATGTCTTAACTCGAATTTTCTTGAGGAGATTGTTTGTTTGATCATAATGCAAATATTGATACGGCTGGATACGAGAGGAATGACTGGCAAGATCCGCATTGATTAAATCGCTAATTTCATAATTTAAAAATTCAATCTGCCCTTTAAACTCCGGACGATAAAAACAACTAACCAAAATACAATTAAAAACAGCAGACACACTAGAAAAGAAATCAATCGGAAGGATAATCGCGTTAGGACAATTTGCGATTTTTTTCAAACAAGATTTATAATCCCCAAGGATATCCGCAAAAAAAATGACTCGCTCGCCTTTTTCTTCGAGAAATTCTGTCAGTCGACCAAAAAAAGCATCCTTATACATCCCGTCTTTGGCAAAAGAATGGTCATAAACAAATGTTTTAATCACATAAACTGGCTTTTGATCTGCAAAACTTGCACGGAGTTTTTCGGACACTAAAAAACACGCATAAAAATACCGAAACGTTAAGCGAAAAAATTGATAAAAACCGCCGCCTAAGCGTTTAAAAAATTCTAAAACAATATCTCTTAATAAAACAAACCATTGCAAACGGACTGTAATCGGGAGTGCAATTTTTTTAAAATGCTTATTAAGAGACTGTACAGTTTGCCATGGGACAGAACAAATCGGCGACGACCCGTCGGCATTAACAGTACTTTTAACAACAGAAATAAACTTCTGAATAAGAGTTGGCAAACCATTATTAAAACGATTTTTGGAAGAAAAGTCGGTAGCCCACCACAAACGACTGCTTAAAGACTGATTGATCTTGCCAATCAGAGAGACATATGCGTCTATCCCTTTTTTTTGATAATCGTTCATAAGAACAAACTATTTTTTAACACCCAGCAATAAAAAAATCCCGGCGACAATCACACGGTAAATTCCAAATGCAATAAAGTTATTGTTCTTAATATACTGCAGCAAAAATTTTATGCTCAGTAGCGCAACAAAAAATGAAACAATAAAGCCAATACCCAAACAAAACATTTGCTGTGAATTAAAATTGTGCGCACTTTTTAATAAATCTAGTCCTGCCGCCGCCGCCATCGTCGGCACTGCAAGTAAAAATGAAAACTCGACAATACTGCGGCGTTTTAGACCCAGCAAAAGTCCGCCGATAATTGTCGCGGCTGATCTTGAAACGCCAGGAATCATCGCAAGCGATTGAAAAACGCCGATTAAAAAAGCGGTTTTAAAAGGCATTTGCCGCAAATCTTCTTTTGACTCTTGTTTTTCACGATGCCAAAGTTCAAAAACAATCAGAAAAAAACCACCCAGAAACAATGACCAGACGACAACCAAGCTATTGCCAAGTAAAAACTTTTTAATCAACTTATAAAAAACGAGTCCCAATACCGCCGTCGGCACAAACGCTACCGCCACTCTTTGTAAAATTTTAAAATCCACCAAAAGCGAGCGGCCGTAAAGAACTACGACTGACAAAATTGCGCCCAACTGAATTGCAATTTCAAAGCTTTTAACAAATTCACTTTCGCCGATTCCCAAAGTTTTGGATGCCAGAATCAAATGTCCCGTCGAAGAAATTGGCAAAAATTCACTGATCCCTTCAACTACGCCTAAAATCAAAGCCTGCAAAAAATCCATTTGAAATCCTTTGTTTATAAAGTACTATTAATCAAACTTAGATGTACCTGACAATATTAAACTTTGCGGTATTTGTCAAAGAGTTCCTTAAGGAAAATCTCCATGGCGACTAAACATATCCTTTCAATTCTCTTTTTAATTCTTTTTCTTTCTTGCTCAAGCTCAAACGGATTAGCCCAAACACCGCGACAAAATTTGCAAGAGATCCACAACATTTCCGTCGGTATGAGCAAGAAACTTTTCGTAAAATTCTATCCTAAAACCAAAGCGCGCACTTATCGGCAGGACAAAGACGAAGAATGGCTGACCTTTAACCACCCGCTAAAAGCCTCTGCAAAGAACGTTGTGACTTTTCATATTCAGGACAATAAAGTCCAAGACTGGCAAATCAATAACCGCGCAGAAGTAGTCAATGAATACTTAAGCGAATTTTCTTCGATGGCTTTTAAAACCGCCTTCCCTGTTATAGACGAAGCTATCCGTGACGTTTTAGAACGCATGCCTTTTGAGGATTTTCTAAAAATAACCAATCGCAGACGGCCTGTGCTTTTTACAGAAGTCTTTGATTCAGGAACCGCACAGTTTGCTAATTCCTCCGAAATTATTTCACTGCCCGACGATGCGCCAGCTTTCCAAGATGGATTAACCATTATCAAATTAAGCACCGGCCTTGCCAGCAAAGAAAATAACGCTGCCATCAAAGGTGTCATTGCTCACGAAATAGCGCATCGGGTCTTAGAACACGTTAAAAACGGCAAAAGAACTTGCGCCGCCGAACGCGAAGCTAATACTTTAATCAAACAATGGGGATTTGCAAACGAATACGAAAAAGCCAGTCAAGCTTTTGGGCAAAAAGCCGTCGGTCAAACTATATCCTGCCACGACGACGGATAATTCTTTTTTAGATCTAAGACAAAATGATCAATTGACTTTCCGATCGTTAATAAATCAATCGAAAGCGCCTGCGAAAGCTTCGTTACATTAAGCGATAAATTTTTCGCTCTCTTTGCTTTAAAAGGAAATTGCTCAACAGAAGCTGGACTTATGAGCCTTGTGTCTAATCCCGCTTTTTTTGCGACTTGAATTAAAAATTCATATTTTGTAATCGCATTCGCACTGCCGCAATTATAAATGCCTTTTAAATTTGCATTGATCATCTTAACGATCAACTCTGCTAAATCAAAAGTATAAAGTGACGAAAAAGTGACATCCCTAAAACCTTGTACCGGCCTATTAGCTTTAAGTTGCTCAACAACCCACTGCGCCAGACTCCGCTTGGGCAATATTCCCCAGCCAAAAAAGTTTGTTCGCAAAACCAAAGCTCCATCATTTTTTAAAGCTTCTTGTTCGGCCTTAAGTTTAGTCTGGCCATAATAATTAACCGGGTTAACTGGATCTGTTTCGCAATATGATCCTTTATGGCCATCATAAACCAAATCAGTGGAAATATAGATGAGCTTAGCTTGCGTATTTTCCAAACTTTTAACCACATTCGCCGTCGCAAAAACATTAGCGGCCAAAGCCTGTTCTTGAGCAGTTTCACAAGCGTCAACATCCGCTAATGCCGCGCAATGGATCACGATTTGCGGCTTAAATTGACTAACAATCGATCCAATCGCATCCGGCACGCACAAATCAACATGCCCAGATAAGATACCTTTAAGATGCATCGGCCGAGAATGGTACAAACCCAAAATATCAAATTGATCTTTCAGACAAAAAGCCAAATTACTGCCCAAAAGTCCGCTGACGCCGGTAATTAATAATCGTTTTTTATTAATCATGAAAAAGAAAATTAGTGAGGGACATCGTCCATCGACCAACGGGAAGCTTCAATATCATAATCCAAGTGGATTTTTTCTGACAACTCCCCGAGCTGTTTAACCGTCAGCCAATCTTGATTGCCGTCGCTGGTATAACGAAAACTTTCGGCGCAAGGCTTACCGCCTTTTTTACCATCCTTCAGAAGTTCCCGACGACGATTGCTATCCGGCTGAATAATATAACATTGCTTAAACTCAATACAACTGCGCGCCTCATCTTCGCTGATTAAAGTCTCGTGGAGTTTTTCGCCCGGACGAATGCCAATAAACTGCAATTTACACTCCGGGGCAATCGCAGTTGCCAAATCTAAAATTTTCATCGATGGAATTCTCGGGACGAAAATCTCACCGCCCTTGGAAGTTTTAAGCGAGTTAATAACAAAATGTACCGCCTGATCAAGCGTAATCCAAAACCGCGTCATGCGCTTATCCGTAATCGGCAAAACGCCGTTGGCCGCACGTTCCTTAAAAAAAGGAATGACCGAACCACGGCTGCCCAAAACATTTCCATAACGAACGACCGCAAACTGGGTTTTTTGCACAGCGCTATAAACATTAGCGGCAACAAAAAGTTTGTCCGAGCACAACTTCGTCGCACCATAAAGATTAATAGGATTAGTCGCCTTGTCCGTCGACAAAGCAATAACTTTCTTAACTTTATTGTCCAAAGCCGCTTGAATAACATTCATAGCGCCCAAGACATTGGTTTTAATATATTCTTCGGGATTAGCTTCCGCCGCAGGAACTTGCTTTAAGGCAGCACAATGAACAACATAATCAACGCCATTAAAAACTCTAACCAAACGATTTACATCCCGGACATCGCCCAAAACATATTTAAGGCACGGATATTTCAAAGGATTAAAGATCTGCGCCATTTCAAACTGTTTTAACTCATCGCGGCTAAAAATAATCAAAGCCTTGGGCTTATAATGCGACAGAACAATTTGCACCATCTTTTTGCCAAAAGAGCCGGTTGCGCCGGTGATGAGGATTTTTTTACCATTTAGCATCGAAATTCTTTCTGTTTATTTTAAAACGCATTATATATCACGCCTGCAAAAGTTCACCATTGTTTTATTAACACAGATCAAGTTAGCGAAACTTGATTTTTCTCATCGCAAAAACGCACATTTGCAAAAGCAGAAATCCATGACGGAAACGTTGAATATTAGTTGTTCCATACAAACGCTCTTTATATCGAATCGCAAGCTCAATAACTTTAAGATTTAATTTTACAGCGCCAAAAATCAAATCAAAATCACCGAAAGGATCAAAATCACCAAAATATGCACGATTTGCGACAATCTGTTCATAATCCGATTTAAACAAAACCTTTGTCCCGCAAAGCGTATCTTTAAAACGCACTCCCAAAAGCCACGAGAAGAAAATACCAAAAAATTTATTCGCCACAAGATTCAAAAAACGCATATCTTGTTTTTCCATCGGATAAACCAGCCGACAGCCATTGATAAACTCGCCATGATTTTCTTTTATCGCCTGATAAAATTTTGGCATATCCTCGGGAGCAACCGTCAAATCAGCATCTAAAATCATCAAAACTTCACCTTTTGCCTTGCTAAACGCAAGCCTAACGGCATCCGCTTTACCTTTGCCCGTTTGTTTAAACAACTTAATATCCTTGTGCGGATAAGCTTTCATGACCCGTTCGACTTCTTGATAAGTGCCGTCGCTGGAGCCGCCTTCAACAAAAATAATTTCAATGCTGCGCCCAAAATCCGGTAAACGGGCAATCGCTGGCTCAATATTGCCTTTTTCATTACGGCAGGCAACAACCACACTCACATGATAATCCTTTGATTCATTGAAAACCGGACGGGTAATAATAAAATGATTGAGGGTCAAAGCATTAAAAATCGGCAATTTTGCAATAAAACGATTAAGCAAATAGCTTAGCCCCCAAATATTTTTAGGGAACAAAATCGAACGCTCAGTTTTAATTGATTGATAACCGCTTAAACTTAGAAAATTGCAGACATCGTGATGCGTCACCCAGTTTTGATTTTTCTGTGGAATTTTGACACCGGCCCTTTCGCCAAACTTTAAGAAATATTGCCAAAGGACACTGTAATATTCGATAATAATACGCGTACCCGAATGACAAAATTTCTTTAAGCAAATGAGAAACTCTTGAATGTCATCTAACTCCCCCAACAATCCAGACAAGACAATGTAATCAAATTTTTCATCAGATTGAAAATCACTAATTGTTCCACAAAAAAATTGCAACTTAGGATATTTTGCGCTGGCAATTTTAATCGTTTCAGGACTAATATCGATACCAAAACCAACAGAAGGATTTAAATTATTTAATAAATCACCCGTCGAAGAACCAACTTCCAAAACTTTTTTGCCCTTTGGAATAAAATACTGATATTCTTTAAAAAGCAGTGAATAATAATACCGATTCTTTGCATAATACGAATCACGCTCGTGCGCTAAACGATCATAATGTTGGGCAATATCTTTGAGCATAGTTGAACAATGTGTTATAATGCCGCCGTTTAAAAAACCAAGAGAACTTATGAAAAAAATTACAGAAATCTTTCAGTCACAGAACAAAACATTTTCTTTTGAATTGTTTCCGCCAAAAACCGAAAGCGGATTTTCTCAACTGCTTCAAACAATTTCTGATTTAGCGCTCTTAAAACCAGATTTTATTTCTTGCACCTACGGCGCGGGAGGTGGTAGCCGGGACAAAACGTTTGACATCGTCGAGCATATCCAAACCCAGCATAAAATTCCCGGCGTAGCTCATTTAACCTGCGTTTGTCATACCAAAGAAGAGATTAAAAATATCTTAACCGAAATCAAACGCCGTGGTCTGTGCAATGTTTTGGCGCTACGTGGAGACCCCCCCAAAGACAATCCCAATTGGCAACCGGGGGCCGACAATTTCAAATACTCCAGTCAACTCTGCGACGCCATCCGCTCAACTTTTAAAGAACACTTTAGCATTGGCGTAGCTGGTTTTCCCGAAGGCCATATTCTTTGTCCAGACCGCCAAAAAGACGCAGAATTTTTAAAATTAAAATTTGATGCCGGCGCAGATTATGTGATCACACAACTTTTTTTTAATAATCAAGATTACTTTGACTATGTACAGCGCCTTCGAAAACTCGGTATCAGCGCGCGCATCATTCCGGGCATTTTACCTATCACTGACTTTAATGGCTTGCTTCGCTTTTGTGCACTATGCGGTGCCACGGTAAGCGATGAAGTCAAAAATATTTTTTCTCCCATTGCCGATGACAAAGAAAAAACTTATCAAGCGGGGATTGCCTTTGCCACTAAACAATGCCGTCAATTGCTCGACGGCGGCGCACCGGGCCTGCACTTTTATACACTCAACAAACTCCACCCAGTCAGCGAAATTCTAAAAGCTGTTCGCTAAAACTACTTGCCGATCATTTTGTCAAAATCCGAAACTGAAATAGCCGGGTAACTCGAAAACCCAATACCCGTTAAAATCGTTAATCCCAACGACGCTTTCATCGCCGTCAATAAATTAGGAAATTCGGCGGTAATAATAACATCATAGCCGCCTAAAAGCGTGTACATTGAAAGGACTTTCCCACCTAATTCTTTAATAAGTCCTAAGGACTTATCCGTGCGATTAGAACTAATGTCGCGCACCGCCTCCGAGGAATACTTGCCCAACATGACAAAAACTTGCATAGACTCTCCTTTTTTTTAATAAAATACACTACCTGCCTTGACCAAGAAATCCTCTGCAATGCAAATCAACACAGTAGCACAGACGCGCTTAATCCACACCAGCCATTTGCCGGATTTTGGCAAACTAGCAAGAATGCCGCTAAAAGTTCCAACGAGAATTAGGGACGTTCCCACACCATAAGCAAAGACGAACACAAGCGAAACTCCGTGAACAATATTTTGCTTTGTCGCGATATACGCAAGAAGTGTTGCCAAAGCCGGAGCAGTGCAAGGACCGACAACCAAACCCGAAGACATTCCAAAAATAAAGACAGCAAATAAATTCTGGGGCTTAATTTTTTTGTGCGTACTAACATGGAAAGTTGGCAAATGAATAAC
>CAZNNZ010000005.1:0-27488 GCA_964574575.1 uncultured Planctomycetales bacterium
ATGACAGTTTTTTGAAAAGATCAAATTTTGTCGCACTATGAGTTACAACTCACCTGACAGTATGAGTTTTAAAATTTCTTTGCTTTTATAGTTTTATAATGTTATAAATGTAGCGTGTAATTCACATCACATACTCCCGCTCTTAAAGCAAAATCCCTTTAAATCTGTTATTGTGGTGACCCGAAAGGCATATGAATAAGCTTTTCTGCCGTAAAACTATATCTTCATTTCGTAAAACTGTAAGTCTCGCAGTTTTGGTGGCCTTTGGTTTATCGATCATCGCAGGGCCAGTTACGCCTGCAAGTGCACAGCTATTGCCCAATCTTCCTGCTCCGGGACAAATGGTTTATTTGACCTCTGGCTTCCAACCGCCCGTATTAAGAGGCATGACCGTCCATCCCGAAAATCCGCTTTTATTTGACTTCATCGTTGACCGTGGACAAGACAAGATAGGTGATGTTGTTCTCAAAGACGAAAGCACCAAGCTCATCAAATATTTCCTCGCGTCGATGACCATCCCTGACAAAGACGCGTGGGTCAACTTATCTCCTTACGAAAAAGATAGAATCGTTCCCGACGCTCTCGGCCAAACCGAAATGGGCCGGCAAATGCTTGAACAAGATTATGTTCTTAAACAACTTTCTGCCTCACTCACCAACCTCGATAAAGAATTAGGACAAAAGTTTTGGAATGAAGTAAGAACCCGCGCACAAAAGCAATTCGGCACGACTGAGATTCCGTTGAACACCTTTAATAAAGTCTGGATTGTTCCCGATGGGGCTACTGTCGTTGAAAAAGATGGTTTTGCTTATATCACGGAAAGCAAGTTGAAGGTTATGTTAGACGAGGATTATGTCGCGCTAGAAAAAAATCCTTCTACGCAACCGCAAGACACAAAAAGTCAGATTAGCAAATTATCTTCTGATGTCTTTCGTGAAATGATTTTGCCTAAACTCGTCGAAGAAGTTAACACCGGAAAAAATTTCGCACAGACTCGTCAAGTCTATCAAAGCGTCATTTTAGCCGCGTGGTATAAGAAGGCGCTTAAAGATTCCTTATTAGGTAAAATCTATGCCGATAAAAGTAAAGTCGAAGGCGTGGAATCTGATGTCAAAGACATTAAACAAAAGGTTTATGACCAGTATTTAGAAGCGTTCAAAAAAGGTGCTTATAACTTTATTAAGGAAGAGGACAATGGAGAAGAGCTTATTCCTCGGAAGTATTTCTCGGGCGGGCTTGATTGGGATTTAACTGATAATAATAAGCTGAGAGTCGATCGGGCGGGTTCATCGGTCAACGCGGCATTAGCTCAAGTGGCCAGCAGTTCACTTAATGGGGATTTTGCTTTAGTTGCCGCCGTAGGAGCAGAGAGTGCAGAGGCAACTGCTAGAAAAGAAAGAACAGTTGCGGCAACAGCAGTAGTAACACCGAGTTTTCAGAAAACAAATCGTGTTGTTTTGGTTGGTGGGGTTAATCCTGATGTTACGTTGACCAGAGAAGAAATGATTGCCGGTTATAACAATGGTGTTCTTGTAAGAAATGGAGCAGGAATAGGGGCTACTTATGAAATCACGAACAAGGGAGTTATTGGACAGATAGATAGGGTTCTCGGAATTATGGAAACGGGGGCTGCAGAACCTATAGTTGTTCATAAAGACGGCGTAGAAAAAAAGACTTCACTTGATGCAGCGATTATTGATATTTTTGATGGCTTTCAGGTCGGGCCAGCCAGTTTTGCGGGAAGAAAGATTTTGGGTAAGCATTTATTGGCCTCATTCGAAAGTGGCAGGGGAGAAAATATTCCGCAAACGCAGGCAAATAGTGTGGCGATGCGATTATTGACGCAAACAATCACCGGACGACCGGTTATGTTTCCGCAGGCCGACTCTAAAAGCGAAGAATACTATTTCAAGGTAGACATTATCGCCAACGCAAGATGGAAAGCACAACCGGTCAAAGAAAAAACGCTGGCTCGAATAAATGCGGAAGTGCGTACGGCTTATCCTGATGTGAAGAGCATCGATGCAGAATTTGCAAATATAGAGATTGATTTAAGTGGTCTTGATAGTATTTCCGAAGCCCAATTTCTGCAGGCCTATCAGTTTGGCACTTCAACTGAATACGGGCGTGCACATAAAATTCTTTTAGAGATGGCTGGTCAATATGCCTCAGAGCAAGAAACGCGCAAAGAGCAACAAGCAACAGCGGTTGCCGTTAACCGTTTTCCTTCTCAGCCAGCAGGAAAACTGGGGAGAGAAAAACTTGTAGCTTATCTCGAAGCACTGCAGAGAAAAGGTGATGGTACTGGCTTTCATCGCACCCTCAAATTGGTTGCAGCCGCTGTCAATAATGATTCAGGTATCTTGAAACAATCTGGTCCTATGTCAGAAGATAAGATACGTGCCACGCTGAGGAGCGCAGGCGAATTTTCATTAAACAACACAGATCGTTTAATTCAAGAAGCTGGTCGTGAACGTGATTATGAGCCGATTAACCAAGCATTGAAAGAATTGGCGCAATCAGCGCAACCAACCACACAGCCAGTAGAAACGTCAAACGGAACAAAACTTGCAAATTATCTTACGACTCTTCAAAGCCAAGGCGGGACTCAAAGTGTCGCATTTCAACGCACCTTGAAGGTAATAGTCGCTACAATTCATGATAATCCAAACATGTTGATGTTGGGACAGCAGCAGCTTATTACCGACGACAAAGTGCGCGAGGCTATGCAAAGGCTAGATGAATTTTCATCAGAAAAGGCGGAGAGAATTATTAAGGAAGCTGGTCGGCAAGATGATTATGGACCGATCAACCGAGCCTTGAAAGAATTATCCGGCCCAGCCGAGGTAGCAAACGCAAAAGAACAGCAACCCAGTAGGTTTACTTCGCAAAATGCACGAATTCCTCCAGCGGTTGCAAGAAAAAAGATTTCCGATTTAAGAAAATTAAAAGCACAAATTAACGACGGACAACTTCCTGAGGTTTTGAATTTTGGTGACAAGCATGGCAAGATTGAAGATTTAGAGAGGATTTTAAAATATGCACGTCAAGCCGCTCAAGAAGGTCGTCCATTAAAGATTATCGGGCATGGTGATGGATTTGATAGAGGGGCTGACAATATTAAGGTTCTTGAAATATTTCAAGAGTTAAAGAAAATCGAGGCTGCAAATCCAAATATTTCCGTCAAATTCTTGTGGGGAAATCATGATGTTTGGCTTGTTCAAGCCATCTTGCTAAATGATGAACAAGCGGCGGCGCAATGGAAGGCCCAAGGCGGACAAGAAGTTATCGATCAATTTAACAATGCAGGGCTTGATATTAAAGAATTAGCCTTGTTCATGGTTAAGAATTTTGAATTATTCCATGTTGATGAGTGGGGATTTATGCATGTCCATGCTGGGATTCCAATGGATGAAAATGGTAAGCCGCGAATGGCGCGAGAGCAAATCAATCAACTTGCGGAACAATGGAAAGGAATGCAGGCGGAAATAAGAGCCGGCCCTCAATTTTTTGCTGATGTAAGAAATCAAGAACAAGTGGCTCAGTTTTTTAAACAAGCAGCTCCTTTATTTTGGGTCAGAGGTAATGCGTGGCATGCTAAAGCAGTGGAAAGTCGTTTAGATGAACAAATTCAAATCGATGCTGCTAACAAGGAAAGATTGTTCGCTATTTTAAAACAGGTCATCAATACACAGTTACAGCAGCAGGGAGTTAACCTTTCCCAGGCTCAAATCGCTCAAGAGGTAGAACGGAATTGGGCGCAAATGCTTGTTCAAAACGAAGAAATATTTTTAAAAGCAGGTGTGGTTTTCAAAATATTAGACCGCAATCCGAAAGTTAATAAAGATATTCTTGATAATTTTCTCGGACAACTGGAAGTTAATGGAATCGTCGTCGGACACGATCACCATAACCGATTATTAAATATCGATAATAGAATTTTTGGTATTGATGTGGATGACGATGATGTTGGCCATCTTAGAATGAATGGCAACGGTATTGAATTTAATGCTTTGGCCAGAAGCTCAGACGATCTTGTGTTGGGCAAGGCTGATATGCTTAAACATATCGACGAGCAGATTCAAAGACTTGGAAAAGAAGTTGGAGAAGTTGTGGAGGAAACAAAACCGGGAGAAGTCACCCAAACCGTTGTTTCCCAAAAGGCTCCTGCTCGTCAAGAAGGTCAAAGGGAAATTGCTTTTTCTAAAACAAGAATGCATGATTTAAGTCAAGGGTTTCAGGTTGGCTGGGGAGAGGGACTATTTGAATTTAAAGTCAGAGAATCCACGTCTCAAGCAGGAGCCGCGAGAGTATGGGACATTAAAATAGATAACCAGAGTATTCCTATTGTTGCTGGAAGAGACCCGCAAGGCAGGTTAGTCTTAGGTGACAGCTTATTGATTGAAGAGGGACAGCAACTGGAAATTGGAAGAGATCGTATTGCGAAAAATTATGTCTTTGCTGTTGGGGGGCGGACATACGCTGTTGCTCAATATAATAATCAGTTTGTTCTCATTAGGCGACCGGCACTCCAGCCCGAGAATTTTAATTTAAGTCGAAGCGTGCAAAATCGGCAGGATCGATTAACCGTATTGACAGATAGTGGAGCGACTTCGCGAACAATGATTCAGCCATTTATAATGGCTAGTAACCCACAAGAAGCCCTTGAAATTTTGAGTAAAGTTTTTAATCGAGCCAATTATTTGTCGGAAGCAAGCAGTAGTCCGCTTGAAGCCCAAACTGCCAGCGCGGCAACGGTGGATGAAAAGCCAGCAACTAATATTTCTGCCGCCGCACCCGGTGGTATCGACTTTGACCCTTCTAAGCTCAATTTGCAAATCAAGCGCGACGGGCGCGGCGTGCCGCTGCCGTTACCGCAACAAAATTTGGAAAATATCAATATCAATGGCCTTTATCCGGTCATCATCAATATTATGCCGATCAATACCCAAACTTTGCCGATTTTAAGTCAAGTAAATGTTAAGCCCGATGTCGCACTTTCAAAAAGTTAGCTGTAAAAATATTTCTTGCAAAGTATGGCATGGGTCAATAAGATATTGTAAATTTGAATAAATAAGACTACTACCCTTGGGTTTCGACCCAAGGTGCGGGGCTGTCCTAGTGGCAGCCCCTGCTACTTTAATGAAACTTAAGACATACATCTACATCGACGGTTTTAATCTCTATCATCGCGCCCTCAAAAACACCCCTTACAAATGGCTTGATTTAAAGGCGCTTTTTCAAAGAGTTTTGGACGATAAACAGGAAATCGTCGGAATCAAATATTTCACCGCGATTGTTTCAGGGAAGTTAGACCCACAGAAGCCCATTCGTCAGCAAGTGTATTTGAGAGCATTGCAATTTGCGATTCCCGAAATATCAATTCATTACGGTCACTTTATGCACCATGTTGTTAAAGCTCCACTGGCCCGTCCAGCAGGTCAAAACAAATGGGTTGAAATTATCAAGACAGAAGAAAAAGGCTCGGATGTTAATTTGGCGGTTCATTTGTTGAATGATGCTTGGCTGGGAAAATACGATTGTGCTGTAGTTCTGTCAAACGACAGTGATTTAAAAGAAGCGATTACTTTGGTTAAGGAACATCATAAGAAATTGATAGGTGTCGCAATGCCTCCCAATTGTTTTCCGTCAAAAGAATTGATCCAGGTCGCCCATTTTATAAAACAAATCAGAAATGCGTCGCTGGCTGCATCACAATTGTCAGATATTATCCCCGGTTCCAATATACACAAGCCAAAAGAATGGTGATTTGTATTGATTATGCGCCTATCAAACAGGTTCTAACTTGGTCTAGCCAGCCCCGCCAAATAAAAAGACCCGTAAGGGTCTTTTTTATTTGGTAGTGGTTGACAGTTTGAAATTGCAAAGCCCGAAGGGCTCGAGTGACTGAAGTCCCGCTTATCGAAGCGGGACGAGGGAATGGTTGAGGCGCTGCCGAAACCATTCAAATCTCGTCTTTCGTGGATCTTGTCATCAGAGTGCTCGTCGTGCAAAATCAAAACCTGCTTTCCAAAAAAGGGAGTAGGTTTTCTTTTTAGGAACTCTACAGTAAGCTAGACAGCCGTTTAGTTTTTCGTTATGCTGATGCTTAAAGTTGCAGGAAAAATTTCTTTTACGAGTTGTTAAAGCCCGCCTAAGAAAGGCAGATTATTTATTATGCAATCGTTTCGCACAATTAAATTTTGTTTTTTTATCGCCCTGTTCTTTTTTCTTGGAGTAGTTGCTGTCAATATTCAACCAATTTCGGTCGCTGAGGCTCAAGCGGATTTATCCGCGTCAACTGTAACAAAGAAAACAACAGATCCCGACGGGGTTGTTCAATTAGATGATCTGGGCCGCGATACACCTCGTGGGGCGGTTAAAGGATTCTTTGCCGCAGTCAAAGCGCGTCATTATGAACGTGGTGCGCAATATCTTGATTTGCAGGATATTGATTCTGAAAATATCGCTACACAAGGATCGCTGTTGGCAAAAAGTTTGCATCTGGTTCTTGAACAAAAGCTTTGGATTGATTTGCGCAGCGTGAGTGATTCTGTTTATGGGAATCTCGATGATGGTTTACCACAAAAACAGGAAAGACTCGGACGCGTTGAGGTTTCGGGAAAAACTTTTGATATTCTCTTGGAAAGAATTTCTCAGGCAGGCTCGATTCCGGTATGGAAATTTTCACGTGCGACGGTCGACGATATTCCAAATATAGCCCGTCGGGTAGGATTTGGTTTTTTGGGAAAATTCATGCCGGCATCCTTTTTTGAATTTGATATTTTTGGTATTCCCTGCGCGGAATGGCTTTTTTTCTTGTTTGTGATGACGGCCAGCATGTTGTTTTTTTGGTTTGTTTTGCAGTTGTTGGGTCTAGTGGCTAAGCAATATAAGAATGAATATCTTGGGAGTTTGCTTGACCATATTCGCTGGCCCCTGTGGGCTTTGTTGAGCGCTATTTTGACTCGCGCGGTATTTAAGTTCGTGGCGTTTTCTGTCATAACAAAAATGCTTATGAGCGCGAAAACTGGCCTTTATGTTTTTGGGGTATGGTTGATTATTCGGTTAATTGATTTTTTTATGTTTCATACGGGACTTCTTCTTAAACAACGCGGATCCCCGGAAAGTATAAATCTCGTTAAATTCATCATTAAAATTGTTAAGACGTGTGTGATTTTTGCCGGCGTAACGTTGTGGTTGGAAAATATTGGCGTTAAGGTTTCGGCGTTGTTGGCGGGTATCGGAATTGGGGGTATCGCTTTTGCATTGGCTGCTCAAAAGTCAATTGAAGATTTTTTTGGCGCTTTAACTCTTATTGGGTATCGCCCGATTAAGCATGGGGACCTTGTTCGTTTTGGGGATGGACAGGGAACAGTTGAAGAGATAGGGGTGCGCTATACGAGGATTCGTACTCTGGATCGTACGGTGCTCAATATTCCCAACGGGCAGCTGGCCAGTGCGCTTATTGAAAATTTAAGCCGTCGTGATAAATTTCGTTATCTTAATGTGATTGACTTAGGGTATGAGACCACACCAGATCAATTACGTTATATTCTTATGGAGCTGCGTATTTTGTTTTATTCTGACGCAAGAGTTGCCAGCGACCCGTCGTGTTGGGTGCGGTTTAAAGAATTTGGCCCATATTCGCTAAAGATCGAGATCTCGGCGTGGATTGCGGCCAATGACAGCGCAAAGTATCGTGAAATCGCCGAGGATTTGAATTTTAAAATTTTGGAAATGATTCCGGCGGCTGGTGCTAATTTTGCTTTTCCCACACAGGTGGAATATCATCAGGATAATACGCCGATTAAACAAGATCTAGTTCTGCAGGCAGAAGAGAAGGTTAAGCAGTGGAGGGCGCAGGGAAAATTGTTTATTGATGCGTTTCCACCAGAGGAAATTGTGCGGCTTGGCCAAAAGAACAAAAAATATGACTAAATCAGCTCCCGTTTCAATTGCTCAAGGCATTCACGTTTTGGCCAAACCTACTGGCTCAATTTGCAATCTCGATTGTGATTATTGTTTTTATCTTGAGAAAGAAAAACTTTATCCGGGCAAAAAAGATTTTCGGATGCCGGATGAAGTCTTGAAAAAATATATTCAGAGTTATGTGGAGTCTCAACCTACCTCGGAGGTTGAATTTGTTTGGCACGGCGGAGAACCGACTTTGTTGGGGGTTGATTTTTATCGCAAGGCGCTGGAATATCAAAAACCTTGTCGGGCTTTAAAAACGATTAGAAATTCTTTGCAGACAAATGGGACACTGCTTACAGATGAGTGGTGTGAATTTTTGAAAAGCAATGGATTTCTCGTCGGAATAAGCTTGGATGGCCCCAAGGAAATCCACGACCGCTATCGGCATAATCGCGGCGGTGCCCCGACTTTTGAAAGCGTTATGAAGGGTTTGCGATTGCTTCAAAAGCATCGTGTGGATTTTAATGTTTTAGCTTGTGTGGCCAAACAAACGGCTTATCGGCCGCTGGATGTTTATCATTTTTTTAAAAAAGAGGGAATTGAATTTATTCAGTTTACTCCTATCATTGAACGCATGCCGGATCAAAAAGCGAAATCTTGTGGTTTGACATTGGCTTTGCCGTCGGCGTTAAATCAGAAGGAAGCCAATACGCAAGTGACAAGTTGGACGGTGGAACCCGAAAAATACGGCGATTTTCTTAATGCTATTTTTGACGAATGGGTGCGTCATGATGTGGGAAAAGTTTTTGTTATGAATTTTGAATGGGCGCTTAATGCGGCCATTGAAAATTTTTCTCCGGTATGTATTTTTTCACGGCAGTGCGGGCGTGCGCTGGCCGTCGAGCATAACGGCGATGTTTATGCTTGTGATCATTATGTTTACCCGGAATATCATTTGGGAAATCTTTCTGATAAAAGTTTGGCGCAAATGGTCAATGCGTCGATTGCCAATGGTTTTGGGCCGCATAAAGAAACAACGCTCCCGCGCTGGTGCCGTGAATGTGATGTTTTGCAGGCTTGTTGGGGTGGATGTCCCAAACATCGTTTTACTCAAACGCCTTATGGCGAGCCGGGACTGCATTATTTGTGCGCTGGGTATAAGAAATTTTTTAAACATATTTCCAAGTACATGGTTGGTTTTAAAAAATTGTTGGCATATGGTCTGGAGCCAGAGTATATTATGCAAGCAATTGATCAGCCTTTGATGATTCCGGCAAGTCAAAAGACAGACAATAAGCCCGTGGTTTTATGGATAAAATGAAAAGTTTTTGCATAAATCCCAAAAAGGAGAGGCGCATGAAAAGAAATCGTTTAAAGCACTTGGCTATTCCTAGCACTTTGGGTATGGCTCTGGGTTCTTTGTTGACCCAGCAAGGCGCAGTAGCGTCGGCCAAAGAGACTTCTGAAAAACTGGATCGGACGGTTCTTCCGATTCAGGAACCGAAACGGCCGCTGTTTAGTGAGTTAGATGTCCGCAATGCCAAAATGCCTGCGCACTTTAATGTTAAAGCACCTGACACAGCTCCAAATGTTGTTATTATTTTAATTGATGATTTTGGTTTTGGCGTTAGTGAAACTTTTGGCGGACCGGTTGCGACCCCCAATATGGAAAAGTTAGCGCAAGACGGATTGCGGTATAATAATTTTCACACGACAGCACTTTCTTCGCCGACGCGCGCCGCACTTAAGTCGTGCCGCAATCATCACATGGTCAATATGGGATTTATTACCGAGATGGCGACGGGATTTCCCGGCAATACCGGACAGATTCCCAATGCAACAGCTCCGGTAGCAGAAACGTTGCGTTTAAACGGTTTTAGTACCGCTGCATTTGGTAAGTGGCATGAAACCGCGGCGTGGGAAGTCAGTGTTTCTGGCCCGTATGATCGTTGGCCTACGCATCAGGGCTTTGATAAGTTTTATGGTTTTATTGGCGGGGAAACTAATCAATGGGCGCCTTCTCTTTATGATGGTGTTACTCAAGTTAGTTTGCCCGACGATCCTAATTATCATTTTTTGACCGATATGACAGATAAGGCCGTTTCTTGGATGAAGTTTCAGAAAGCGATTACGCCGGATAAGCCGTTCTTTGTTTATTATGCTCCGGGGGCGACTCATGCGCCGCATCATGTTCCTCAAGAATGGATTGCCCGATGGAAAGGCAAGTTTGACCAAGGATGGGACAAAGTGCGTGAAGAAACTTTTGCTCGACAGCTTAACATGGGTGTTATCCCTGCGGGTACGAAGCTTGCTCCCAAACCGCCGGCTATTAAGGATTGGGATAAGCTTTCCGACGATCAGAAACGTCTTTTTAGCCGTCAAGCGGAAGTGTTTGCAGCTTATGCAGAGATGACCGATTTTGAAATCGGCCGGATTGTTAAATCTCTTGAAGAGATGAATGTTCTAGACAATACTCTTATTTTTGTTATTCAAGGAGATAACGGGACCAGTGCCGAAGGTGGGGAGAACGGCATGTTTAATGAGTACACCTATTTTAATGGTGTTCCTGAGAAAGTTTCTGACATGCTTAAGGTCATTGATCAGTGGGGCGATTCTACAACTTATCCTCATATGGCTTCTGGTTGGGCTGTGGCTTTTGATTCGCCTTTTAGCTGGACTAAGCAGGTCGCATCGGATTTTGGCGGCACTCGTAATGGCTTATTGATTCACTGGCCCAAAGGGATTAAAGCAAAAAATGAACTTCGTACGCAATTTCATCACGTCATTGACGTAGCCCCGACGATTTTGGAAGCGGCTGGATTGCCTGAGCCCAAAATTGTTAACGGGACACCACAGATTCCGATTCAAGGCGTGAGTATGGCCTATACATTTGATGATGCCAAGGCTAAAGATCGACATACGACGCAATATTTCGAAATAGCTGGTAATCGTGCGATTTATCAAGACGGTTGGCTGGCTCGTACTATTCATCGGGCAGCATGGGAATATGCACCACGCGAAGGTTTGCTGGGTGACAAATGGGAATTGTATGATACGCGCAATGATTTTAGTCTTTCGAGTGATCTGTCTGTGCAGAATCCCGATAAGCTTAAACAACTGCAGGCAGTTTTTATGAAAGAGGCAGAAAAAAATCATGTTTTACCAATTGATGATCGGACGATGGATCGTATGAGTGCGGCGCATGTTAATCGCCCTGACTTGATGGCTGGTCGCACTTCGTTAACTGTTGCAGAAGGCATGACCGGAATGATGGAAAATGCTTTTCTCAATGTAAAAAATAAATCTGTAACTATTACGGCTGATGTTGATGTGCCTGCAAGTGGCGGTAATGGTATTATTTTAGCCCAAGGCGGCCGTTTTGGTGGCTGGGCGCTGTATGTTAAGGATGGCGTTGCTGCTTACGATTACAATTTTCTTGGGCTTGAGCGCTCGAGTATTGTTTCGGATAAGCCCTTGGCTGTAGGTAAGTCGACTATTAAGCTAGATTTTGTTTATGATGGCGGCGGGCCGGGTAAAGGCGGCATGGCCACTTTGCTGGTTAATAATGAAAAAGTTGCCGAAGGACGCATTGAGCATACTCAAGCTGGAATGTTTTCGGCCGATGAAACAGCGGATGTCGGGATTGATCTTGCTACGCCGGTTGTCGAGTCTATCGGTTCTGAAGAAAAGTCGCGTTTCACAGGTCATATTCCGAAGGTGACAGTTGAAGTCAAGGACGTGAAACCAGCAGAGCAGGTGGATGCAGTCAAGGCTGGGCTCGACGCTGAACATAAAAAGGCAATGTCGGATTAACACAGTATTTCATAAATTGTAGATTAATGATAAATCCTGCGGATTTTCTCCCTGGGGAGCTGATACGTGGGATTTGTCATTTTTTTAATTTTGCTTAAATAAAAAACTTGATTTCTAAGAATCCAAAGAGTAGTTTATGGAAGGGTTTTGAATTACAATTGGTTAGTCCGATAACCGACAGTTAGAAAAAGGGGGAAAAATGTTTAAAGTAAAAGCAATGGCCTGTTTATTAGTAGTGTCTTTTTTGATGGGTTGTGCTGGCACTATGAAGGTTACGACGGACTCTGATCCTTCGGCAAAATTTTCCAACTTGCGCACGTTTGATTGGTATAGTTCCAGTCAAAAATCGACGGGAGATGCTCGGATTGACAATCCTTTACTCGACGCGCGTATTCGCAAAATTGTCGAAGAAGAACTTGCTTTGAGGGGTTATGAAAAGGTGACGGATGGATCTGCGGATTTTTATTTGCATTACACTTTGGTTGTTAATGAGAAAACCAGCGTTGAATCGGTGGACGGATATTACGGTTATGCGGCACCTGCTTGGCAGTATGGACATGGGTATTATAGTGGTCAACAAGGGTATGGTACTGCCGCAACAGAGGTTTATACTTACGAAATGGGGTCGCTGATTCTAGATATTTTGCAAGCTGATAATCAAAAATTAATTTGGCGTGGATCTGCCCAAGCCCAGATCAAAGAGTCTCCGACGCCAGAGCAGAGCTCGCAGCGAATTACGGCAGCAGTAAAGAAAATGCTGGATAAATTTCCTCCGCAATAAGAGTTTAACCCAAATTTTGCTTGGCCTCGCAGGAGCGAAGCTAATGCAAAATCCGGGTTTAAATCGTCAGAAGAATTTTAATAAGTCTCTTCGGGCAGTCATGCTTTGAATGGGTTTTTTTATTTTATTCGCTTGAGGATTTTTGTGCCGTGGTTCCATGCCCAACCTGGCTCATATCGCCATTCGCCAAATTGAGCAATAGGTCTAAAGTTAGCAGAAAGATATTTTCCAAGCAGGGGGCAATATGTTTTACCAAAAACTCCTAGTCCCGGTTCTTGGGTTGCGAAAGCACGATTTGAAATAAGAATATAATTGACATGCTTTTGTTCTAGGCTGGCGATAATCGTTATTTCTTGTTCAGCTGGGATATTGATATGTTCAAAAAAAATAAGTTGGCGCGTCGGTGAAGTTTTGTCAGTCAAATAATAATAAAGTGGATCATAAGGAAGTGCAAAAAAGGTTTCATTGGCTGGGATGTGTTTCTTAAGATAATCTGCCGTTTGTGAAACGCTGCTAAACCAATTTTCGGGGTTACTCGTAGTGATGCGCCCGCGGTTTAGGGCGAGAAATTGCTCAGGAATTTTCTTTTCACGTATGATGTCAATTTCATGGACATATTGAGCAAAAATAATAACGAAAAATGCTCCGAAAACTAATCGTTGTATTTTAAGAGAGACTTTGGAAAAAGCGTACCCTATGAAAAAAAACAACATCATAGTGCTAAAGGGTGTTGCCCAGTAGCTGCGATATAATACGCCGCTAAACATATATTCGTGTAAATTGACAAAATAAAAAAAACAAAGCAGCAAGAATGCGGAAACTAAAGTTTTGCGTTCTTGGGGGTTTGTTTTTGGTGAAATGATAATAAATATGCTGGCGATGATAGCACCAATGATAAAAAGTGAAAAAATAAAATTAGCTGGGTTAGTCAATGGTGTCATGAGAATCGCTTTTGCAAGACTAAAGAGTGCTTGTTGTGGTGTGGAATGATAAGGTTGGTCGCCGCTTAAATATGGCATACATTGGCGAATTTCATAAGCAGGGAGTTGGTAAAGGAGAAGGAAATAAATGATAAAAATTAAAAGCGGCAAAAAGAATCCAGCGATTGTGGCTAATTTCTTTTTGCCTTCTGTTGCCGCAATATGATTAATTGCGTCATAGACTCGATAAAAGACAATAAAAACAAAAAGGCTGGCTATTCCAAAGTTGATTTTGATAAGTGAGAGTAGGAATATAAATAAGAGAGCAAAATACAGATAATATGTTTTAGGTTTTTTGATATATGAGAAGAGAGCAAAGAGGATTGCTGACAGGCAAAAAATTCCACCAATATGATTATAGGTAAAAAAGAAGTCAGGTTGATATAACCAGAACCACATTGCGCCCATAAAAGCAAAAAGTGGAGGAATAAAAAGGGATAGTGCAAAGAAAATGAAGATTCCGCTTAGGACAGTTAGCAAGATTTTTCCGACGAGAATGCTGGGAATGGCCACCCCAAAGATTTTAAGAAATAGCGCGTAATAATATGGCATAAGCGGACCATAGACCCACCAATAATCTTTATAGGGCATTTGCCCGTGGAGGGTTTGCGAAAAAGCATAAAGATCTCGTCCGTGATCGCCTTGGGATAAGAATGGTTGAAAAGAGGCATGGTGAAATAATAAAAAAAGTCCAGCCAAGGGCACTAAGAGAAAAGCGGTGATACGGTAATTCATAGTGTTTTAAAAAGTATTATGTTGTAGTTTTTCTAATTATGATAAATTGGCTTTTATTATAATTCATTTTTAGCATCTTGATAAAGGATTTATTTTAAAAAGGACAGGAGGCAACATGGTTACTTATGAGGATTTTAAAAAATTAGAGTTAATTGTCGCCCTTATTAAGGAAGTTAAAGAGCATCCTAATGCAGACAGGTTGTATATTTTAAAGATTGATACAGGCAGTCAAGAAAAACAATTAGTCGCAGGAATTCGCGCGAATTATAAGCCAGAAGAGCTTGTTGGCCGCAAGGTGGTTGTCATTAATAATCTTGAGCCAGCTGTTATTCGTGGTGAGGCGTCTAATGGCATGATTTTAGCTGCGGCCGGCGAGGGTGGTCCGGTTATTCTTTTGCCGGAAAAAGATGTTCCTGTCGGTGCAATCATTAAGTAATCATTTAGAAAATGTTTAAAGACTTTAAACAATTTGTTGCTTCCAGTATTTGCCTTCAATGCGATGGCTGTTGCCGTTTTAAAGAGGCTGACAGCCGCTGGCGTCCGTATATTACAGAACAAGAAAAGCAAATTGCTGCGACACGTTTAGGCGTCGCAGAAAAGATTTTTGGGCCTAATGCGGTTTTTCCAGACGGAAAAATTGGGACAACGCCCTGTGCCGAAGGATTTTTGTGCCATTTTCTTAACGATAAAGAAAATACTTGCGGGATTTATCATGCTCGACCTTTTGAATGTCAGCTTTACCCTTTTCTTCTGGGGAAAGAAAACGGTCAGGCAGTGCTTTATGTGCATTTGAATTGTCCTTATGTCCAAGAACATTTTGGCACGTCGGTGTATAAAGAGTATGTGGAATATTTGCAGGGATTTTTTATGGAAAAGAATGTGCGTGAATTCTTGCAAAAAAATCCAATGCTTTTGACAGACTATTCTCTTTATCGCGATGAGCTGGATTGTGTTTGTCGCCTTTCTTTGGAGTAATTTCCTTGATGACCAATGAACTTTTAGCCTCAAAGGCTCTGGTTGAGCGTTACTTGAAAGAAACGCCGGGTCAATTAGCTTGTTTGTCTTTTGTAAATATTTTTGTTTGGCAGGATTTCTTTAAATTTTCTGTTGAAGAGATCGACGGAAATCTGTGCGTTTTTGCCGCAGACTCTGCGGGAACATTTTTATATTTGCCGCCTTTGGGTAAAACAATCAGTCCTAAAGCTGTTGCGCATTGTTTTGAGCGTATGCAGCAGTCTAATAAAGCCGGTAGTTTGACACGGATTGAAAACGTAAGCTGCCAGCAGCTTGCCTATTTCCCATCGAGTCAATATAAAATTTATAAGAAAAGTTATGAGTATTTGTATTATCGCCATGATTTGACCGAGTTTAAAGGCGATGCGTATAAGTCTAAGCGCCATGCGCTGAATCATTTCAAAAGGGAATTTTCTTTTTCATATTATCCCTATGAGATCTCGATGGCGCAAAGCTGTGAAGAACTTTATCTTTTGTGGCAAGAGGATAAGCGTTTGACGCTCAAAGAAGAAATTGATTTAGCATTGCTTGAGGATAATCGTGTTGTGCATCGACGTGTTTTGTATGATTTTAAGTCTTTGGATTTGGTTGGTCGCGTGGTTGAAGTTAAAGGCAAAATTGTCGCATATACGTTCGGTTATTTTGTCGGTTCACAAACGTTTTGTGTCCTTTTGGAAATTGCGGACAAAAAATATCAGGGGTTGGCGACTTACATTTTTAATCAGCTTTGCCAAGATCCTGTTATTGAAAAAGCAAAATTTATTAATGTTATGGATGATTTTGCTCTCGGGAATGTTAATTGGACCAAAATGTCTTTTCGGCCGTCTGTTTTATTGCCGGCTTATACAGTCAGTCTTTTAGGGTAAAGATATGGAAATTCGTTCATATGATTTAAATATTGATCCTGTTGTTTTGTTACAGGCTTTGCGTGGTTATCGCGGATGTTTTCTTTTAGAAAGCAGTATGCGCCAGTTAAATCGTGGCCGGTATTCGTATTTGGGTTTCGATCCTTTCTTGACGGTCAAAGGCAATGACCTCAAAGCATTTGCAAAATTAGAAAAAAGTTATCAGCGCTTTTATCGTCCGCTTAAAAATTCTTTAACGCCTTTTTCGGCAGGGATTGCCGGATATTTAAGCTATGACTTTGGTCTTGAATTTGAAGCAGTTAAATCTCGTCGGAAAACTCCAGATTCCCCGGGATTTGTGTTTGGATTTTATGACTGCGTTATTACAATCGATCATTTTAAAAAAAAAGTATTAGTCAGTTCCAACGGATTGCCGCAGGCAGATAGAGTTTTACGAAAAAAGCGCGCGATTGCCCGTTTAGAGCGCATTGAAAATATTTTGCAAAATTTGCCTCCGCAAAAGGCTTTAAAGTCTTTTGGTAGTTTTAGCCGGGTAAATCTTAAGAGTAATTTTAATAAAACCGGTTATTGCAATGCGGTTAAAAAAGCACTAGATTACATTAAACGTGGTGATATTTATCAGGTCAATTTGGCGCAAGAGTTTTCTTGTAAGTTTAATCGATCTGTTGACGCTATCAAAATTTATGAAACTTTACGCAGGCTTTCTCCATCGTGCTTTAGCGGGTATTTTGATTGCGGGGCGTTTGAAATTGTCAGTTCTTCTCCTGAAATGTTTTTGCGCTTGCAGGGAGATTTAGTCCAAACTCGTCCGATGAAAGGGACAAGATCCCGCGGGATAACAAGAGCGCAAGATCACAGGCGCAATTTAGAGTTGCGGCAAAATGCCAAGGAAAAAGCTGAGCTTTTGATGGTGACGGATTTGGAACGAAATGATTTGGGTCGTGTGTGTGATTTTGGGTCGATTAAGGTCAAAACGATTCGTAAAATTGAAAAATATCGCACCGTTTATCAAGCTACGTCGACGGTGATAGGAACGTTGGCTAAGAATAAAAATGGTTTTGATTTGCTTAAGAATTGTTTTCCCAGCGGCTCTGTGACAGGATGTCCAAAAATTCGTGCGATGCAGATTATTGAAGAATTGGAGCCCTCTGCCCGCGGGATTTATACGGGCGCTTTAGGATATATGGATTTTGCCGGGGACTTGGCGTTTAATGTACTTATTCGAACATTGTTGGTCAAAGCCAAAGGGGTAAGTTTTCACGTCGGTAGCGGTATTGTGGCAGATTCAGCGCCGCTTTTAGAATACGAAGAAACTTTGGTTAAGGCACAAGCTTTAAAAGAAAGTTTAGCGCTGTGTAATCTTAATTATTAATAGTGCACACAGCACAAAAGTGCACTTTTTCTGAAGTAAACCTTTAAAAATTAATTTGAAAGTGCACTAGAATATGAAAATGCTAACAATATTTTTAGACGGTCAGTATAAAAAGATTTCTTACGACACATTGAAAGTTTTGTCACCGGGAGTATTAAAGGGCTTGGGCGTTTTTGAAACTTTACTTTGCCAAAATAGAAAAGTTTTTTTCTTTGCAGAACATTATCGGCGGTTTTTGCACGGGTGCGATCGTTATGTCTTGCCTAGACCGCTGGCCTTGGGCGAAATTAAGAATATTCTTGTTCAGCTTTTAAGGGAAAATAAATTAGAAAACGGACGTGTCCGTTTTGCGGCTTGGCGATGGGGCTGTCAATTGCATTTTGCCATTGTTGTCATCCCGCATTTTGTATTCTCCCCGTCGGTATACACAAGAGGATTTCGTGCGTGTATTTATCCTAAGAGAATGGATCGTTCTTTCCAATTGGCTAAAGTTAAAAGTCTGGATTATGGCTTTTTTTTAAAAGCTTATGAGTATGCTTTAAAACATGATTGCCACGAAGCGATCTTTTTAAATAGCGCTGGCCAGATTGTCGAAGGCAGCCGGAGCAATGTTTTTTTTGTAAAAGACAGAAAACTTTTTACTCCGCCTTTGTCCAGCGGATGTTTGGCAGGGGTTACGCGAGAGGTGGTTTTGTCAGTGGCAAAAAGTTTAAAGGTTAAAACCTCTGTGGCTACGACGACGCTTGAGAGTTTTCAAAATTCGGATGAAGCTTTTTTGACCAATGCTTTGATTGGCATTATGCCGTTAACAAAATTTTCTGGCCACAAAATCGGAAGAGGTCGCCCGGGGCCCGTAACCTTGCGTTTGTCTAAAAGTTATAAAAAATTAAGCCAAATTGACAGCACTTTTCTGGTATAATGCGCGTCGTTTAGTTACTAATGTTTTGGTGGTATATGCAACAGACTTAAAAGGAGAAATGGATGCGATTTTTAAGAATTTTCTTTGTTGGTTTATTTTTAGTTTTTGCCATAGTTTTCTTGGCGTCTGCGCAAAGCGAGAATATTGGGAGTTTTGCTTCGCAGGAGAGTTTAACGGATCCCAAATGGCAAGCAACGATTGATGAAATTACTTTGCAGACAAAGCAACTGTTGTCGGAAAACGAGAAATTGAGTTCTGAATATGAGTTTTTACAAGAGAGAGCCGCTGGCCTTAAAAAGGATTTAGAAAAAACAAAGGCAGAGGTTGCTCAGATCCAAGCGCAAAAACAAAAAGAGCCGTCCTCTTCGGAAAATGCCTTGACAGAGAGTTCTGATGTTTCAAGTCAGATGTCAGATTTGCAAAAAGAAATTGATGCGCTGGAGGCTGTGAATAAAGATTTAGAAAAACAATTGGCAGATATTCAGGAGAAGAATCGCCTTTGGAAAATTAAGGTTTCGACTCTCGAGAATCAAAAGCGCGATGCAAAGCTCGATGCCAATTATAAACAAGCTACTACGGGAGAAATGTCTGCTGATGCAGCTGTTTTGCAAGCTCAACTGGATAAATCTCTTGCAGATGAAAAAGAATTGACTATCGCTTTGGAAAAGATTACTACCCAAAATCAAAGTTTGCCGCAAGATGAGGGTGATTTTAAGAAAAAGAATCGTGATTTGCAAGAGCGCATGACGGTTTTAAAACGGCAAATTACCGCGCAAGAGCAGGAAAATGAGAAGTTGCAAAAATCAGCAAAGAAAGTCAAAGGAAAATTCAAAGAACCTTCTTCGGATTTGGTTAAACAAAAAAAGAATTTGCAGGCTCAAGTTAATTTGTTGACCCAGCAGCTCGATGCGGTAAGTAAAACAGTCGGACAGTCCAAAGAAGCTCTCGAGAAGAAGCGAAAGTTGATGGATCAGATTATGCATTTGGATGCAGAGAATCAACAATTGCACGCAAAAATTAATGAAATCGTTGCGGAATCATCGGGTAAATAATCGGTAATTTGAGTCGCTATAAGGGGGATGACATGGATGATATTTTGGAAATTTTGGCCAATGATGCGCGTCTTGGGGCTGATGAAATTGCAAAGATGACACATCGTAAGCCGGCCGATGTTAAAAAGGCCATTAAGCAATACGAAAGTGATGGTACGATTGTTAAATATAAAACGGTGCTTGATTTGGAGAAAATTCGTGGCGAGCATTCGTCTTTTGTCCGTGCTTTGATTGAGGTGAGCATTACTCCACAGAAGGATGTGGGGTTTGACAATGTTGCAGAGCGTATTTATAGTTTTCCAGAGGTGACCAATTGTTACTTGGTTTCTGGCGCGTATGATCTTTTGGTGATTGTCGAGGGGGAAAATATTCAAACGGTTTCCAGTTTCGTTGCTTCTAAGCTTTCGTCAATGGAAGGTGTCCGCCGGACTTCGACGCATTTTTTGCTTAAGAAATATAAAGAGGATGGCCAGATTTTAAAAAAAGTTCATAACCGCAAACGCTTGGCTATTTCCTATTAACTAAAATAAATTGATATTCGTAAGGTCGGGTGACCCTGGCAGCGGGGTCCCCAGCCGCACGCAGCGGCAGGGGTTCCCCACGGGGGGATGGGTGCCGCGAGTACGGATGGGGTGCTGACAGGGGCAGGACCCGACCAAAAACAAATTTAACTTTATGAAAATTGCAAAACGTGTTGAACAATTAGCCCCGTCGGGCATTCGCGCTTTTTTTGATCTGGTTCTTGGGATGAAAGATGTCATTTCTCTGGGTGTCGGAGAACCAGATTTTGTCACTCCGTGGCATATTCGCGAAAAAGCGATTTCTTCTTTACAGCAAGGCTATACGTCGTATACCTCTAATAAAGGCATGCCGCAGTTACGAGCAGCGATCAACAAATTCCTTGGGAAACGCTTTGGACTCTCGTATGATTTTAATGAAGAAATTTTGATTACCGTCGGCGTAAGTGAAGGATTAGATTTAGCTTTTCGTGCAATCTTAGATCCCGGTGATCAGGTTTTGATTCATGACCCGTGTTATGTTTCTTATGCGCCGGTTGTGACTTTGACTGGGGGAGAGCCGATTATGCTTAAGACAGAGTTGTCGACGGGTTTTAAGTTAACGCCACAACTTATTGAGTCGCATTGTACAAAGAAGGTCAAGGCACTGATGATCAATTATCCGTGTAATCCTACGGGAACATCCTATACAAAAAAAGAATTGGCAGAGATTGCCGCTGTTGTGCGCAAGCATGATCTTATTGTCGTTAGCGATGAGGTTTATGATGAATTGACTTATGATTTTGAACATACCCCTTTTGCGTCTTTAAAGGGGATGAAAGAGCGGACGATTTATTTGAATGGTTTTTCGAAAGCGTATGCGATGACGGGTTTTCGTTTAGGCTGGGCGGCAGGGCCTGCCGAAATTATAGCGGGCATGACAAAAATCCATCAGTACACCATGCTGTGTGCGTCTATTACTGCGCAAATGGCGGCGTTAGAAGCGATTAAAAGTGGGTTTCGCGATGTGCTAGAGATGAAACGTGAATATTTACGGCGGCGCAATTATATGGTTGACGCACTTAATGAAATTGGTTTGCCTTGCCATATGCCGCAGGGGGCGTTTTATGTTTTTCCGTCGATAAAAAATGCGGGTATGACATCCATGGATTTTGCCAAAGGCCTTTTACAAGAGCAAAAAGTCGCTTTGGTTCCTGGCAGTGCGTTTGGACAAAATTTAGATGACTTTATCCGAATTTCTTATGCGTCGAGTTATGACAATTTAAAGCAAGCGATAGCGCGTATCGGTTTATATTTGAAAGAGTCGAAAAATGGCAAAAAAACAAGAAAATGAAGCGGACTTTCAAATCCGTTTTTACGAAAATATATTGTGCGAAGTGCCGGATTTTATTGAGGTTTTGATTGCGATAGGTGATTTGTATACGCACAAGGGCATGATCAAGCAAGGTTTGGAAGTTGATTTGCGGCTGTCGCGTTTACGGCCGGATGATGCGATGATTCTTTATAATCTAGCTTGCAGTTATTCATTGCTTGGTGAAATTGACAAAGCTTTTGGTGCGATGAAGCTAGCGCTTGAATGCGGATATGATGATCTTAATTTTTTGGAAGTTGACGAAGACTTAGAAGATTTGCGAAAAGATGAGCGTTTTCAGGAATACTTGAGCCGTTATCGTCGTGAAAAAATCCCGCAACCTAAGCCGTGATGAAAACGTTCTTACTTTATCGGGTTTTGATAATTTTATTGTTAAATTTCTTTATTGTTCCTGCCGTATTTTCTGAAAATCTTGTGCAGTACGATATTAAGGCCGACGTTGATGTTGTTTTTAAGAAAATCACTGCTACACAAATAACGCAATGGACTAATCCTGGCTCTGCGGAAGTTTCCCAACTGATTTTTTATATTTATCCAAATCGTTTTTATACGGCCAAAGAGAAGGATATGCTTTGGCGTTTTGCTGGCTATTTTAAAGTTAATCCATTCCCAGAGGGTTTTCAAACCGGCAATATGCAAATTGTCTCTGTTAGCCAAAGTGGACGGAAATTAAACTTTTCAATTGATGGCGATGATCAAACGATTTTAAAAGTTGAGCTGGCCTATCCGCTTAAACCCGGCGAGACTGTCCAAGTTGAGCTTAACTTTTCCGTCGATATTCCGCATATTGCATTGGGGCGTTTTGGATGGAATGATAATGTTTTTCGCCTTTCCCGCTGGTATCCGATTCTAAGTGTTTATGAGAAAGACAAAGGTTGGAACAAAAATCCTGACTATCCTTTTCATCGTCCGTTTTTTAGCCAAGCGGCTCTATATAAGGTGACGCTGACGATTCCGCAAGAACAAGTTGTTGCGCATACGGGAAATCAAAGTGGCGAAAGGTTTAATCCCGACGGTAAAAAAGTATATAGCATCGAAACGCTCGAGGCGGTTCGGGAATTTAGTTTTGCGATGAGTCCAGAGTATAAAATTTTGAACGACGAATTCGACGGGATTCAAATCCAGTCTTACTATTTGCCTGGGGATGAAAAAGCGGCAGCGGCGGCCATCGTTTCTGCGAGAGATTTGATGAAGTTTTATATACAACAGTTTGGAAAATATCCTTATGATAAATTTAGTATCGCGCCTGTAGATCTTGGCTATGGCGGAGAACAGATGTCGAATCTCATTTTTATTGATCGGCGCGCGTATCAACTGCCGGGGATGATGAACCGGTATTTTGACTTTTTAGTTGCGCATGAGACGGGGCATCAGTGGTTTTATAATCTTATTGGTGTCGATGAATATCAGGAAATGTGGTTGGAAGAAGGGTTGAATTCTTATTTTATTGAGAAATATTTGGCCCAGAAATACGGCGAGGATGGCGAGGTTATTGATTTTCCGGCGTGGGCAAAAAAGTTTACGGTAGCTTTACCTAAGTTGACGTTTAAAAATACGCGTGACACCCGTTACAAATCGATTGCACGCATTGGCATGGATCATGCGATTGTCAGCAAGCTTTCAAGTTTTGATGAGCCCAGTGCGATTTTTTCGGTGACCTATGGCAAGGGTGCCCGCGTTTTGGGTATGCTCAAAGGTTATTTGGGCGATGCGGTTTTTGAAAAAGTTTTCCGAAGGGTTTTTGAAGAATACCGTTTTAAGAATTTAACAGTTAAGGAATTTATTGCGATTTGTGAACAAGAGCACGGCGGCAGTTTGGCGTGGTTTTTTGACCAGTGGTTGTACTCGGACAAGCAATTTAATTATGCTCTTGAATCCAAAGGTAATGAGATTGTTTTGAAAAATCATGGCGGGATTGCGATGCCGGCAGAAATTATCGTTGAAAAGAAAGACGGGAGTCAAGAGCATGTGACGAGCACGCTTGACCCAAAAGAAAAACTTTCGTGGCCGCGTAAAGATGTTAAAAGGATCAGTATTGACCCCGACAAAGAATTGCTTGATATTGACCGCACAAATAATTATTGGCCGCGGCGTTTGCATACGAAGCTTGTTCCGCTCTATTCGGGCCTGTATGAAATCCCGACATTTTTGCCGGATGATGGTTATTCTTTGACGGTCGGGCCCGAGTTGGCCAATAATGGGCTGGGAATCAAAGGATCTTTGCAAAAACCTTATGACCAGATTTTTTATACGGGCAGTGACTATGAATTTGGTGAACAGCTTCTGCATTCGCGCGCCGGATATCAGCTTAAGAATGTTTTAAAAACACCCACAGTTTTGGGTGTTGAAATTTCTAATACGACGGATTATGACGACGGCAGTGAGGATTTAGTTAGCGGCAAGGTTTATTTGCGTCGAGAGCTTTGGCCGGCCCAGTATAATGTGGCGGATTTAAATGATCATGTCACTTTGTATATGGTGCGAAATCAAAGTATTAATGATGGGGCTGACTTCTTGTCTGGTCGGGAGGGGACACGCAACGTCGATTATGGCCGTCGGAAAGAAGCGATTGTCGGCAGCGCTCTGCATTTGGATCGCAGTGGGACTTCGCCGGATCCCAGTCGTGGATATAAGATGGATATTTTCGCCGAGAATGCGGGGCATTTTTTAGCAGCGACACAGTCTTTTTCCCGTGGCGCAATTGACACGAGTTTTTATTTGCCATTGACGGAAAAAACTACTACTGCTGTTCGGATACAAATTGGCGGCGGTTATCCCAACGATAAGGTTTTATTTTATGCTGGTGGGCCCAATGGTTTGCGTGGGTATGAAAGAAAAACTATTCGCGGGGCCAATATACTTTTGGGAAGTTTGGAATATCGATTTCCTATTGTAGATAATTTAAAAATTTCTTTTTTTGATCACATTTTGGGTTTGGAAAAAATCGGCGGGGTTGTTTTTGCCGATGCGGGAGAAGCCTGGTTTTCGTCGCCCTCATCCTCGCCTTGGCGCAAAGATGCGGGAGTGGGTTTGCGTTTTACGGTCAATATCGGTTCGCTGTTTGAAAAAGTGATTGTCCGCGCTGACATAGCGCAAGCGATCAATGATGAGGATGAAGATCACCCGCGGTTTTTGATGGGGATTAATCATGCGTTTTGAATTGCGTCCGCGCGGACGCAATTGGGATTTTTAAAGAAAGGAAGCGTTTATGAGTTTGTTAGTTTTAGGGACTGTAGCACTCGACAATGTCAAAACTCCGCATGGCATTAGGCACGATATGTTGGGCGGCTCGGCGACTCATTTGGCGATGAGTGCGCGGCTTTTTACCGACGTGCATTTGGTGGCGGTTATTGGCAAGGATTTTCCGCAGAAGCATATTCAGTTTTTGAAACGCAAAGGTATTGATTTGTCGTCTTTGAAAGTGGGGGATGGAAAAAGTTTTCGCTGGGAAGGCGAATATAAAAAAGAAGATCTAAACACGGCTTTGACTTTGGCGACGGAACTGGGTGTTTTGATCGGTTTTGATCCGCATGTAGCTCATCATCAGCGTGGGATTCAAAATATTTTTTTGGCTAACATTGATCCGGACATCCAAATGGGACTTTTGGCCATGATGAAAAAACCAAAACTGATCGGCTTGGACAGCATGAACCTTTGGATCACGCATAAAAAACCGTCATTGCTTAATTTGATGAAACGCGTTAATCTTTTTGTCGCTAATGACGCTGAAGCGCGTGCTTTAACCGGTGAAACGAATCTTATTAAAGCCGCTAAAGCTTTGCGTCGTTTTGGGCCAGAGCTTGTGATTATAAAAAAAGGTGAGCACGGCGTTTTGTTTGACAGCGACAAGGTCAAGTTTTCTTTCCCCGCTTATCCGATTGATGAGGTCAAAGATCCGACGGGCGCAGGGGACACATTTGCCGGTGGGGTTATGGGATATTTGACTAAGGTCAATAAAATCAATGCTAAAACATTAAAGACTGCAGTCATTTATGGGACAACAATAGCCTCTTTTAATGTCGAAGGTTTTGGAAATGAAAGAACAGCGACGCTGACGATGGCGAAGGTTGAGAAGAGAAAGAAAGAACTATTAAACTTTATAAGCTACTGACATGAATGACATCATTGAAAAAATCGGACTGGTCACGGCTGTTATTCTGCCTTTATGGAATATTCCGTTTATTTTAAAAATCGTCAAGCGTGGTTCCTCGGCGGATATTTCTTTAGTGTGGGTCGTGGGTGTTTGGGTGTGCGTGCTTTTTATGTCGCCGGCGGGTTTTTTGTCAAAGGACATTGTTTGGCGCACGTTTAATATCATGAATTTAATTTTGTTTACGGCCGTCTTTGTCACGGTTCTTAAATATCGAAAAGGAAAAAGTTGACGATGCCTGAAGAGATTAAAAAGAATTTTCGCTGCGGCATGGCTTCTATTGTCGGGCGTCCCAACGTCGGCAAGTCCACGTTGTTAAATAAAATTTTGGGCGAAAAAGTTGCGATTGTTTCCAAGGTCCCGCAGACGACGCGCAATCAGATCCGCGGAATTTATACCGATGAACGCGGGCAAATTGTTTTTGTCGATACTCCCGGTGTGCACAAGGGGCACGATCATTTGGATCGTTTTATGAATCAAAGTGCTTATGGGATTACGTCGGAAGCGGATGTTATTATTCATTTGGTAGACGCTAATGATCGCGTTGGGTTAGAGGAGGAAGAATTGGTGCAACGTTTGCACAGTTTGAATGTGCCACTTATTTTGGGACTCAATAAAGTAGATTTAAAGGGCAAGATGATTTCTGAATATATTGTCCTTTGGGAAAAGGTGACGGGAAAGCCCATCCAAGAAAATCCGTTGATCACGATTTTGCCTTTGTCGGGTAAGGATGGGACTAATATCAGCAAACTTATTGATATTGTTTTTGAACTTTTGCCCGAGGGAAAAGCGCTTTATCCAGAAGATACGATTTGTGATATTCCACAAAAAATGGTGATTGCGGATATTATTCGCGAAAAGCTTTATGCCCTTCTTAAAGATGAGCTTCCCCATTCGATTGCGGTTGTTATTGATGTTGTCGAGCCGCGCAAAGGCAAACTTCTTTATGTTCAAGCGGTCATTATGGTCGAGCGGGATTCACAAAAGTTGATTGTTATCGGCAAAAATGGTTCACTTTTAAAAAAGGTGGGTAGTTTAGCACGTGCGGAATTAGAAGAGCTTTTGGAATCAAAAGTTTTTTTAGAGCTTTTTGTTAAGTCGCATAAAGATTGGCGCGACAGCCCGAGTGTTTTGCAGGAAATGGGTTATCAGTTTATGTAGTACAAAATGTTTTTTAGGAATACTCTAAGATGGCCGTCAGCAATAAAAATATTGATAATGTCGTTGCAATCTTAAAAGAAACGCTCAAAGATTTGCCGGATCCGTCGGTTACGCTTGTCGGGAAGAAATGGAAAACGCCGTTTCATGTTTTAATTTCTTGTTTATTAAGTTTGCGGACAAAAGATCAAACGACTTTACCGGCCTCTGAGCGGCTTTTTGCTTTGGCTAATACACCGTCGGAAATGCTTAAAGTAAGTATTGAAAAAATTGAAAAAGCAATTTATCCGGTCGGGTTTTATAAGACCAAGGCGCGCACGATACACGGAGTTTGTCGCGACATTTTAGAGAAGTTTGGCGGCCAAGTTCCTGATGATTTAGACGTTTTGATGACGATGAAAGGTGTGGGGCGCAAAACCGCTAATCTGGTTTTGACTGAAGGCTTTGGCATTAAGGCGATTTGTGTGGATACGCATGTTCACCGGATTTCAAATCGGTTGGGTTATGTCAAAACGAAAGATCCGCATGAAACGGAAAGTGCTTTGCGCAAACAATTGCCAAAAAAGTTTTGGATCGATTACAATGCTTTGTTAGTTGTTTGGGGCCAAAATATTTGTAAACCTGTTTCTCCGTTGTGCTCAACGTGTCCGCTTGCTAAGATTTGTGCGCGAGTTGGAGTTTTGCAGAGCCGTTAAATTATGCTTAAACTTTTTTTATTCCTTTCAGAAATTTTGGATAATCCTGTTATAGATTGTGACGGAAAATTTATCGGAAGACTGCAGGATATTCCGATGAAGGTCAGCGATGAAGAAATTTATCCGCGTAGCAAAGGCCTTATGAT
>CAZNNZ010000005.1:27498-30233 GCA_964574575.1 uncultured Planctomycetales bacterium
AGCGCGAATTTGCGTAAGTGCGCATTGAAGACGTTCAAGAAATTGATGATGTGATTAAACTCAAGATTGCATCTGAAAAAATTGCTTTCCTTAAAAGTCGCCCGCTTCACGAATTTACTTTGCGCCATGATATTCTTGATCGGCAGGTCGTTGATACCGAAAACCGCAAAGTCGTGCGTGTTAATGATGCACATCTTCTGCGGGTCGATAATCACCTTTATCTTGCCCACGTGGATGTGGGGATGCGTGCTTTGGTTCGCCGGTTGGAGTGGACAAAGTTTGTGGATTTTTTTGTAAAAATTTTTTCTGCGCGTTCGCCGTATTTGACGCAGGAAGAATTTATTCCTTGGAAGAATACGCATGTTTTTACTTCTGGCCGGCAAAAAAATGTTTTGCGGCTTGACGTTGCGCGGCAAAAACTTTCACAGATTCCACCGACGGATTTGGCGGATATTATGCAGGATTTAGACATTTTTGGGAAACTGGCACTTTTTAAATCATTAGATGTGCCTTTGCAGAGAAAAGTTTTTGCAGATTTAGCTACACAAGAAAAACAGGATTTGATTGATCATATTGAGGACAAGGAAGCGGCAAGTTTAATTGAGAATATTCCCGCTGATGAGGCGACGGATCTTCTGATGACGTTTTCAAAAGATACAATTTTTCGGCTTATGCGTCATATGGAAACAAAACAGTCCAAGAAACTGCGTAAACTCTTAGGGTTTGCAAGAGATTCGGCGGGTGGACTTATGACGACCGAATATCTTTATTTGAACCAAAATGCTATGGTCGGAGATGCGCTTAATTTGGTCAAGAGCAATGTTAATTATCCGGGGAATATTCACCATATTTATATCGTTGATGATTTTCACCGTTTGGTTGGAATGACATCCATTCGGCGTTATATTCATCTTGCGCCCCAGACGCCGATTATGGACACGTGTTTTCCGAAGAAAGTTTTTGTGCGCACCTCTGATGGGATGGAAGAAATCGCGCTGCTTTTAGAAAAATATAAGTTTACTTCTATCCCCGTTTTAAGTGACGATGATATTTTGCAAGGCGCGGTCACCATGGATGATGTCATGGAAGCTTTGATCTCAATTGCATGGACGAAGTATAAAGAAAAATTAGCCTAGATTTTTTTGGGGCAAATTTTATTTTTATTATTGCGTTAGAAATAAAATTGTGTTAATTTTTATCTGTCAAATGGGCATCTGGGCGATTTCTTTTTTATCTTTAATCAATAACCTTTGGTGAAAATTTTTACGGAGAATAATCCAAAAAAATGAGAACGCTTCAGATGCTAAAGGACCTTGCAGGTAAAAGGGTCCTTATTTTTTTGCGAGTGAATTGGAAAATAATATGAAAATTGGGATGACCTATAATTTGAAATCAGATTGGCAAGTTACCGACGGGGACATGGTCGATGGCAATGCCGAATTTGATAAGCCGCAGACGATTGATGATTTGGCTAGCATCTTTGAGTCTTTTGGTCATACGGTTATAAAAATTGGTAATGTCCAAAATCTTTTGGCGCAAATTAAGACTTTGGATGTAGACATTGTTTTTAATATCCATGAAGGAATCGGCGACCGCAACCGTGAGTCGCAGGTGCCCAGCATTTTGGATCTTTATAAAATTCCTTTTAGCGGATCAGACGCTTTGACCTTAGGCATTACGTTAGACAAGATGGTTGCCAAAAAGTGCTTTATTGCTGACGGAGTTCCGACGCCCCGTTATTTCGTTGCTTACAATACACAGAATCTTGAAAAACTCAATACTATCGGTTTTCCCTTGATTGTCAAAACAATGTGGGAAGGTACGTCCAAAGGCTTGTCCGAAAAATCGCGTGTTGAGGATTTTGCTGGTCTTAAGCGTCAGGTTAAGTTGATTATTGAAAAATATAAACAGCCTGCCTTAGTCGAAGAGTTTATCAGTGGTACCGAATTTACCGTCGGAGTTATTGGCAACGAAAATCCTAAGGCCATGCCTGTTGCGCAGGTGTGTATTGGTGGGAATATTGATTTAGGCGATAATTTTTATACGTTTGAACTTACCCAAGGCAATGATGTTCGTTATGTTTGTCCGGCGCAGATTTCTCCTCAACTAACGAAAAAGATGCAGGATATTTCAGTTGCGGCTTATCAAAGTGTTGGTTGCCGCGATTATGGTCGGGTGGATTTTCGTGTTGACCAAAAAGGCAATCCTTATGTTTTAGAAATCAATCCTTTGCCGTCTTTGGATCGTAAAGATGTTTTTAACCTTTTCCCCAAGGTTATTGGAACGACCTTCGAGAATATTTTGCAGCAAATTCTTAACTTGGCCCTGAAACGTTACGGTTTAATAGACGGCGCTTTGGAGAAGCCGGCGGCCGTTTCTTAAGAAGGGTTTAAGCTAAAACCTCATCGTAAGGTGCAGGGAAGGAAGATCAATGAATCCACTCGCAACAATTGCCAAAGACGTACTCTCCGGCGATAGAGTTTCTCTTAAGCCGCATATTCCTCTGACGGATCGAGAGCAAGAAATTTTGGCGCTTTATAAAAATGCGACGCCGACAGATTGGGAAGATTGGCGTTGGCAAATACGTAATCGCATTCGTACGCAAGATGAAATCAGCAAGATTTTGACCTTAACTGCTAAAGAGATCAAGGGCATTGAAGGCAGCGGAACGAAATTGACAATGTCGATTCCGCCGTATTTTGCAAGTTTAATTGATGCGGATGATACGCGTTGCC
>CAZNNZ010000006.1:0-29774 GCA_964574575.1 uncultured Planctomycetales bacterium
TCAGTCTCGTTGCGCGGGTTCAAATCCCGCTGGGGTCGCTTAAAAATTTTAAATTCTTTCAAGTTTTTTAAAAACTCCAATAAAAAAGTGAGGGTTTTATGTTAACTATTTATGGATCGGATTTATCTTCTCCGGCGAATAAAGTTCGTTTTGTTGCTAATTATTTAGGGTTGGAATACGAATATAAAAAGATCAACTTGGGCGCCGGTGAGCATAGAACACCAGAAATTTTGAAATTAAATCCGATTGGAAAAGTTCCTTTTATTGATGACGATGGTTTTGTTCTCGCTGAGAGTGGTGCAATTATTAAATATTTCGCCGATAAAGTTGGTTCAACAATATATCCCAAAGGCTTAAAAGAGCGCGCCATCGTAGATCAAGAAATTGATTTTGTTAATTTGCATGTTAATGCAGCTTTGCAAAAAATTGTTTATAATCGTATTTTTGCCGCACGGCGCAAAATTGCAGTTGATGAACGCGCGCTCGAGGAGGGTATAGGTTTTTTAAGTCGGTTTTTGCCGATTGTTGAAGAACAGCTTGCCAAAAATCCTTATCTTGTCGGACAGGCATTGACTTTGGCGGATTTTACGCTTTTGTCGGGTTTGGATCCTGCTGAAGCGGCAAATATCGATCTAAGTCCTTATCCCTATATTCGAAGCTGGCGCGAAAAATTACGCATACAAGATTTTTATACAAAGTGCCATAAGCAATATAGTGATGCGCTAAAGTCAGCTGCTTAAAGGATGGCAGTATATTTATGAAAGTCGCCGCGATTCAGCTTAACGTCGGGGAATTTAAAGAAAAGAATATTTCCAAAGCTCTTCATTTTGTGAAAGAGGCAATTCTTTCTGGGAGCAAGGCGATTTTTTTGCCCGAAGTTTTTAATTATCGCGGGCCACTTAATAAGAGTATTTTAGGTGATGTTAGTGAAAAAATTCCCGGGTCATCGCTTGTGCCATTTATGGAATTGGCAAAAGAACATCGTGTTTTTATTATTGCCGGCTCTATGTATGAAAAAATTCCAAAAAATACAAAATGCTATAATACTTCCGTCGTGATTAATGATTATGGTCGGATTTCTGCGAGGTATCGCAAGATACATCTTTTTGATGCGGTTGTTGGTGATCGTGTGATCAAAGAGCCGCAAAATTTTAGTCCTGGTAAATCTGCGGTTATTGCACCTTTAGGGTCGATGCGTTTGGGAATGACAGTTTGTTATGACTTGCGATTTCCAGAGTTATTTCGTAAGTATGGGAAAAAGAAATGTGAAGTTATTTCTGTCCCGTCTAATTTTACACAAGAAACCGGTAAAGCTCATTGGGAAGTGTTGCTTCGTGCGCGGGCCATTGAAAATCTTGCGTACATTGTTGCTGCCAATCAGTGTGGAAGATCTGTCGGTGGTGTCGAAGCTTTTGGCAATAGCATGATTGTTGATCCTTGGGGTGGGATTTTGGCACGCGCCTCGTCGGATCGCGAGGAAATTATTTTTGCGCAACTTCAGCGTGAAGCCCTTGAATATCGTCGAGCGATTTTGCCGATGCTTTAAGAAAGTGTTACTAACTTAATTTTTTAAAAGGAGATTTTGATGTCTAAAACAATTAAAGTTGCCGTTACCGGTGCAGCAGGACAAATTGGTTATGCTTTGCTTTTTCGTATTGCCGCCGGGGAAATGTTTGGAAAAGATACAGAAGTTCATTTAAGCCTTTTGGAGCTCGAAGCTGCTTTACCCGCCTTATCGGGAGTTGTCATGGAACTCGAAGATTGCGCTTTTCCCCTTCTAAAGGCAGTAACCGTCAGCTCTGATCCTAATGTGGCTTTTAAAGATGCGGATTGGGCGCTTTTAGTTGGCAGTGTTCCGCGAAAGGCGGGAATGGAGCGCTCCGAATTGCTTAAAATTAACGGCAAAATTTTTATTGCACAAGGCAAAGCCTTAGATGAAAACGCCAAGCCTTCTTGTCGTGTGCTTGTTGTTGGAAATCCATGCAATACCAACGCGTTTATTGCCAAGGCTAATGCCAAAAAGATTCCGGCCAAGAATTTTTTTGCTATGACGATGTTGGATCAGAATCGCAGTGTTACTCAAATTGCTCAAAAAGCGGGCGTTGGTATTGGCGATATCAAAGAATTAGCGATTTGGGGAAATCATTCCGCGACGATGTATCCAGATTTTTATAATGCGAAAATTTCTGGACGGCCGTTAACGCAAGTTATTCTCGATGAAAATTGGCTAAAGAAAGATTTTCTGGAAGTTATTCAACAGCGCGGAGCTGCGATTATTAAAGCACGCGGGCTTTCGTCTGCAGCTTCGGCGGCTAATGCTGCGATTGATACAGTCAAGAATTTGATAACGCCGACAAAATCCGGTGAATTCTTTTCGGTTGCGGTTTGTTCCGATGGTAGTTATGGCGTTCCAGAGGGGCTTATGTTTAGTTATCCGATTGTTTCTGACGGGACAAATTGGAAAATTGTCTTAGGGTTAACTCACAATGCTTTTAGTCTTGAAAAAATTGCTCTTACCCAAAAAGAACTTTTAGATGAGCGTGATGCCGTTAAAGATATTTTGTCATAAAGAAAAACGACGCATTTAAAAACGTATTTTTTCTTGTTTTTAATTTAGTCGCACACTATACTTATCATATCTATTAACGAAAGGAGCATTTTGTGCATACTCTTAAACCAAGAATATCGTTATTTGTCGTCGGGTCTTTTGTTTTTTTATCTTTGCAAGGCTGCGATCAAATTTCCAAACTTACCAATTATTTTTCTCCTAAAAAATCAACGACAGTCAATAAAACGCCTGTTCCCGTAGAAGTTAAATCTGTTGAAACCAAGGCTCCTTTAGTGCAACAAACTTCTATAATGTCAGAAAAATCTGTGGAAACCAAATCTGTGAGTGTTGCTGCGGAACTTCCCGCAAATGTTTTAGCCAAGGTTGGCAATTGGTCAATTACTTTGGAGGAATTTAAGCAACAAGAAAAATCAGCGCAGGATTTGGTCAAACAGAATAACCTAAAATATGATTTGCCGGCGGAACGTTTGTTGGGAATGATCGTTGAGCAACAATTGCTTTTCCAGGAAGCACAGCGTCAAAATTTGGACAAGGATGAAAAAATTGCTAAACAAATTCAAGAAGCTCGTAAGTTGATTTTGTCACAAAACCTTCAAACCAAAATGGTTGAAGATATTAAAGTAAGTGATGAGGAAATCGCAAAGTTTTATGAAGAAAATAAAAAGTTTTATTATGAGCCGGCTGAGTATAAGTTAAGCCAAATTGTTGTCGATACCGAGGAGCAGGCTAACACGATTTTAGGACAGCTTGCTTCAGGCGGAAATTTTACCGAAATCGCCAATGCGCAATCCAAAGTCAAACCTGACGCTACTTTTCTTTCTGAAGATAAATTAGCTTTTCAAAAACTTAAAGACATTGTTAATACGCTAGAGGTTGGAAAGTTTAGCTCTGTTTTTAAAGGCCCGGATGGTTTCTATATCGTGAAGATCGAAGAGAAAAAAGGCGACAAAGAAAAAACGTTGGAAGAAGTCAAAGAAGGCATCAAGGCTGATTTGAGCTACTTGAAATATTTGCAAGGTTTGCAGCAATTGCAAGATGCAATTCCCGTGCAGACAAACCTCAAATTATTGGAGGCAAAATAAGCAATGAATGTTGAAAATAAAAAGCAAATAGTCATCATTGTTTTTGCGGTCTTTTTGGGGCTTGTTGCCGCTATTGCGACGGGAAACTATATCGAACAATCGATTTCTGCCGAAACAAAAAGAATGACAAAGGAAATTGAGGAGAAAAGGGTAAAACCTTTGATGCAAGATATGGAGGTGATGCGACAGCAGATTAAGGCTCTTGAGAGTCGGCCTGTTGCTGTTGCAGGCGGTGGGGCTCAAGAACCGGCTGTTGCAAAATCAACATTGTCTTTGATGACCCCGGCGGGTAAACGAGCTTACACTGTTCGCATTGACCCATTGTCTGCCGTAGGCGGCATGATTAATCCGGGAGACTTTGTGGATATTTTGGCACATATGAAAATGCCGGATCCGGTTTCGAATAAAGTTGAGCAGGTAACAAGCATTGTTTTTCAAAATGTAAAAGTTTTGGCGGTTGGAACGAATTTGCAAGTAACCGGTGGTTATGAAGCGCAGCAGGCCGCAGGGTCTTTGAATATTACATTTGCTTTTACGCCCGAAGAGGCGGGACTTATGTCTTTTATGGAAAAAAATGGTCAATTGCAATTGGTTTTGCGTGCTCCATCCGAGACACAAATTGAAAAATTGCAAAAAGCCGATTGGCAGAATTTGGCAGAGTATGTTTTTAGCCAGCAAGGGACAGAAATTTCGGCTCCTGTTTCTGCGGCGAATTTAAGACCGGATACGGATAAAAAGCAAGAGTCTAAACCTTTGATCGAAATTTTCAAGGGCGGGGTGCAGCAGTAAGGGATCAGGCAGCGGTGCTGGTAGCTTCAATCTTTTCAGGGAGACTGCGTAAATATGTCTAGAAATAAATTTTCGTTAAAAAGAATCGCGTTTTTCTTATTAGCAGTATCTCTATCTTTTAATTTGACTTTTCCGCCTTTTGCGCTTGCGCAACTTCAAAATGTGATTGATAGTGATAAGGAAAAAGATGTTTTTTTATATACTGGTGATTTGGTGACAGTCAAAGTCAAGTCTTTGACCAAAGTTGCGGTTGCAAATCCTGGAATTGTAGATATTACTAATGCTTCAGCGGATGAATTGACTTTGGTCGGCCGCAAGGTCGGGGAAACGCAAGTCTTTATTTGGGACGAGACCGGTAAAAAGCAAATTTTGGCGCGCGTTGTGTCCACAGATCTTAATTTGGTTGCAAGCCGCATTGCTTCGTTGATTCAATCGGCTGGGATAAAGGGCGTTTCTTTTGAAAAGAATTACACGGAAGGCAAGATTTTGATTAGTGGATCATTGAGCAAAAACGAAAAAAAGAAGTTGGATGAAATAATAAAGAGTTTTAGTAGTGACGTAATAAATTTGGTTACCGAAGAAGGCGAACTTATACAAATTGATGTTCAGTTTTCTGAGCTTGACACGACGTTGACTAAAGTTCTTGGGATTGACTGGTCAACGGGAACGGCACTTTCGTTTAGTTTTGAGGAAGCCTTGCCAACTCAAGATGGAAGTTTTGCAGATTTATTTAAGATAGGAGACTTTTCTAGAACTTCAGCAATTTTGTCTGTTGTTAATTTAATTATTTCTGAAGGCAAAGGGCGCATTCTCTCTAAGCCGTCCTTGGTTGTTACCAATGGAGAACAGGCTTCCTTTCTCGTTGGAGGTGAAATTCCAATAACTTCGACGACATCGTCCAATGGTGGCACAAGTGTTCAAGAGAATGTGACATATAAGGAGTACGGTGTTGAGCTGACAGTTACGCCTGAGTTGCGTGATGGAAAAATTGATATTGAAGTTAACGTTACCGTTAGAACTATTGATGATTCGAATGCTGTGGGTGACAATGTCGCTTATTTGACGCGGACTGCTACGACCAAGGTTAGACTTCTTGATGCCCAGACTATTGTTTTGGCGGGGATGATCAATCGCCGACAAGGCGAAACGATTCAACGCGTTCCTTTTTTAAGTAAAATTCCCATTGTTGGTTTGTTGTTTCAAAATAAAAGCATGCCTAATCAAGAGCAAGAATTGGTTGTTTCTTTAACTCCGCGTATCTTAAAAGACTTGCCTGCAACAAAGACAAAGGTGAAAAAAAGTTCTAAAGCCAAGACCGATGAAAATCAACCAAAGAAAGATATTGCGAAAGAAGTTTCTTCACAAGGCAATAAGACAGATGTTAAAAGAGTTGAGCCGTCCGTAGTTAAGCCGGAAGATGTTAAGTCTGAGGATCAAGGCAAAGCACAGCCCGTCGTAAAAAGTGAAAATAAAGAGCTTAAAAAAGATATCAAAAAATCCCCAGAACAATTAAAAGCAGAAAAAAAAGCTGCTGATAAAAAAGCTCGGGAAGACGCAGAAAAGTTAAAGAAAGAAAAAGCTCAACAAGCTAAGCGTGATAAAGAGGCAAAAGCTCTTGCTCAAAAGAATGCTAAAAAGACTGGCAAAGAAAAAGCAACCAAGCCAACAGTAGAAAGAAAAGATGCTAAAAAGATCGCTGAATCAAACAGTGGAAATTTAAAATCGCTTGACGATCCTAATTTGAATATGGCACTAGATGATCCTCGTCTTACGGACCCGAAAAATGTTTTAAGTGATGAAGAAATTTCTGCGATAAAGGGAAAATATAGCAACAAAATCAAAGAACAGATGTCTACAATGATTTCCTATCCATATGAGGCTAAAGAATCTCGCTGGGAAGGCACTGTCACCTTAAATGTTACGATTCTTCCCGACGGAAGCGTGAAGAATGTAGCAGTCAATAAATCTTCGGGGTATGCAATTTTTGATAAAGATGCTGTTAATACCGCAGAAATTTTATCTCCGTATGATCGTTTTGTGCCGGCAAAGAATTTGCGTGAAGTAGTTGTCCCGGTTGAAGTCGAGTATAGCGAGAAAGCAGTTCTTGGGACAAATAATTTACAAACAAAATAAAATACGTTCGCATTTTATAAAGCCTACAGCTAACCGCGAAGTTAAAATAATAAACATTATTGCTTGAGTATAAAAAATGGAATCACGGATTATAACCATTTTTGGAAACAAAGGCGGAGTTGGCAAAACTTTTGTGGCTGTCAATTTGGCAACGTCTTTGGCTTTGTCCGGCAAACGTGTTCTTTTGATTGATATTGATTTTCAGGGCGTGCATGATATGGCCCGGATGCTTAACTTGGCTCCTCGTTTTGCTTTAGTTAATCTTCTTTCCGAAATAGAAAAGACGGAAGATCCTTCGGTCATTAAGAAATATGTTATTTCACATAATTGTGGGTTGGATTTTTTGCCGGCAGTTTTGCAAGCGAAGCAGGCAGGACATATTACCGCTGAAAATATCAAGCCATTTTTTCGCAAAGCTATTCAGGTGTATGACTATATCATTGTCGATGCTGGAAATTCTTTTAGTGAAACACTTTTAAGTGTTCTGGATCATTCCAATCTTATCCTTTTGGTGGTTACTCCCGATATCTTGGCTGTTTATCAGATCAAATGGTGTATTGAGCTTTTACAGAGCCTGCACTATCCGCTTAAAATGGTACGGCTTGTTTTAAATCGGGCTGAAAGCCGCGGTGGAGTCGCTTGGCAGGAAGTCCGTACCGCTTTAGCGTGTGAAATTTTAGGGCGCATTCCTTCCGACGGGAAGGCCGTCGGCATGGCTTTAAATCGCGGGGTTCCATGCGTTATTGATACGCCCAGAGGGCCAATTTCTGAAGCTTTTGGAAAAATGATACAAGATTTAAAAAAAGACGATATTTATATCCAACTTAGTGAAATTGCACGCGAAAGAACTACTGAAAGTATTGATAAGCCAGGAAATTTTTGGGAAAAATTTGGTATTTCACAACAAAATAATCGGGCGCCAACGGCGGCTGTTTATAGTCAAGAAGAGGACGAAGTCATTGCTTTAAAGAAAAGAATCCACGAAAGATTAGTTTCGCAATTGCACGTCGAGGATTTAACGCCCGAAAATCTAAGTGATCCTAAAAAAGCGCTGGAGCTTAAAGAATCTGCGCGCAAGCTTGTGGGTAATCTTTTACTCGAGGAGAAGGGGGGCGTTCTTTCTTCGCACGAAGAACGCTCGCGCATTGTTAAAGAAATTGTTGATGAGGCTTTAGGTCTAGGTCCTCTCGAGGAGTTTTTGGTGGATGGAGAAATTTCCGACGTCATGGTTAATAGTAAGGATGTTATTTATGTCGAAAAAAGCGGCAAGCTTATTTTAACAAATCGTAAATTTGTTTCTGATCAGCAGGTCCGTTCAATTATTGATCGGATTATTGCACCTTTAGGACGCCGCATTGATGAATCTGTTCCCATGGTTGACGCGCGTCTTCCCGACGGATCGCGGTTTAATGCAATTATTCCACCGCTTTCTTTAAATGGCCCGATGGTAACAATTCGTAAGTTTGGCGCAGAGCGTTTGAGCGCGGAAGATCTTTTGGATAAATATCATAGTTTTTCGAAATCGATGCATGACTTTTTGGAAACGTGTGTTTTGGGCCGCAAAAATATTATTGTTTCCGGCGGTACGGGATCTGGAAAGACAACGCTGCTTAATGTTATTTCGCAGTTTATTCCCGACAGCGAAAGAATTATTACCATTGAAGATGCCGCGGAATTGCGTCTTAAAAAAAGCCATTGGGCGCGTTTGGAATCTCGTCCATCTAACGTTGAAGGCAAAGGAACAATTTCCATCCGAGATCTTTTTGTCAACACGCTTCGTATGCGGCCGGATCGCATTATTATCGGTGAGTGCCGTGGCCCGGAGATCCTTGATATGTTGCAAGCAATGAATACAGGTCACGACGGATCAATGACAACATTGCATGCTAATTCCACGCGAGACGTTATGGTGCGTATGAGCTCAATGATTTTGTTAAGCGGCATTGAACTTCCGGTGCGTGCGATTAATGAAATGATTTCTTCGGCGATTGATATTATTGTGCACGTAGCTCGTTTTTCCGACGGGACACGTAAGCTTACAGGGGTTACGGAAGTTGTCGGCATGATTCAAGATCATCAGCTTGATCTTCGGGATGTTTTTGTTTATGACCAAAAGGGCATTGGTGAGAATGGGGTTGTTATGGGGGATTATCGTCCGACCGGATATATTCCTAAATGTTATGAAGAGCTTACCGCTATGGGTCTTAAGATTGACAAAAGTATGTTTAGCCGTCCGTAAATTTCTCTAAATCTGCATTTGTTGCATTTCTTAATTATTTATGCGAATTCTTAATCAAACACAAAATACAGTTTTGGCGCAAAGCGCTGTTGTTGCCGATACGCTAGCTTCGCGGTTTATTGGGCTTTTGCGTCACGATTCTTTGTCGCAAGGAGAGGGATTGGTGTTAACGCAATGCAATTCTATTCATATGTTTTTTATGAAATTTGCGATTGATGTTGTATTTGTGGATCACAAAAGGATTGTTGTTGGCTTGGTGCGAGGGATTAAGCCGTTTCAAATGAGTTCTTATTATTGGCGATCTGATTGCGCCATTGAACTTCCGCAGGGACAAATTGATAAGACTAAAACCGCTTTAGGGGACAAGATTTTTTGGGGTTAAAAATTTATACCAAATCATCTAAGTCAATATCTCGCGCTATCCGCTCTACTTCATCTAGCCAGCGATGGCAATAGCGACAAATTTTTGCTTCACGAAAAACTTTCTTATCGCAAAAAATACAATTTTTTTTATCAAGAGACAAGAAATCTACGTGCAGAATTGGATCTAGTAGAAACTGTTCGCAGTGAGGACATTTAGCAACTGTGTCGGTTAATTTTTCGTAGCAGTAAGGGCATTTGAGCATAGGTAAAATCCTTTGGTTGAATTATACTATGATTAGTCGAAACTTGGCAAAGAAATAATAAATTTTCAAATTGGACATTTATTTGTTGTTTTAATTGATAGGGTTATGATATAGTAAGTGCAAATAATATTAATGTCCAAACTGAAAATTTTGAGGGCCAATGGGCGTTGTTCATAAATTGCAAGATGAGGTCAGGGATTTTATTTTGGCTCAAAAAAAAGATTTCCCGCAAATCAGTTGCCGCAAGTTAAGCGATGTTGTTTTTGAAAAATTCCAATTGGTTGTTTCAAAATCTTCTATAGGATCTGTTTTAAAATCCGCAAATTTGAACAGTCCTATCGGAAGGCATAGTTTGTCTCTGAATGAACAAAGAATTTTTGCAAAAAAAGATTTAAAGAAATTTAAGATTCCGCCCGAAAAGAAAATTCAAATTGTTCCTGTGCCCAAGAGTGTGTCTGTAACTGAGGTTAAGAAGCATTCTGTTGTTCTTCCGGTAGCGCAAAGTGTCTCGTCGGGGCAGAAAGGTTCTATTTTAAAAGAAAAGCAAATGATTCAAGTGCCCAAGGAGGTTTCGCAAAAAAAAGAAATTTTTTTGGAACGCGCGGGGTTTATTTTTCTTAAGGCCGTTGAATGGGAATTTGCAGGAGGCTCTATTTTAGCAAAAATATTTAAAGATGAACTTGGCAGTTCTTTGGATGTCGATTTTGATAAAGTTGCCGAGTCATTGCTTTTTTCTAAAATAAATCAAGCCAAAGATATTGCTGATTTTAAAATACCCGAATCTTTATTAAAAGCCGCTGAGAATATTTTTGATTTTGGAATGAAAGCTTCGATTGAAGTTCAAGCCCTACTGCAAAGAGCTTCGTATATTAAAATAGTCAATCGGGATAACAAATGTGTTTTTGTAGATTTAAAAAGTAGAAATGCCCATTCTGAAAATGTCCAATCTGAAAAAGAAGTTTCCGTTACCCAAGCAGTACAAAGGATTAACGTAGAAATATTTAAAAATGTCCAGTCTGCCGTATTTTATTATTGCGCAGGAGAGAATGACATTGAAAATCTTTTAAAAACTTTGCATAATACTTTCGGTAATCAAAAATCAAATGGCGTAAGAGAAATCGGATTGTATAATTCCCAAAATATTGAGTTGGTAAAATACAGTTATTTCCCAGTTAAGAAAAGAACATTTGCCTTAGCTGTCTTTTCTTGGGAGAAGGACTTGCCTTGGTTGGCCAATTCTTTGGCAACGGCCGGGGATTGGGAAAGTTTGAAAATTTTGGACAAAACGTTTTATTATAAATGGTGCTATCAAGGGGATTCGTCAGAAAGTCAGAAAAGCACAGAAGAAAGTTTTGCGGTTGCGGTGAGCTTTCTTCCGTCGGAGAAACCGTTTGTTGCTCTTTTGACCAACGCTGAAAAATTGGAAATAATTAAAATGGTGGTTTTGGACTTTTTGTTAAGTTCGCCACACCTTAGTTGCGATACGAATGACTCGTTTTTGTTGGGCGAGAAAAGGGATGAAAATTATTTAAAGTCTATTAATCTCGAAATAGGCCAACTGGATCAATGCAAAGGGTTTTTGGAAAGTATTTCAGCTTTGCTAGAAGTCTTTAAAAACTATTGTCAGCAGTACTTTTTTGATCAAAAAGAACTTTCTTTTGACGTAAATAATTTGATTGAAAAGGTTTATGATTTGCCCGCTTTTTTGTGCGAAGAACAGCGGATTTTGAGATTGTCTTTTTGTCTTTCTGAGAAAGACCTTCTTTTTCCGATGTTAAAAAATGCAATAAATCGTTTTAATGCCCGCGTTTTATTTGATCCGCAAGGCCGGCGCATCGTTTTAAGAATTTCTTCTCCCACAGTTCCTTAGCGACATAAAAAATATAAAAATATAGTGGGATGTTGCCTTGACAGTTTTCTTTGCCATGTGGTATAGTTTAAAAGCTCAATATAAGCATTACTGTGTTTGGAAGTAAAGTGTTGAATTTTGATTCCATCGGAAGATGGAATTTTACAATAGAGCCCCATAACAGTATCCGCTCTTCTGTGGTTTAGAAGAGTCAAGGGCAAGGGTCTCCTGTAACACAAAAGGTGCGCGCGATGTGGCTAATCCAGAATCAAAAAGGACAAAACCTCATTGAATATGCTATCATCGTGGCGGTCGTGGCTTCGGCAATGTTAGCCATGAGCATTTATGTGTCGCGTTCAGTGCAAGCAACTCAACAGGCGATTCAGGAAGGGTACCGAGAGTAAAGAACGCAAACCAAACGATCAAAGTCGTTATCAAGGAGGAAACATAATGTTTAAAAATCTTCACCGCAAGAAAAAAGGGCAAAGCACTTTGGAATATATCATCATGGTGACCGGGGTTATCGCGATTCTGATTATTTTCCTCGGCCCGAGTGGTATTTTCCGAACCGCTTATAACAGCACTTTGCAACAAGGTACCAATGGTATGGAAGACATGGCCAACAGATTGCGAAATTCTCGGCCAGCAGCATAAGTTGGGAAACTTTTATTAAGTATAATATCAGCCTAACCTTTACGGAGGTGTGACAAATGTTTAAGAGATTATTGAAAAGTAAATTAGCTCAAACAACTGCGGAATATGCGCTTTTAATTTCGCTGGTTGTCGCGGCGGTTATTGCAATGCAGACCTATGCTCAGCGGGCGATTCAAGGAAGAATTCGCGATGCCGCTCAGTATATGGTCAAAGGAACCAATGCTTTGGGTAATACGGTGCAGTATGAAGCGTATTATCAAGAAAGTAGCTACGATATTGATAGGAGAAATACCGACATTAGCATTCATAACAATGCAACAATTAGCGTTGCGCAGAATGAAGAGAGAAAACGCAAGAGTGGCGGTTACAGCAATGTCACCACAACGGGTATTACAAACGGTATTTAACGTTTTTTGTTGGAATATTTTTAACAGGAGGAATAATCAATGTTTAAGTACTTAAGAAAAAGAAAAGGGCAGTCGACGCTTGAAACGGCTGTTTTGATTATGATTGTTATTGGCGCTCTTCTCTCGATTCAGGTTTATATCAAGAGAGGTGTGCAAGGTCGTTTGCGCAGTGCGGCTGATGATATTGGTGATCAATATTCAGCAGGCAATACGAATGTCATGAAGACGGTAACGGTGACCAGCAATACGACAGAAGCAAATACTGCCGGTGACGCTCAAACGTATCTTCGTGCAGACGAAATTACGACAACCAACAGAACTCAGAATATTGTCAATCTCAAGTACGAATATTGGGGTGGCTAGTAGAGTTTCTGAGTTGATATGATTGATAAGGAGCATGGCTTACTTGGGAGTTTACCCGCTTTAAAAGCGGGAGATAAAAAATTTCTTGAGTAAGCCATGTTCTTTTAATAGAGGATTTTTAAAAGTTTATGTTACTTCGCATTCTTAAAAATAAAGACGGTCAAGGTGTTGCAGCGGAATACGCGATTCTTTTTTTCATTGTTGTGGCGGTCATTGTTTCGATGACAACGTATATTAAACGGACTTTGCAGGGGCGGATTCACGACGCTCGAAATTATATGTATACGCAGGTCAACACAATATACAGATCAGCACCGTTTTACCCGAATGCTATTTTACCTAGCGGTTACGAGCCGTATTACGTTAAGACAAGAACAGATAAGGACGAAGGGACAACTACCAGCCAATCTGACACCCCTTGGGCTGGCCATGAAGGACGATTTTCGACGGGAATAAGTTCAGTGTCAGGTTCGGGAACTACTTCAAATGTTCTTTCAGCGATTCATGCACCATAAGGCAAATATGAGAATTGTAGCTCGTCAAGATTTTAAAGGTCAAACTATCGTCGAATATTCTCTGTTGTTGGGTATTGTCATTGCGGTTTTGTTGATTTTAACGCCGATGGTTAAGCGCAGTACGCAAGGGATGGTTAAAGTTGTAGCCGACGAACTTGGCTATCAACGCAATGCCGAATCGCAGGTAGAAGGCGGATTAATTTTCACGAATGTGCAAACAGTGATTGACCGGCAACAACATAAACAAGAGTGGTACAGCAATTCACTACATAGGACGCAGACATCTTATCAAGATAATGTGCAAACGACTACGCAATCAGCGTCGGATCTTGGTCCGGTAGGAGAATAATTTCTTATAATAAATGATTTTAGATTTTTGAGGTCAAGCAATGGTAAAAATATTTAAACGTCACGGACAAAGTTCAATGGAGTGGGTTGCGCTTTTGACTATTGTTATTGCGGCTTTGCTGGCGATGCAAGCTTATTTTAAACGAGGAATTCAGGGGCGCATTCGATCTTCGGTTGATAGCGTCGGAGAACAATATGACCCGGTGACGACAGAAACGGATATTACTCAAAGAGTACAAGGGGTAACCAATACAACTGTTTTCATACAAAATATTGGTGGCAATAGGGAAACTGTAAGGGTTGATGGGTCGCAAATGACTGAAACAAGGGTTGGTTCAACTCGGGTGGATGCTTACTAAGAATTTATTTATGCCAGAAATTAAAATGCTAAAAATTTTAAATCATCATAAAGGCCAAAGTGCCGTCGAACTGGCGATTTTTGGGTCGATTTTGATTTTTGTTCTTAGCCTTATTTTTCGTCAAGGATTAAGCGGCGGGAATTTTATGAGAGTACAGTTACAAGCGACGCGTTATGCAATGAGCAAGTCGCTGGAAATGACAATGGTTGCAAAACCGGGGCGCAATAATGCTTCTGTGTTAGTCGTCGAAGATCGTCTTTCTGGGGATTTTGGAAATAAATTTGGGTCACGTGATCGTGTGCCTTTGATTGCCAGCGGCAGTGCTTCTTTTTCGAATCAATTATTCTATCCGGTGGATTATGCAGATTTTGGTGATTTGGATGTTTTGTCGCATCAAGATATGTGGATCAATGGTCAAAGATTTTCTTTTACAACGGCAGCGTTTAAAGTTATTACAATGCCTCCTGTGCAAGGAAGTTTCGTGACCTGTGGCACTCCTCATCCGCTGGATTCACGTTGTTGGGATCCGAGTTGTGCCGGCGTTGGTTGTCTTATTTTGCAAAAAATTGTACAAAATTATCCGGGCAGTGGATATTCTTCTACGAGCGGAAACTTCGATCTTAATTTTATGACTACTGATCCTGTGGCTGCGGCGGGGGTTAGTAAAACAGATATTGCCAGCAGTGGTGGCGCTATGGCTTTTATGTGGCAATGGCAACCGGTTCCTGCGGTCGGAGAGTTGTCCACGGCAGATTCAATTGATGTAGATGGAGATTTTTATGAAGAACAGATCTTGGCTAGCACCGTTGACCATTTTGGTCGGACTTTAGATGTTTATGTTATTGACCGGCAGAGCGGGGATCTTGATTTTACCGGTGATGGTCGGCGGCCTAATATGGAAGTTGGTCTTTTATCAGAAAGCCGAATGTATTCTTTTACCCAAGCTGGTACATTTTATCGGATTAGAGAAGGAAAACTTTTTGGTACGGGAGATCAATTTATTCGTAATGCTAATAGCAGTGATCAAGTTGATATCGTCGAAAGAATTATTCAGTTAAGCAATGATACTAATCGTTTCTGCAATGGCAATACGCCTAATTATGGCGTTGCCGCTGACTATGCATGGAAAGGCCCTAGCGATACCCCTCCAGAGCAATCTAAGGCGTGCAATAATTGTTTTTCACCGAGCAATGTTAGATTAACTTGTTTTGATGCTCTAACTTTGAGGTTATATGTTCGCAGTAACATTATTAACCAGGCGCAGCGTAATTGGGTGACGCGGACGGAGACGCCGTAAGTTTATGCAAAAAGAAAGAATAATATTGGTTTATTTCAAATTTTGGAATATCTTAAGAAAGCCGCGGCTTGTGATCGGGCAGGCGACTATCGAAAGTACTTTTAGTATCATCGTCATTGTGATGCTTATCTTAAGTATGATTAGACTTTTTTTTTGGGTTGGGTCTGATTTGGCGGCACGCCGGGTGGCGCATGAACAAGTATTGCTTACACCTGTTAGTGGGGGGCCGGGGACGATTGATGAAAATTATCGACAAATTCGCCCGATGTTTTATGAAGGTTCTCCGATGGATGCGACGACGATTAGCAGTGACATTTTTGGCGCCAATCGATTGCATTAAAACAGGCAATTTAAAGAAAGGTTTTAAAACTCGTGTTTTGTTTTCTTAACCGTTTACGGTTCTCGTGGTGCAATCAAGTCCGAGGGGCTTTGTCTGGCCGTTCTGGGCAAGTGGCTGTTATTCTCATTGTTGTTATTGCTATTGGGCTTATTTTTCTTGCCGCGTCGATTAATTTAACAATGATGTCGCAATTTAAAACGCTTACGATGAAAGCGGCGGCCGCGTCTGCGTCGAGCACAGCGTCTTTCATAGCTAGTTATGGTCAAAAAGAATATGTCGAAACGATGGGTTGGCGTGTTAAATATTGCAAGTCTTTTGGCGGTGGACTGATGGGGATTTTGACGATTATTGTTATGATTGTTATTGCTATTTTTGCGCCGGAAATTCTTGGAGCCATGCAGGGTGTTGCGGCCAGTGCGGCGAGTGGCGTAGGAGCACTACAGGCTGCGGCAGTCGTCGGCGCTGTGATGGAAGCCGCGTCGATGGTCATTGCCGCTTCGATTGACCCGGGGATTAGTGCGGCGTGGAATAAAATGCAAAATGCGAATTTGTCTATAACTGGACAAGTCGTTGAACGCGGCGTTCAAACTGCTTTGCAAGCGGCTGTAACCGATCAAGTAAGAATCCCGGATATTTATGATATGGATGGCGACGGGCTTTTTGGTTATCCGCCGCTGTCGGCCAGCAGTCCTACTGTGCCGGGGGATGCTCCCAAGGATACAATTGGGCGGTTTAGTTATTATAATACCAAACGATATTTGGGTTTGCCTGCACGAACTAACACTGCCGTTCAGGATTTTCTTGATGCCTTGCATGAGTTGGTTGTATCTGGGGCTGATAGTTGGGGATTATGGGATCCGGTTTATTATCCGGACTATCAACATGTAGCTCCTGGCGTTTCTTCTTTGCATCCATGCCTTTCGGGTGTTAGTAGTCCTACTCGACCGGCGGAGTGTGATCATTGTTGTGATATTTTCGATCCTTCAGGGGTTCCTGTCGTTCCCGACGAATGTACGGGAGCCGGTGGAACACCGATGACTGGAAATTATACAACTTGTGCCGCTCGTTCGCCATTTCAATCGTCTGGTAATTTATATCCTTACATTTATGATTTTAGTTACGAAGATTCGACTAACACTTTTATGTCGTTTCGTGAGCAATTAGGGCGGGATGATGAACATGATCTTTATAATGTTACTGCCACAAACCCGAATTGGCATTCACAGCCGCTTGCCGGACAACAAACTTTAATTGCTCCTGCAGCCAGCCCCCGGCTGCCGGGAAAATTTTATTTAAAAGATGTGGTCGGGTATTACCAAAATCCGCCGTTTGTTGCGGTTATGCCTTTCCCGGTGCCCGTCCCCCCGCCTATTGTGGTACCTACTCCCGATGAGTGGATTAATAGAGGGGCTCCACCGCTTTCGCCAAAACTTTTTCCGTTTCTCTATAAGATGACAGATTGGGGTGTTCATCTTGCCGATGCAGGCTTTAATTATAATGATAGTGGTGATAAATATCATTGTCATTGGTGCGCGTCAGCTGCTGGCAATACTTGCAATGCGGATTATCCCGGTTCCTATCCAGAAATTCCTCGTCTTGTTTTATCAGGTTCTTCGGCGATAGGCCAAGGTCTTTGTGTAAACAATGTCAATCGTTCGGGAGCTACTGCTAGTGATCCGCCGTGGGTTGCGGATCTTGTCGATGACATTGCTGGTCTTGAAGTGGCCAATACTGCGTGCGGTGTTCCTTCACCAACGAATTCTTGGGATTTAAGTTTATATCATGGCGGTTGGAAAAGAGGAGCGGATCGATATTGCAGTAATACTCCGGGAGTTTTGTATTCTTTAGATTGTCCTAAACATGGCGCAGTTGGTCCTGATGATGAAAATCCGGAATGTGGAGAAGCTGGAGCTGGTGGCGCAAATTTGTGGCCTGACGATATGCTCGACGATATTGTTTATGGTTTGCCTGCCCTTTATGATCTTGAAAGAAATTTTCAAAAGATACGCACAGCTTCGCCGGGGGGGCTTGCTTCGCTCGTGACAACCATGCCCGATTGGTATGGATTTCCGACTGCTGGTGAAGCTACTGTTGACGGTATAGCGGATTGGATAGAGCCGCCTTGTCCGAATCCTGGTAGTTGCCCGGGAAGCTTTACAAAATTAGAACGCCCTGGCACGCTTTGGGTTTGGCGCGAAGAATTGCGATGGCTAAATAATCTGATTCAGACATGGCTTTTGACGTCCTTTACGAGTCCTTCTCTTATGGGTTCGAATGCTGCATGGTGTGTTCCATCTTTTGCTGCAGGCAATGGTTCAGCCCCTGCGGGCGAGGTGGCGACTTTTGATGCTAATGGCGATGGGACACGCGGGCAGATCGGGGATGTTATGGCTTGTCTTGATTGGAATGCAAATGATGCTCGGACTTATACGACTATTCCGCTGAGTAATCCCGATCATACAGCTACTGGCAATTTACAAAAATTTCAACGTTGTCAACTTTATTGCAGTGCCGATACGTGCATGGATTTACCACGCTCGATGTTGCCGGATTTTTATAATGGCGCACTTTATGCTTCAGGAAAACCAGCTAATGTTTTTGATCCGGGCAATGCTGCAGACGTAGCTGCGTTTAGTAATTGTTTGGGGCCTGTCACCGTTGGCACCACTAGCGCGATTACACACTGTGCGACTAATTGCAATGCTTTGCCGTCAGGATATGGTTTGCCGGGATTCAATGCTCCTACTCTTACGAGTGTTGCTGCTATTGATACTTTTTGTGGTGCTAATCCTACTGGGACAGGAAGTTTTTGCAACCCTTCGAGTGGTTTAACTTTAAATTGTGCTAATCCTACCAGTAAAGCGAATTGTCGTTGTTCATGGGCTGGGAGCTGTGCGGGATTTATCGGGGGATGCACCTTAGACAATACGTATTCTAACGCGGTCAATACGGCTTTGGTTCGTGCTACCGGGTCTTGCGCGGACAGCGCTTATTTGACTATTATGCAAAAAAGTGCTGATGAGGCAAAACTGCAAGTTGAAAAGTTTCGCAAACGTTTAGATTTTTTAACACGTCGTTATGATGAAGCGATGGCTCTTTCAAATGATTACGCTAGGGTCGGGATGGATCTTACTAAACCTGAGGGGATTTTAACAGTCGCCATTAATAAGCTTACAAAGTTTTTGGATAATGATACCCCGTCTGTTTTTACAGATTCTCCGGCGGAAAAATTTATTCAGGCGCGGATTGCTTTGGATTCATATTCAGAGGACACAGGTGATTTGCCAGCTTTTGGATTGTATGTTTGGCAGGACCAAGATGATAAGAAATTTAATCCCGGTGGCGGATTGCGCGGGGGTTCGGCTGAAGGGTATTGGCATGCCGTTAAAGTCGATGTTCGTATTCCTCGTCGTTGTGCTGGGGATTGTATTGCCACAGAGTGGCCTAAGGTTTTTAGCAAAACCAAAAAACCCGGGATTTTGAAAAAAGGCAAAATTTGTTATGAACTTAGGAATTTGATAGGCATGACAAAAGCGCGGGTTACTCGTTATGACGAAGATAAAGATTTGCGTGGTTTATTGTTCCCGGGAGGTGCAAGAATTTGGGAGTCGCGTTTATCTCATCCTTTGACCGGACAATCTAATCCTGCAAGTATACGTACTATTTGTGCGGATTTGATTGATGCAGATTTGAAGAATTGGCTTGGGGAAGGATCCGGTGATCGTCGGTATTTGGGTGCGGCGTTTATGATGAATAAAGTGCCTGCGGCATCTCCCAGTACTGCAGCGGAAATTGCTTATAAGGATTGTTGGCGAAAAGTTCATCAGGATTTATTAGCGCATGGTATTGAAAGTGAAGCGTGTGCGGAATATTATTTTGTTCATGGGGCCCGCCGTTCTCCGGACGGTGGTTTTCGAGTTAGATTTGTTCCGTGTGATAATTGGTAAAAAAAATGTTTAATTTTCGTATTCGTAAAGGTTATTCAACAGTCGAAATGCTTGTGACCATAACAGTTATTCTTATGGTTTTGATTGGATTTCGTGGATATATTGAGCGTAGTTTAACAGGGCGTTGGAAAGCCGCCGGGGACACGTTTGGACAAACTAAGCAATATGATCCTCGTGGGTTTGGTGTTGCCGGCGAGACGGGTGGAACACTGGATTGTTTTATGGACCAACCGACGGGCAATTGGATTATGGAAGATTGTTATCGGGCGAGAAAATGTGATTGTACGTTTATCCGTGCAGATGGAACGGCTTTGCCCGAGTATGCGACCAGTTGCACTGCTTGCAAGGCAGCCTGTGTCGATAATGTTCGTTGTCGTTAAAAATTTCTTTTAAGAGGGCGCATGGTTACATTAATTGTTTTTGTTTTTCTGACGGTGGCAATGATTGGTTTTGCGCTTATTCCAATGGCGTATAACTTTTCGGTTTCTTTTAGTCAACAGCGGACCCAGATGATGTCTAATCGTTTGGACCGCATGATGCCCAAAGATCAAATCAAAAAAGTTTTACAGCTTTATATTTGGGCGCCACTGTGTGTGGGGGCGTCATTTTATTTTTTGATCAGCGACCCGACGCTGCGGATGTTTGGTATTGCTATCGGGGTTATTATGGGCCTTATGGTGCCGGGAGTTTATGCAAAGTTTTTGCTCTCACAGAATAAAAGAAAATTTGATAATCAGCTGATTGATGCGCTGATGATTATGTCCAGTTCTTTTCGTGGCGGCTTAAGTCTTATTCAGGCGATGGAAGCTGTCGTTGATGAAATGCCGGATCCGATTAATCAGGAATTTTCGACGGTGTTAGGCGAAAACAAAATGGGTGTTTCTTTGGACGAAGCTCTAAATCATTTGTATAATCGTATGCCGTCCTCGGCATTGCAACAGCTTATTACTGCGATTCTTTTGGCGCGCGAGACGGGCGGGAATTTGCCGGTAATTTTGGAGCGTATCATTTTGGTTGTGCGCGAACAAAGAAGAATTATCGGCCAAATTGAAACATTGAGTTTGCAGGGAAAAATTCAGGGCATTGTTATGTCATTGTTACCGGTTGGATTTTTTGCGTTCATTTATACTTCTAATCCGGGATTTTTTGACCATATGTTCGTCTCTCCGACGGGACGCACTTTGCTTATTTATGCGTTCTTTTCCGAAATCATTGGTGGATTTATGATTTGGAAAATTAGTACGTTTAAAGATTTTTAGTCACGGAGATTATAAATGCTTTATTTTGTTTTAACTCTTTGTTTTGTTTCGGGCTTTAGTTTTATAATTGGTTTTTTCCCAATCGAATGGGAAAGCCGTCCGACGCTTAAGTCCTTTGGTTACGAATTGCCCAAGGCGGTTAAGAAAGATAAATTTTCTGCTATTCGCGCGATTGCGATGTTTAATAAACCTTTTTGTCAGGGTGTGATTCGCCAAAGATTGATTAAGGATCTTGTCATTGCGCACGTCGCTATTACGCCTGAGGAGTTTTTTCTTGCCAAGGAAGTTCTTATTGGAATTATTTTGGCGGCGACGTATCCAATGATTAAACCGGACATGGTGACTTTTTGGGGTTTGATGTCGTTTGCTGTCGGTTACATGGCTCCTGAATATTGGTTAAAGGGCAAAATTCAAAATATTAAATCTACTTTAACCAGAGAAATGCCTGATGCAATCGATCTTTTGGGGCTTTGCGTTAATGCGGGTTTGGATTTTATGTTGGCACTCAAATGGGTTGTTGAAAAGTCTCCGCCGTCTTTGATCGTCAATGAGCTTAATGTTCTTTTACAGGAAATCAATGTCGGCAAAACTCGTCGCGATGCACTTCGGGATATGGCTGCTAAATATGCGATTCCAGAGGTCGCGAGCTTTTCAAGAACTTTGATACAGGCGGACAAAATGGGAACTTCGGTTTCAGAAGCGTTTGACCGTTTGTCTGTGGATATGCGTCAGGCGCGTTTTCGCCGCGGGGAACAAATGGCGATGAAGGCGCCGCTTAAACTTTTGGTGCCGCTTTTGCTTTTTATATTTCCCGTTGTTGGAATTTTGGTGGCTGGCCCGATATTTTTGCAATTTATTGAAACTAGTCCGTTGCAAGGTTTGGCAAAGTAGTCGAAAAACCGCTCTTTTAATGTCCAATCTGGAGTTTATTATCAGATTGGACATTCTTTTTCTGCAAAAAGCTCTGTTTTAGCGCTCTTTTTACATACGAAACTATTGTCAGATGGAATTCGAATCGTGAGAATTTCTTGGGTATTTTGTGTTATTTTTGTGTATAGAAATTTTTAAAATTTAGGCAGTGTTTTCATTTAAGAAAAACGGTTGTTTGATAAAAAAATCGGCCTGAAAATCAAATTTGAAAATAATTTTTCTCGAGAGTGCTAGAAATGTTTAAATGAATCGCTAAATGTTTGATTTTAAAAGCGATACGTGCGGATTTATTTTTTTCTGAAACTTGCGCCACCATATATGTATGTTATACTCATTACGTAACAATACGTAGTTGGCAAAAATATTTTCCGATCATCAATCTTGAGAAACAAGTGAGAAACGTGAAAAAAGACACAACGCTTCCCAACTTTTTTATTTTCAATTTTGGTTCCCGGTTCTTTCGGGACATCTTTTCGGTGTTTTTTTTATATCTTCCTGGTGGCTTAAAGAGGCTTGTTTTGAGCTTTTTTGCTGTTCCAGCCGTGGCCGCCTTAAAATCAACTTGCTTTGTCCAATCTGAATTTGGACATTATTCGGCAAGAAAAACAAGATATACACGGTAAAAAAATGACTAACCTAACCCACAGACAGGAAGTCAAGTTATCAGATAATAGTCTTACTATTACTGATAATAATGTCCAATCTGAATTGGGTGGGTCGATGTATTTTCAAAGCCGGTTTAAAGCATGGTTGCGCATTGTGGCCGCGATCGTGCTTTTTGTGTTTATTCCTGACCAAATCAGCTGGGCATTTAATTACAACCCTTCGGTTCTTTGGGGTTCCAAAAATCCTTATCAGCAAGTTGTCGAAAAAGGCTCATCTGCCGAGCGCATCGCTTCTGCCCGTTTAGCGCTGGGCGTTCATAGCATTCTCGAAAAAGTTGCCTACAAAGAAAGCGTCCGCGTTGAGCTTAATCTTTCCGGTGTGTCGCCTAAAGATGGCAAGCCGCTCGCGCGTCAACTGATTGTTCCGTCGAAGGTCGCAATTAACAACGGACAAATGATGCTGGTCAATGCGTGGTTGAGCAATCCTAGTATCCATCCTTTAAACTGCGGTGTTTATGCGCTGCGTGATCTTTTGCTAAATCGTGGAATTGCCGCTAATCTCGAAGAATTATCTGTTGCAACGCTGGCCGTCGATCTTTTGAGCGATATCGTGCGGCCCGGCGAGACTAAACTTAAAACTTCCTTGTACGCTATTGATCAAGTTGTCAAAGGTTATGGTTTGCCTTTTACGGCAATTAGAGTCAAGCTCGCCGATATTTCCAAACTTAAAACTCCGTTTATTGCGAATTATGGCTCGGAGCACTTCGTGGCCGTCCATGCGATTGACGAGGGGAAAGTTTATTTTACCGATACCGGCAGTGCGCAGGTTTTGCCGGTTGAAAAATTTATTGCTGGTTTAAGCGGTTATGTTTTAGCGCCGGATGTTGATCAAGACACGGTGGCTTTTGAAACGGTTTCGGAAAGTGCGCAAGCTTTCGTCTGGGGAAACAAATGGGTTGACCGCTCGAAGGAAAAGTTGGTTTTCATCGAGGACAGCAATAATTGGGGCGGATTTTTCTTAAAGATTGGTATGCTTTTTGCTAGTGCGTATTTTGCACCAGCTATAACTGGCACTGAGTCTGGGGTTGCTCTTGCTCGCGGTGTCATTGCGATGGGTGCTATGGATCTTTCGAAGAGCTTGGTTTCTTTGTGTGTTTCGAAAGGATCTTGTAGTGCAGATACGGCTTTTATTTTGAATATCGCGATGTCTGTAGGTTTAACGACTTTAGGCGAAGGGATTGCGTCTTCGATAGCAGATACAATAAAAAATGCTGCCGCTACGGTGGTTGATGATGCAGCTAGTTTAAAAGACGTGGCGAAAGATGCCGCAGAGATTGCTGACGATGCCGCAAAAATGGCTGAGAAGGGCAAGGAAGTAATTACTGATATGAAGGTTGAGGATTATGGATTTAGTGATTGGACAGATGAGGCCATTAATGACTCAATAAAAGGTGCTAATGCTCAAGATTTGTTGGAGATGGAAGAATTTGGTAATTTGGATGCGGCGATGGCAGATCATGTGTTGTCTCCTAAACAAGCGTTAGATTATGAAATTAAGGGTGCACTTGAGTTGGCAAAAATGGGCGACGTTTCTGGAGATGTTAGCGCTTTAAGAAATTGCTTTGATTGGGTTAAAGATCTTCTTGGCATTGAACCTTCTACGGATAGCTTGGCACAAAATACCGGCAGTCTAGCTGATGCTTCAGGGTTTAGCCTTAAAAATGTTGTGAAGACCGTTTTTAATCCCACTGGTAAGGTAGCAGGCGGACCTTTTTCGACAAGGCTTATGACTTTGAGCGAAGCGTGGGCGCGGCTTCCCAGTGCTTTGGGGATGGGGATTATCAATGGTTATATCAAGGTAAAGTTGGGCAAAGCTCTAAACAAAATGCTGGGTGATAAGTTAGACCCGACGTTAAAAGAGGCTGTGATTGGGATTACGACTTCGGTGGCCAGTGAATATGCGATGGCAGGTGCGGCGCATCTTATTTTTGGTAAGGAAGGATTGAAATTTTTGGGGTTGGGACGTGATGCGGGCGATATTGCAAGGGGTAATGCTCAAGCGGCAGCAAATGATGCCGCGTCTTTTTTTGTGGGACCTGACGGTGAAAATCGAGGTGAACTGGCTTTGCGCGGAATGGAAATTTCTGATTATGGTTATGATCCGTCAGATATTTCAAGCATTGAGATAGTATCTGGAGAAACTTTGGATCCTTTCAATAGTGAAATCGCTCGTGTGGATGATGGCGATCTTTTGTCATTTGATGTGGATGACGGCACAATTCCTACAAACATAGTCGAATATGCGATTCCTGATGATTTTGGGAAGGATTTTGATAAAGCGATTAAATTTCCAGTGAATTTGGCTGATAGGTATCGGGATGTTTTGACGTCTGAGATTGAGAGAATAGGCAATCTAGATCAAGATAGCAAAGAGGGCGATTTTGTTTTTAATACTTTCAAGCAATCGTTGGATCAAGTAAACAAAAATGTCATCAGCCGTTTGGTTGGTGTAGCCGGCAGTACTCTTTTGCGTTATGTATTAAGCAAGAGTGGCAATAAAACATTTGCTTCGGGTACTTTAGCGTCGCAAGCAATCGGTGAAGTTGGTAGCGCTTTGGCCGGATTATTGTTCCATAATGCGATGGGGACTTTAGGTTTTGCAAGTAAGACGCAGGTTTATGAAAAGAAAGATGAACGCGGAAATGTTGTTGGCTATGTTTATGTTGATCCATCGTCTGAAAAAGGAATATTAGCTAAAAAATCAACCATAGAACCAGTGGCTTTAGAATCTTTTGATGAAATGGATGGATTGGATCAGGCAATTGAAAGAAATCTTTCTGGAAAGAATCCAGTGTATTTGGATATTCCGGTGAACCCTGATAATGGAAAAATCAAAACAGAGTTTAATTCTTTCACGGGCAAATCAGAAATAAATTTTTATAAAAATGTTGATTTTTCAAAGCAATTAAGTTCATTAGCTTTTCAAGGGGCTTTGGGTGTTGGCATCGCCATGATGGTTGATAAGTTTGAAAAACATTTGTATGACGATCCTCGCAAGCCCGCTAGTGCGAGCGATATTGCGGCGTTTCGTTTGGGCATGGTGGCAATTTTTGGGCTTGTTTCAGGCATAGGTCAACAGATTGGCGCTGGTTCAGACACGGCAAAACTTAGTCCTTTAGGTAAGCCGATAGAAGGCGATTTGACGTATAAGGAAAAGAATTTTTTGCTTGAAGGGTTAATGGATGCCGCAGTCGGTCTTGCACGTAGCAGTGCTGGCGGATATATTTTTGGAATGTTGCCGCAAGGCGAAATTGGTTGGAAGACGCAAGGTGAATATGATGCAGAGGGAAACCCGATTTTTGATTACAAACACAGCTTTACGCCCGGTGTTGTGAAAGCCGCTGCTTTTATGGATGAATGGGGCCGTGCGACCGGCTGGTCTTCCTCTGCAGTTATTGCACGCGAAGCAATTATCGAAAATATGCGCAGCAACGGTAAGGCAGTGATTGCTCAAATGCGCAAAAGTGGAGCTAGTGAAGCGGCGATTCAACAGCAGATTTTGTTTAATGAAGCGAATCTTGATTTGCAACTTGCTGTTTTTGATAGCAAGACAAACGAGCGTGCTAATGATTATTGGATTCAGACATTTAATACGCAGGCGGCTGGTGGATTTTTAAGACCGGATACTTATGTTTCTGGCAGTATCTCCTCGAGCATTAGAGCGACCATTGAGTATATCGTTTCAGGTTCCATGACGGATCCTGAAACGATAGCCTTTTTTCGAGATACATTAGGATTTACCTATCGACCAATACGGACGATTCAAATTGGTACAGATGCAAGTAATAATCCGACTCAGAAGATTAAGGTTAAAGGTGTCAATACTTCTGATAATCCGGACTTCTTTAATTTTAGCGCTAGAGGCAATGGAAAGACATTAAGCTTTAATGTCGATTATTCTCGTGTTATTTCCGGGATGGATCCGACTGTTTTTCGTGGGTTTCTAGGGAATCAATCTTTAACACAAGAAGACTTAGAATATTGGGGAATTACGTCTATTCCTTTAGAGAAGTTGATTTTTGGTCATGATGGAAAAGCGCTCAATGGCCAAAAAATAACAACTATTGGTATTGGCGACAAGGAAGTTCCTGAGGGTTTTGTTGACAATGTTTTTATAACTTTGGCTGGGAAAGGACGCTTAAGTGCTACGGGTCAATATCTTTGGCAAGAATACAAGAATGGCGATAAAACGGACAATAAATGGATCTATGCTTCTAGTTTTGTTGTTGATCAGATCAAGGGATCAGGAAATGCTGAATTGAAAGTCACTGGACAGCTTACCCAAGATGCTAAAGAATTTAAGCTTGTTGATGGTTCTAAAGTTTCTTTTAATGTTTCTTACTTTGCAAACAGAAATATTTCTTCTGAATATGCTCAAATGGTATTGACGGATAAAGGTATTGTTTTGCGTGATAAAAAAACGGGCGTTGAGCAACTTCTTAAAGATGCTATGGGTAACGACGCTAAATCTTTTTCAGTTATTGAAGGCTTGCAAAATGTAAGTGTCGACGTTGCGCGTGACAATAATGTGACAGGCGTTTTTGAATTAATGACTTTTGCAAAAGGAAATAGTGAGCATGGCGGAATCGGTAAAGCCTACTATTACATGAAGCAAGAAGCTAAGCATAGCGCTGAAGCTCAAGAATACGACAAGAAAGCAGCGTTTTCCAACACCTTTGATAATGTTCCTACCCGTAATTTTCTTTTTGCGAATAAACAAGAACAGAAAGAATTGGGCTTAAATTCCGATAGTAATTGGGTCTTTGGTACATTACCGTTGGACAAGGTCACGATTAATAGTACGCACGCTATTTTAGACCCTGACAGCGACAATATCAGATTGATGCTTCAGGACAAAACGGAGTATACGAATGGCAGCACTATCATCAAGCAATTTATTGCGCTCGACCCTATTTTTGCTAAATTGGGTGAGAAAAAAGAGATTCATATGGGAAAAGATGGGAATTTTGTTAAAGACGTTAGCTTGTTTGGGTTTGGAAATTCTCCTGTTGCTTCCAGCCGTGCTCTTTATGCGGATAAAGGTTGGCACGCGAATGACAAGGGTTTTTTATTTGAAGACTCTTCAATTTTGACTTTAGTGATGGGCCCTCAAGGACAAGTTGATGCGCACATCAAAGGCTTTTTGGCTCGTTCCGACGATAAAGAATTTAACGAAAAATATGGTATTGACAATCGTGTGTTGTTGCCTTCTCCCAGCGGAATGGAAAAAGGAAAAGGTGATAATAGGTCTGATGCGTATACGCTCGCTGTTTTTGGTATGCCCAGTGATGAAGCACTTGGAATTAATTCCCGTATACGTGTTCTTGAATTGGAAAAAGAGACAGATCAAACTTCAGAATACGATCTTACGACTGTTATTGGCCAAGGGTTTTTGCGTTCGGGGGCAAATTGGGGACTTGATCCAACCAGTCCGCCTGTTTATGATGCGCGCACAGGAAAACTCAAGGCAGTTGGCAGCAAATTGCTTAATACAGGCATTTCAAATTTGAAAGATGAGAAGGGTGATTCGCATACCTATATAGTTGGTTTAGGCGGGCAAATGCCTCAGTGGATTTCTCTGACTGGTGTGGTTAATAGAGTTACAATGATGGGCAATAAGAATAGTGGTGATAAGTTGAATCTTTTTGATCAAAAAACAACGTACGCTTTTGTTTCAACAGATGGCAAGCCTGTTGGGATTTTTGACGGGCAAACATGGAAGCTTAGCGATCCTAAAAAAATAAGCAGTATTGATCATTATCGGCAAGTTGTTTCTGAAACACACGCTGACCTCCAAAATCAAGAGAAAATTGACAGGATGGGCGCGCCTTTCCTTAAGGCTTTCTTTGGTATTGAAGATCCTAAAGCCCTGCCAGAACCTATAAAATTGACTTCTTACTTTACGGCTACAAGAGCAGACGAGGATGGGATTTTATTTTCTCGTCCAACGGCTGATGAAGCGGCGAGCAACGAAGGTGTCTTAAGCTGGATATTTTTAGGGCCTTTGACAAAAGCGCAATTGATAAATCCCCTTAACAATGGCGAAGTCAATCGCGGTATCACTCTTTCCCCCGGCCGTGGCGCTATGGATTTTGGCAGTGTTGAAAGTAAGCCCGGGGAACAGACTATCTGGTTTGACTTGGAGAGATATAAGAATACTCTTGGAACCAAAGAGGGGGACGGAAAAGGCAAAGACAATGATCTTCCCGAATATATTCCGGGCTTGATCCCTACCGTTGGCAATGCAATGATCTCTCCTGTTTTTCGTGGCCTTGTTAACAATATCAATGGTAATGCGGAATCGATTTTCTTTGGCGGAGATTTTATTCCTCTGGTTGGAAATGTTGGCGATAAACAACTTAATGTTATGGACAAGGCTCCGATTGCCCGTTTAGTAAACTATCGCAGTCCGGACGGTAAAGTTAGTTTTGGTGGAACGTACTTTATATTGCCGGATTCGGATCATTTAGTCGGTGGACTCAAGGGTGGCAAATTTAGTTTGCGTGGTGTACGCGGCGAAGGTGAAGCCCAAGGAGTTTTGGCCGATAAAGGTGGAGCTGGGACAGGAATTGGTCGTTGGGTTTTGCAGGGTGAACAAACAGTGCGAGGCGCCAATGGCGTTAATATGGTGTATGGTGTTTTGACTGGCATGGAGGCGAAAATTGGTGGATCAATGAGTATGGAAAAAGACAGGTTTTTTGCATCTTCTAATATTGATCAAAAAAATCTCAGCTCATTAATAAAGGTAGTAAAAGTTGCTGGTGAAGAAGAAGGCAGTCGTATTGAAGGATTTGTCCGTGGCGGCAAAGGGAAAGACATTCATATAGGAGTTCTTCTTGAAGGCATTGTTTTGAACTCCGATGGCAGTCTTTCTTTAAAGGCGACTCGTGGGATGAAGGGAACTGGCGAAAATGGAGAAAAAATTGTTGCGGCGATTCCAGTAGCATTATCAAGTTTGGTTAGTTCTGGCAAGGGCAAAGGTAGCGGTGAGAGTGAAGATTCTGGTAAGGGTAATATTAAGGGAAGCGCAGATGGACAATCGGCTCTTGTTAAAATTATAGGCAATGGATTGGCTTTGCTTTTAATTGGCGATGATGCCAACGGTAAAACGCAAGCAATCAAAAAAGGCGTTGTTGGCCGGGGTTACGAAGCCAATGGCGCTAACGCTGTAACTCAGCTAGTTTTTGATCCTTCCCTTAGTGGCGGGTTGACCTTTAATCCTCGGCGAGCCGGCTCAACGTACTTTTTTACCGGATCTGGCGAAGGATCGCTCAGTGGCGAAAATTATTTTGATCAATCTTCCCATCATCGTGGTAAAAATAAAAAAGGCGAAGATGCGAGCATCGACGAGGTTGTTAAGTTGCGTGCGTTAAATGACATTGGCGCTATTTTAATGATTGGGG
>CAZNNZ010000007.1:0-10410 GCA_964574575.1 uncultured Planctomycetales bacterium
GCTTGATTTTTCGTTTCTATAGTGATAAGTCTGCACTTGCATTTGCATAACGCTATACATATACTTAAAAGTAGTATTAAATAATACAAAAGCAAGGAACAATATGTTTGGTATGGGTACAACAGAAATAATAATCATAGCGGCTGTGCTATTCATGTTTTTTGGAAGCAAGAAGCTTGTTGAGTTTGCTAGCGGTTTGGGTAAAACCAAAAAAGAACTTGGGAAAATCAAAAAAGAGTTGGGTAATGAGTCAGATTCTGTATAAAATAATTAAAAAGGAAATTTTATGAGTGTTGAAAAATTAAAAAAATTATCAGGTTTTGCAGGCCGTCCGGGGCCGCTGGTTTTGGTCATTATGGATGGGGTTGGTTTAGGCAAACAGGATGACAGCGACGGCGTTTTTTTGGCAAAGAAGCCCTGCCTTGATCCATTATTCAAATCCAAACTTTACACGACACTCAAAGCGCACGGCAAGGCGGTTGGTATGCCCACTGATGAAGATATGGGTAATAGCGAAGTCGGGCACAATGCGCTAGGTGCTGGCCGCGTTTTTGCGCAAGGGGCAAGTCTTGTTAATGACGTTATTAAGAATGGCGCGATTTTTAAAACTCCGCTTTGGAAACAACTGACGGATAACGCTAAGAAACAAAATCAAACATTTCACTTCATTGGCCTTTTGTCTGACGGGAATGTCCACTCTCACATTGATCATCTTTTGGCAAGGATCAAAGAATGCGCCAAAGACTCTGTTAAGCGTGTGCGTTTGCACGTTTTGCTCGACGGGCGTGATGTTTATGAAAAGTCTGCCCCAATTTATTTAGAAAAAGTCGAAAACCTTTTGAAAGACCTTAAAGCCCAAGGCTTTGATTACCGTATTGCTTCCGGCGGCGGACGTATGGTCACGACCATGGACCGTTATAATGCCGATTGGACGATTGTCAAGCGCGGTTGGGATGCGCATGTTTTAGGCATTGGCCGGGCTTTTGCGTCAGCCAAAGAAGCGGTTGAAACGTATTACCGTGAAGACCCTAAAATTACAGACCAGTATTTGCCGTCATTTGTTGTTGCACAAAACGGCAAACCCGTTGGCACGATTAACGACGGAGATTCAGTGGTTCTCTTTAATTTTCGCGGGGACCGTGCGATTGAATTGTCGCGGGCTTTTGCGGAAGTTGAGTTTGACAAATTTGACCGCGTGCGTTTGCCGCAAGTTTTGTTTGCCGGCATGATGCAGTATGACGGTGATTTACAGATTCCAAAAAATTTCTTGGTTAATCCTCCAGCCATTGACCGGCCGATGAGCCAGTATGTTTGCGCTTTGGGTATGCCATCTTTTGCAATTTCGGAAACGCAAAAATACGGGCATGTCACGTATTTTTGGAATGGCAATAATTCGGGTTACGTTTGCGAAGAGATTGAAAAATATGTTGAGATTCCCTCCGACAAAATTCGTTTTGACCAAGCTCCGCGTATGAAGGCCGACGAGATTACCGATGCAACCATTGAACTTTTAAAGTCCGGAAAGTTTAAGTTTGGCCGGTTGAATTATCCTAATGGGGATATGGTCGGTCATACGGGTGTGCCTCCGGCGATCATCGCTTCGGTTGAAGCGGTCGATCAAGGTCTTGCCAAATTACTGGCGGTCATCAAAGACTTAAAGGGCATTTGTGTTATTTTGGCTGATCACGGTAATGCGGATGAAATGTTTACCGTTAAAAACGGCAAAAAAATTGTCAGCACCGCCCATTCGCTTAATCCTGTGCCTTTTATAATTGTTGACAGCGGATATCAAGGCGAATACCAGATTGCGGATCTTAAAGAGCGCGGTTTAGCCAATGTCGCGGCAACTTTGTTTAACCTTTTAGGGTATGAACAACCCAAAGATTACGCGCCGTCGTTGATTGTGTTTAGGTAATAAACGCTGTGTGGAAGTTATTGTTTAGCTTCCATATTCTTGCTGTAGGGAACGGTCGCGAGCGTTCCCTACCGTTGGAAATAATGCAAACTTGTACATCGCGTTAATAAATTTTCTTACATTTTTGCTTTTGCTCTGTCTATATAGTATTCTTTATATAGTTTCCTAATCCAACCACAGGAGAAGATATGAGAGCCAATACCCCGTCTGTTAAAATTTTGCATTTGCTTTTAGCGGTTGCTTTTGTTTTTAACCTTATCTCGCCGGTTTTGGCACAGGAAGTCGATTTGAAACTTCCGCCTCCGTCGAAAATTACGGCGATCAGTAAGCCTTTTGCGCCGGCCATTATTCGCGCGGTGACGGTTAATCCTAATGACCCGTTTCTTTTTGACTTTATTATCGACAAAGGCGATTCCAACTTAGAGCCCCAAGCTTTTGAAGACGAAACCCAAAAGCTGGTCAAATATTTTCTAGCCGCTTTGACTATTCCCGAAAACGATTTGTGGGTCAACCTCTCCCCATATGAGCAAGATTCGATGGTCCCGAGGGTTTTGGGCGTCACTGAACTTGGAAAAGACCTTTTAATTGAGGATTATTACCTTAAACAAGTTACAGCTTCGCTTACCAATCCCAACACCGAAACCGGCAAAAAGTTTTGGACGCTGGCCTATGCTAAGGCCCAAGAGCTTTATGGGACGACCAAGGTTCCGATTAACACGTTTAGCAAGGTTTGGATTGTTCCAGACCAGGCGGTTGTTTTGGAAAAGGACGGCAGTGCTTTTATTGCGGATAGCCATTTGAAGGTCTTTTTGGATCAAGATTATGTGGCGATCAAAAAGAATTTGGACAACAAAGAAATCGGGACGGACAAGATCGGAAACGACAAAGCGCAGGACATTAATGGTTTCTCGGCGCAGATTATTAAAGAAGTGGTTTTGCCTGAGATTGAAAAGGAAGTCAACACGGGTGAAAATTTTGCAACCGTGCGCCAGATTTATAGTTCTGCGATTTTGGCGGCGTGGTACAAAAAGCGTTTGAAAGAAAGTCTGTTGGGCCGGCTTTATGCCGATCAGAACAAAGTCGCTGGCGTGAACGCCGAGGATATGGATTCGGGCGACAAGATTTTTGAAAAATATACCGCCGCGCTTAAAACCGGCGCCTACAACATCATTAAGCAAGATTTTGACCTCTCGACGCAAAAGATCGTCCAAAGAAAATATTTTTCGGGTGGGGTAAAATTGGCAGTATCACCGGCAATTACGTATACACAAGTTGGTGCCGCAACATCGGCGAATTTAACTCCACCGGCACAATTTCAAATGACAAAAATAGCCCAAGCGATTGCGAATATTGGTAACACTGGTACTCCAAGTGCTTCATCAAATATCGTTGTCGCCAGCGTTCGTCTTGGGACTACTTCTCAAGGCATTAATCGTGCAGTAGAAGCTAAAGTTTCTACTGCTCCAACTGACAACAAAGGTGCGACCGGTGCGCTTGTTGCGGTCAGTCAAGCCGTATTTTCAAATTCGTCTGGTAATCCATCTTCGATTGACAGGGCAGGATCTTATTTGTTAGGGGCTGGTTCAGTAGAAATTAAAGGAATACTTAGGAAAACTGGTGAAATTTCTCAAACTCGAGGATTAACAGAAGGTGAACAACAAACGGCAATTGAGTCCTTGGTGAAAATAATGAATAACCCGCGGACTTCAGAAAAACCTAAAACACGCACGGAGTTGGCCGCTAAATTAAACAATCTTGTAAAGACTGGGACTTTGACTGGAGATCAAGCCGTTTTTGCTATCGATACAATGACGCTTCTTGCCGGAACATTTGACGCAAAGGTCAATACTTTAACCGCCTTGACAAACCCTAATCTTAGCGCGCAGACTTTGGCTGGTGCTTTGTCTGCGGGAGGAGTTGCAAACGCTCAAGAAGTAGCGAGTGAATTTATCTCTTTGCGGACAGCGCAACCTTTAAATGCAACAGAGTCGGTTACCGCTCAAATAGCACGGTCAAATCCATTGCTAGCCCAGCAATTAAATAGTGCTGCCGCGAATCCGCAAGTTCAAAGTGCCGTGGCTTCTTACACGACCAGTGAGGATGCGCAATCTTTACCGCAATGGAAAAGCGAAGCTACGGTTGAACAAATAGCCGGCAATATGTATGCGGCAGCGCAGGTAGCTCCTCAAAAGCAACAAAGTGAAATCAAGACTATTTTGGGTGGTGAAATAAGTCGTGACACGATAAAGGTTTTGATAAGTCAAGCTCCCCAGATTGATATAACAGGTAATGCAAATAAAATCGCAGAAAATGCCAAGAAATCTCCAGAATCAGCTAAGTTATATGCTTTGTTACAAGTTCCTGCTATTAGAAACGCGGTTTTTGCATCTACTGGGCAGAGTGCGGCATCGTCTGTGGCAACGCCGGTACAAAATATTCTTGCTTCTGTTTCGGGGATTGGAGTTGATACTACGACAAATACTCCTGTTGTTCCTGAGAATCATTCGTTGGTGACGTATTTTAAGGCCATTGCGAATAGTACCAATAATATCAATGCAGTGGCTTTAGTAAGAACAATTGCCGCAGCTTCAAATGCGGCTAAAGCGGATATAAAATTTGCCGAAGCTTTATCGAGTGCGAGAAATGCGGATGAGTTTAAGACAGTCATTCAGGAATATGCTTATGCGCATCCTGAATTTTCTGCGCAGGCGACCCCTGCGGGTATGGAAAGTCTTAATCAACTCAGTGATAGCCAGATAAGAAAAGTCGGTGGTATTGATTTAAGCGCCGAGAGAATGGATCTTAAGATCAAGCGCGACGGCAATGGCGTTGTTTTGCCGGTTGCTGATCAGGATTTGCAAAATCTCAAGATCGACGGCTTGTCACCTGTTATTCTCGACGTACAGCCGGCGACACCGGCGAGCGTTCCGTTTTTGATGAATTTAGCAAATACCGCACAAGCGAAGTGAAGCTCCACGGCTTAGCAGCCATGGTTTCTTTTAATTTAAGGATTCCGTGGAGCGGAATCCTGGCTAGAAAGCCATACATCTCCATCTTTACAGATAAGGGCTTTCTGTTGCCAGGGTAAATACGTAATTTAAAGAGCTGATAAAAAAGATTCTGGTTATATCGCCAGAATCTTTTTTATTGTAAAAATATCCCCAAACAGGAGAGGATTTCGTTAAAATATGTAACTGTTATGATTAAAAATGATAAGACTTGGCAGATTACCTGTCGATTATTGAGCAATGAAGATTTTGCTTGTCAGGCGCTTTATGGCCGTCTTCTTGCCGCGGGCATTAAACCGCACGATATTGTCGAGCAGGTCAAAGGCAATCGACGAGAAATTGTGCTTTTTCCCGCGACGTCTCTTTTGGCGCAAAAATTACTCGCAAAAATTAAGTCACTAAATTTGCGCGGTGTTCGTCTTTCTTTAAAAGTCCTTAAGAAATCCGATTGGCAGGAGCGTTGGAAAAAGGGGATTAAACCTTTTTCATTAACTGATCACATTGTTGTTGTCCCCCGCTGGAATGCGGTCAAATACAAGCCGCAAAATAAATTCCCGATTTATATCGATACCAATCTTGCTTTTGGCACCGGCTTGCACGAAACCACACGTTTTATGGCGCAATTAATTGAATCATGCCGCGGCAAGTTTTGTTCATTTCTTGACGTGGGTACAGGCAGCGGGATTTTAGTGATTGTGGCCGGCTTTTATGGGGCGCAAAAAATGACCGCTATTGATATTGACCGTCAAAGTATTGCGGTGGCCAAGACTAATCTTGCGGCCAATAATGTTGTGAATGTGAAATTGCTGTGCGCGGATTTGCCCAAGTGGAAGCATAGAGAAAGTTATGATTTTGTCGCCGCAAACTTAGTGACGGATGACTTGGTCAATTTTGGCAGGAAACTTGTAAATTTAGTCGTGCCCAATAAGTATTTGGCGGTTTCCGGTATTTTGTTAAAGAATTTAGCGCGATTGCAAAAGTCGTTTCGGCAATTGCCGCTTAAAAAAATTAAAGTCTTGCGCGGCAAAGAATGGTCGGCGGTATTGTATAAGCGGGTTAGTTGTAAATAATGATTATAGCGGGTGTCTGTGCCTGAAGTCGTTTTGTCCAAAGGCAGCAGGGGTTCCCCACGGGGGGATGGGTGCTGCCTTTGGACAAAACGACTTCAGGTACAGACAGGACCCGCAGAGAGAATATTAAAGGACAGAGTCAACCGTTAAGAGTAAAAATGATTTCTTCACAAGAATATTCAAAACTTTTTGCTTTGATGCGCCAGCTGGGCGTTGTGCAAAAAGACTTTGTTGAAAAATTTATTTGCTCTCCGGGCAAAGGCGGACAGAATGTCAATAAAGTTGAGACCGCTGTTTTTTTAACGCATTTACCCACGGGCTTGAGCGTCAAATCACATGGTGAGCGTACACAGAAAGCTAATCGTCTCGCGGCGTGGTCAAATCTTTTAAGCAAAATTGAGCAACAGCAAAAGTGCGCTAAACAAGCGCAAGTTGCCAAACAGGAAAAATTGCGGCGCCAAAAACGCGGCCGAAGCAAGAAGGGAAAAGAACAGATGCTGGCTTCAAAAAAGTTAAAATCTCATAAGAAACTTTATCGTAGCAAACAGTTTATTAAAAAAATGGAAGAATAAATTATGCGTCGTTTTGTTTTAGGTCTTCTTGTGGCAGTGAGCATTTTTATTAAACCTCTTGCTGTGCAGGCGGGCGAGCCCTTGATGGTTTTTGCTGCGGCGAGTTTAACAGATGCGCTTAAAGAAATAGCTCGAGATTTTAAGAAAGAATATAAACAAGACGTGGATTTTAATTTTGGCGGTTCATCGGCACTGCGTGTTCAGATTGAAAACGGCGCGTCCTGTGATGTTTTTCTGGCGGCTGACACAATCAGCAGTGAAAAATTAGCAGCAAAGAAAATCATTGAACAAAGCGCTGTCGTTAATTTATTGAGAAATCATTTGATTGTTGTCGGGGATTTGAAGAATCAGCAGAGTTTTAACAGCCTCTACGATATTTCACTGGTCGCTTCGGATCATTTGGCGATTGCTGATCCGAAAACTGCGCCCGCCGGTGTCTATGCAATGCAAGCTCTTAAGAATGCGGGGCTGGACGTAAAGTTTAAAGATTTTATTGTTCCAACGCTCGATGTCCGTGGGGCATTGGCTCTTGTTATCAGCGGGAATGCAAAGTATGCCATTGTTTATTCGTCGGATGTGCATGCATCCGATGATGTCAAAGTCTTGTATCGCATTCCTGCTCAACTTTATCAACCGATTGTTTACACAGCGATGACGATAAAAGCAGCTAGTAATCAGGTTGCCGTCAAAAATTTTTTATCCTTTTTGCAGTCTAAGCAGTGTAAGATGATATTTCAAAAATATGGTTTCCAATCTTTTTAATTGTGAAATGTGGTTTTCTGTCGGGCTTTCTTTGGCTTGCGGTCTTTTGAGCGCGCTTGTCAGTATCCCATGGGGTGTTTTTTGGGGCTGGGTTTTTGCGCGCAAAAACTTTAATGGAAAAATTATTTTACAGACGATCCTCTATTTGCCATTGGTTCTCCCGCCGGTTTTAACAGGTTATTTTCTTCTGCTTATTTTTGGACGTAATGCTTTCTTGGGAAAATGGCTTTTTGAAACATTGCATTTGAGCTTTGTGCTTAATTGGAAAGGCGCTTTGCTTGCCTGCGTTGTCGTTGGATCTCCTTTTATGATTGAGGCGATGCGTCAGGCGTTCGTGAATGTCGATGAGCGTTTTGAATGGGTTGCGCGTTCTCTGGGCGCAGATTCGTGGAAAACTTTTCGGACGATTACTCTTGCTTTAGCCAAGAATGGTTTGATTACGGGATTCTTTTTGGTGTTTGCGCGCAGCATTGGTGAATTTGGCGCGACTATTATTCTTGCCGGAAATATCCCAAATAAAACACAGACAATTCCTTTGGCTATTTTTTCAAAAGTTTATAGCGGTCAAGAGGCCGGTGCGTGGCCTTTGATTGTTTTTGCTGTGATTTTTTCTTACGCAGGGTTGGCTTTAAGCAATCATTATCATCGTCGCAGTCAAAAAGGGAACGAAAAGTAATGTTTGTGCGCTTTAATATACAAACAAAATTTGGTGATTTTGAGTTAAAGCTCGCCGGAGAATTGCGCCGCGGCATTACGGGAGTTTATGGATCCTCGGGCAGTGGTAAAACGACATTTTTAAAGACACTCGCCGGTTTTGTTGAGCCGCAAGAGGGACTTATTATCGTTAACGAAGAAATATATTTTTCTTCTGAAAAAGAAATTTCTGTGCCGCTTGAAAAGCGTCGGGTTGGTATGGTTTGGCAGGATGCTTTGCTTTTTCCTCATATGACTGTCGAGCAAAATATTTTTTATGGGCGCAGCCAGAATTGCCTTGCGACATTTTCTGCAAGTGTCATTGACATTTTTGATATTCGAAAACTTTTAAACCGCATGCCGCATAATCTTTCCGGCGGTGAAAAACAAAGAGTTGCCATTGCCCGCGCGCTTTTGCATGAGCCGCAGCTGCTTCTTTTGGATGAACCGCTTTCTTCGTTAGACACGTTATCCTGTCATAAAATTCTTTCTTATTTACGAATTATTAATCAGGAATTTAAAATCCCCATGTGTTATGTCAGTCACAGTGTTTCGGAGCTCATGTTTTTGTGCCAAGAGGTGCTTGTCTTAGAACGCGGGTATCGGTTTTGTTTTGATACTCCCGAAAAAGTTTTTATTAATGAAAAACAGCTTTCGCAAATGGATGAGGATTTTGAAAATATTTTGGAGCTTCCTGTTGTTAAATTGCGTCGGGATGAGAAGATCGTGGATCTTGATTTTGGCGGAGGTGTTTTAAAAATAACTTTTAGTCGGGCTGATATTCCTAAGAGCTTAAAAATTGGGATCAAGGCCAAAGATATACTTATCGCTTTGGATAATGTTAGAGGCATTAGCGCTCGCAACAAAATTCCGGCGGTTATTGAAAAAATTGAGTTGGCAGGCGATGTGGTGATGTTGTGTTGTCAGGTTAATAATTGTCAGCTTTGGGCTGAAATTACCCCCGGATCATTTCGTGAGCTTGGTTTACACACGTCACAAATTGTTTATTTGATCATCAAGTCCAGATCCATTCGGATTTTGGAATAAGATATTTTTTACCGTCATTGCGAGCGAGCCGTTAGGTGAGCGAAGCAATCCCTTTAATTATGGAGCGTCTATGACAAAAGAAAGTTTAAAGCAATCGCTGGGAATGGTCGATATAAGCGCAAAGAATATTACATCGCGCAGTGCGACGGCAGTTGGGATGATAAAGTTGGCGCCTAAAGCTTTCAAAATTTTAATGACAACAGGATCGCCTAAGGGCGATGTTTTTGAAACGGCCAAAGTTGCGGCGATTATGGCCGCTAAATCAACACCTGCGCTCATTCCTCTTTGTCATCCGCTTATTCTTAATAAAGTTAACATTCGCTTTGAAACATTCACGAAAACGTCTATGATATCTGTCATTGCGCAAGTTGCGTCCGACGGCAAAACAGGTGTTGAGATGGAAGCTTTAACGGCAGTCAGTGCCGGATGCCTAACGATTTATGACATGATGAAATGGGCGGACAAAGAAATGGTCATTGGTGATATCAAACTTTTGGAAAAGACAGGCGGCCAAAGTGGAGATTATAAACGCAGCCAAGGTTAATGATGAAAAAATATTTGATTGGCATTTGTGCTTTTAATGAGGGAGAAAAGATACGCCGCGTTATACAGAAATTTTCTGATGATGCGCTTTATGATTTGCTCATTATTGATGATGCTTCCAGCGATGGGGCTTTAAATGCCTTGCCCCAAGGCCGTCCGATTACCGTCATTCGCAATGATGTGCAAAAAGGCGCTGGTTTTGGGGTGCGAAAAATTTTTGAGTTTGCCCGGCAAAAAGGTTATGAGGCTGTTTTTTTTGTTTCCGGCAATGACAAAGATGATCCGTCGGATATTGTTAAGCTTAAAGATGCAATCGAAAAAGGATTTGACTTAGTGCAAGGGTCGCGCTATTTGCCCGGCGGCGGGTATGGGCAGATGCCTTTTTATCGACGGGTTGCAACACAGTATATACATCCGTTCTTTTTTTCGCTTTTTAGCGGTAAAAGGATAACAGACAGCACTAATGGTTTTCGGGCTGTGCGGCTTGCACTGCTTAATGATAAACGGATTAATTTAGACCAGGATTGGCTTAATGAATATGAGTTGGAACCTTATCTTTTTTATAAAGCGATACGCCTTGGGTTTAGGGTGTGCGAAGTTCCGGTCACTAAGATTTATCCGCCCAAAACAGAAGGTTATACCAAGATGAAGCCATTCTCGGGGTGGTGGAGCATATTGCGGCCATTATTTTATCTGGGTCTAGGGATCAAACGATGAAGAGGACAAGAATTTTTTTAATTTTGGCGGGACTTGCCATTGCCATCGGCGTCCATGGCGCGGCCGTCGGTGCCGGCGGCGAT
>CAZNNZ010000007.1:10420-26554 GCA_964574575.1 uncultured Planctomycetales bacterium
TCGGCATTGTTTTTCGGTTTTATGGAATTACCCAGAGTGATTTCGTTTTTTATGATGAAGGGTATTATTTAAATTGGAATCGTCCGCTGGGAGAAGTTCTGGTAAATCATAAACTTGCGGGTTTTGAAGAATTTTCAAAAGTGGTTTTTGCCTACGTGAGTCGTTGTTTGGCCAGTGGAAAAACGTTATGGTTTATGCTCGTCGATTTGCGTATTTTCTTTGGCGGTTTGGATTACTGGTATATTTCAAGACTCTTGGCGGCAATGCTTGGTGTTGGGACGCTTGGCCTAACTTTTGTTTTTTCAAAAAGATTTTTTAACAATTCACAGATAGCCTTGTTTGCGACAGCGCTTTTGGCAATTCTCCCCAGTCATGTTTTTTATTCCCGCATCGGGATGCAGGAATCTTTAAGCACGACATTGGTTTTGGCTGGTTTTTATTTTTACATTTTCCCGCAAAAGTTTGGCTGGCGGACTTTAGTTTCGGGATTTTGTTTTGGCGCCGCGTACTTCTCGAATTATCGTCTGATTATGTTGCCGCTTCTGATGACTTTTGCTGAAATATTTTTGGCTATTTCGGCCAAGCGTTTACCGGATTTTCGCAAATGGCTTTGGGCAGTTTTGGTATTTTTGTGTTGTGTTTTTATTGTCGGAAACTTTAACGGCGGGCAAAACACGATTGTCATATTTTCGTGGATATTTCATCAGGCGAATATGGCAGGCGAGCAGTTAAATTGGATCAACCTCTTTTCTTATCCCTATTATCTATTTCGTTTAGAAACGCCTCTTTTTGCTATTTTTTTCTTTTTTGGTTTTTGTTTCCTTTTATGATTGCTTTAGTACAGATGGCGATTTTTACTTTCGCCAGCGAAAAGGGAGCGCGTTACGTCGGTGTTGTTTTGCCGTTTATGGCTATGGCGGTGGCTTTTTTGATAGCAGAACTTTGGATACACGCTAAGGATAGGATTTTTCGTGCCGCATTGGCTGCTGTTGTGATGCTTATGGCAGTTATGATGCTGCAAAAATCATTTCTTTTAGCCAGCAGTCAGTCGGATTATCGGCGCAGTGCGCAATTTGTTTATAGTTTAAATCCGCAGGCAAAGTTTTTGTCCAGTCAAAATTATGTTCAGAATCTTTATCAGAAAAAGTATGATGATGTCCGCGCGGTTCCCGCAAGTTTGGAATTGCTCATCAGGGACTATCGGCTGGGGTATCGGTATTTGATTCTTTGTCCGCAGGCGTATATTTCTTTGACGGAAAGTAAAGAGCGTTTTGATCCACAGCTGCGGGGTTATTTAGGATTTTTAACTTTGCGTTTTTCTCCTCAAAAAGTTTTTCCTAATTTTAGCCCTGCTTTGCTTGAGCGTTTTGTCTTGGAGCACAATGAAAATCTTTGGCGTTCCGTTCAATTCTTAGATAATGCACAGCGTCGAAATTTTGGAGTCCTTAAAGTGTATGATTTATCGAAAATTGTTCCTGTGATGCTTAAAGTTGTCGTCAATACTCAAGGCAAGGGTCTTTAAAATGGTCAAAACTTTGCCTTTTCAAGAAGCTGTACGTAAGTTGGATTTGCCGGATTTAAAACGTAATTTGTTCTCTTCGCAAGATTGGGTTAATGTTATTTTGAAAACGTATAATTCGAAGATATATGTCAAATATATTGAACGCGAAGGCCGGGTGGCCAGTTATATTATTTATTCGGTTGTTAAGAATTTTCTCGAATGGAAGATTTGCATGTTGTCCTATTCGGATTATTGTGATGGGCATGTTGAAACACTTGAAGACTGGCAAAGTTTTTTCTCGTCGTTGCGCCGTGAATATCCAGAGTATCGGATTGCTTTGCGCAATCTGCGTGATCCTTTGCCTCGTCAATTACCAGAATTTAAGCATTTAAGTAAAGAGAATTTTCATGAACTTGATTTGCGCCCGGACTTGCACAAAATTTGGCAAAATACCCACGACTCATTTAAGTCGGCGGTCAAGCAGTCCGAAAAAAGCGGCGTTGTTGTTCGGCGTTGTGAAAAAAAAGAGTTAAAGAAATTTTATGATTTGCATTTGAGCATTCGAAAACAAAAGTATAGAATTTTTCCCCAGCCGTATCGTTTTTTTGAAGTGATTTGGGACGAAATGATTGCCAAAGGCAACGGGGCTTTGCTGGGCGCGTACTCGAAAGAAGGGGAGTTTATTGGCGGCAATATTTATCTTTTATGTGGAGAAACTTTTTATTATAAATTTAATACCTCGTCGTTGACAGCGCTTAAATATCGTCCGAATAATCTTCTGTTTTGGGAAGGGATCAAGTATGCCAAAGCTCTTAAATGTCAGTCTTTGGACTTAGGCTCCAGCGGGCTTGAGCAAGCCGGTTTAATTCTTTTTAAAAATCATACCGGTGCGACTGCCAGTCAAATTCATCATTTGGGTTTTGAGCCGTCGGGTTATAAATTTAGCCAAAAACGGATTTTAAAAATCATGACAAAATTTTTTACGCACCCCTTTATGCCGGATGCGATGGTGCGTTTTGGAAGTTCAATTATTTACCCATATCTTGCTTAAATCGATGAGTCTTGACTTAAAAAAATTGTTTGAATCGTGGGGGCAAACGGCCAAAACGGATTATGCCGATCGCCAGTGGCTTTTGAGCAAGTGGGAAGTTTCGGAAGGGATCGTTTGGCCTGCAGAAAAAATAAATATTATGACACAATCGATTGTTGATGGGTTAGAACTTAAAAAGAGTGATACGCTCGCCGATTTAGGTTGCGGGGGGGCATGGATACTTAAAACGCTTAAGCCGTCGGTCAAAAGTATTGTTGGACTGGATTTTTCTGTGGCGATGTTGGCCAATGCCCTTAAATTTTGTCCGGCTGAGAATTTTGTTTGTGGCCAGATTGGTCAGCTACCTTTTAAAGATGAAAGTTTGGATTGCGCCCTAAGTTATTTTGTTTTTCTAAATTTTTTAGACGATGATTTTATTGAACATGCCATTGTCGATATTATGCGCACCTTAAAAAAAGGTGGTCGGGCTTTGATCGGCCAGTTGCCGGACAAAACCCGATCGTCGGATTATGACAGCGCCAAAGCAGAGTATCTTCTTTATTGTGAAAAAAATTTTAATCTTGGAAAAAGTCACCGTGAAATCTGTCGCGCTCCACAAAAACTTTTTGATACCGATAAGTTAAAACGTTTTTTGGATCATGCAAAAATTAGTTACAGTTTTCGCAAATCATTTAATCCGTTCTATCGGCTGGGTACAGAACCACTCGTAGATTGGCGTTTTGACTTGGTATTAAGCAAGCCTTAATAATGTTTGAAAACGTATTCACCTTAAAAAAATTTGGTATAATAACGCGTCTTTTTAAAACTTTAATGGGAGAAAACCTTGAGTGCTAAAAAAGAATCTTTGAGTTTTGGTTATGAACAGTTAGCCGCGTCGATCGAAAATTATTCCAGCCAATACAATAAGGATGTCACCGAATCTTCTTACTTTGGTTTTCCTGTCCATGCTGTTTTAGGGGCCGAAAAACGGTTGCTTTCTTCGGACCAAAAATCGGTGGCGTATTTTTCGATGGAGTATGGTTTGGCGCCCAGTATTTATAACACCTTTAATCTTACTCGCCCGATGAGCGAGAAGAACCAGTATTTTAAGCACGATGTTTTTTCGAATAATTGGATGTGTGATTATCTTTTTAAAATCCAGATTGATAAGATGTTGGATATCCCGATTTATGGCGGCGGTTTAGGCGTTTTGGCAGGGGACACGATCAAAAGTGCAGCGGATTTGGGAGTTTCTTTCGTCGGGATTGGTATTTTGTGGAACAAAGGATATTTTAAACAAAATTTTTGGTACAAGCACGGTCAAGTTCCCGAGGAGTTACAATGGGACCCAGCAAGTTATCCGGGCCTTATTCCTCTTAAAAATATTGTCGTCATAGACACGAAGGATGGGCCTTTGTCATTGCGGCTTTGGAAATATTATGTTTATAGTTTTGACAAAAAAACGTCTTGTCCGCTTATTCTTTTGGATTCTAATTTGCCGCAAAACCCTCCGCATTTTCAAAAATTAACAGACCAGCTTTATCGCAGTGATAATGTCTGGTGGAAAATCTTTCAGCGTTCTTTGCTGGGAATTGGCGGCATGAAAGCTTTGCGTGAGTTAGGTTACTCGATTGATTGCTTTCACTTAAATGAGGGACATGCGGCTTGTGCTTTGCTTGAGCAGTATGTTTCTTTGAAAGATAAGAGCCAGATGGAAGATTTTAAAAGTAAATTTGTTTTTACGTGTCATACGCCCGTCGAGGCGGGTCACGACCGCTTTAATGTCAGCGATATGGCCAAGGTTCTTAATCCCGAGTATATTGAGGCCGCCGAAAAGTTTGGAAAATCTTCCCCCGACTCTAATCAGATCAATTTTACGATTATGGCTCTTAATAATTGCCGTCGAGCTAATGCTGTTGCCCAAAAACATGGGGAAGTTATGCGGTATCAATTTCCCAGTTATGCAGAAAAGATTGGGGCTATTACAAACGGCATTCATGCTCATACGTGGGTTTCTGAAAGTTTCGCAAAACTTTTTGACAAATACAATAGTGCCGTCGGGGACTGGCGGCGTGAACCCGAAAATTTATTGCAAGTTAAGAGTTTGATAAAAGATGAAAATTTTCGCCGCGATATTTTTTCGGCGCATCAGCTTAATAAGAAGAATTTGGTGGACATCGTTAGCCATTGGCAATTGCGCGACGATGTTTTTACCTTAGGGTGGGCGCGTCGTATTGCCGGGTACAAGCGTCCGGCTTTGATTTTTCATGACACGCAAGCGCTGATCAATTTGGCGCATGATATTGGGCCCATACAAATTATTTTGGCTGGCAAAGCGCATCCGAATGATAATATCGGCGCGGCGCATATCGACGATATTCTTGATCATATTGATCATTTAAATAGCCACAATCATCTTATCAAGGTTTTGATTTTAGAAAATTATGACACTTACTTTGGAAAACTTTTGACGAATTCCGTTGATGTTTGGCTTAATAATCCACTGCCGCCGTTTGAAGCTTCTGGCACCAGCGGTATGAAAGCGATTATTAACGGTGTTGTTCAAATGACGACATTAGACGGCTGGGTTGTTGAAGCTGCTAATGATGATATTGGTTGGATTTTTGGGTATCAGCATTCTGGTGAAAATATTGGGACCGAAAGTGATTTGCGTTTGGACGAAGATTCCAAAGCCCTCGTGCAGACTTTAAAGGCGGCGATGGTGCTTTATTATGAAACATTAAAGTCCGGTAATCTCAATGCCAAAAGTCAGTGGATTGATAAAATGATCCATTGTGTAGAACGCAGTGCATTTTTTAATACCCAGCGTATGGTTAAAGAGTATCGCGATAAAATGTGGCAAATCACATAGAGGATTAGGTCGATGCGGCAATATTTGGATTTGTGCCAACACATTCTTGAGCATGGTGAAAAAAAAGAAGATCGTACTGGCACGGGGACTTTATCTGTTTTTGGGTATCAGTCTAAATATGACCTTCGGGATGGTTTCCCAATTCTTACGACCAAAAAGATTCTTTTTAGTGCTGTTGTCAGGGAACTTTTGTGGTTTCTTAAAGGCTCAACTAATATTAATGAAGGCCTTAAGGAATTTACTCCGATTTGGAATGCGTGGGCAAAAGAGGATGGTGATTTAGGCCCGATCTATGGTTATCAGTGGCGCAAATGGGAAAAGTTTGTCCGTGATGAAAATGGTCAGGCTTATCATAAAGAATATGTTGACCAGATTACGCAAGTTATTGAACAGATTAAGAAAAATCCTAATTCTCGACGGCATATTGTCAGTGCTTGGAATGTTTCAGACATTGACCGTATGGCTTTACCGCCGTGTCATGCATTTTTTCAGTTTTATGTTTGCAATGGGCGCCTCGATTGTCAACTCTATCAGCGTTCGGCGGGTGTGGCCCTGGGTGTCCCGTTTAATATTGCCAGTTATGCACTACTTATGAGCATGGTGGCCGTCGAGTGCAATTTAACTGCCGGTATTTTTGTTCATACTTTAGGTGATGCACATATTTATTTAAATCACGTCGATGGTATTAAAGTTCAATTGACCCGCTTTTGTAAACCGCTGGCCCGTTTGAAGCTCGCTCAAAAGAAAGTTTTGGATTTTACTTTTGAAGATATTGAGCTTGTCAATTATGAGCATGATGCGTTTATTAAATTCCCAATCGCAGTTTAGATTATTCTTTTTATGATTCCCTTTAGTATTATTGTGGCACTGGACAGTAAATTTGGCATTGGCAAAAATGGCCTTCTGCCTTGGCATTTGCCTGAAGATTTAAAACATTTCAAAACGATTACAACACGTCTGTCATCTGCTAAAAAAATAAATGCTGTCATTATGGGACGAAAGACATGGGATTCAATTCCCTTGAAGTTTCGTCCATTGCCTGAGAGGCTTAATGTTGTCATTTCGAGGCAATCTGTTTTGGCCGTTCCCAGCGGTGTTATTCATGCTGCCAGCTTGCAAGATGCTTTAAATTCTTTGGCGAAGAAACAAGACGCTGTGGGTGAAATTTTTGTGATAGGGGGGGCTCAAATTTTTAAAGAGGCCGTCAACCATCCAGCTTGTCAAAAGATTTATTTAACCCAGATTGAAAAGGAATTTTTGTGCGATACATTTTTTCCCGATGTCCTCTGTGAATTTAGCGAAATTAGCCGCAAAGCTCCTGTCGTTGACCATGGGGTAAATCTCGTTTTTTGCGAATACATCAGAAGTAAGTAGAACTACGTAGCAACTTGTTGTCTTTTTTTCTTCATAAAATACGAGCGCTTTCTTTTAGTGATGCCACATATTGCAAACGCTTCATATTAAATGCTTTACATCTTTTCTTGCTTATGAGAATTTTAAAATATATCTGCGGCTGCTCTCGACAATATCCTCGAAGATATTTATACTTGGAGTGTTAATCTTTTCGTGATCTTTCAGACATAGAGTTTTTTAAGAGAGAAGGCCTAGGAAAAGCGATATGGTACAACCTAAAGAAGTCCTCCTCGTTGATGATGAACAGCATCAGACTCGCATCTTGCAGATGCTTATGGAGACGCGCGGGTATGATGTTCGGACTGCTTTTTCTGGTGAAGATGCTTTCCAAAAAATTTCCCCCAAGCATGATCTTGTTATTTTAGATTTGGCCCTTCCCGGCATGGATGGCTTTGAAGTATGTCGTCGAATTAAACACGATGAACAATTAAAACATATCCCGATAATTATTTTAAGTGCTTATTCTTATGGTGAAGATAAGGTAAAAAGTTTTTATCTTGGCGCGGATGATTTTTTAGCAAAGCCATGTGAGCATGAAGAACTTTTTGCTCGTATGGATGCTATTTTGCGTCGAAAAGGCATGGGCTCTTCAGGCGATGAAAAAACTTTAACAGAACTTCATCGTATCTTAAATGAGAGGGATGTTGTTTCGTATTATCAACCAATTTATAAATTGTTTCCGTTTGAATTTTTAGGGTTTGAGACTTTGACGCGTCCTGTCACAACGGGGTATTTAAAAAATCCTGAACAATTTTTTAAAATGGCTTTGCATTTTGGCGTTTATCCTGAAATTGAACTTCTAGCATGGTCTAATGCGCTTGCAGCAATTTCTAAAAATAAATATTGTGAGAAAATATTTTTAAATTGTAATCCTTATTTTATTGAATCTGTTGAGTTTAGCCGAGTTGTACAATTGATTAAGAATTACCGAATAGATCCCAAAAATATCGTTTTAGAAATCACGGAAATGTCAGCCATTTTAGATTTTCAATTATTTTTTGAAAGACTAAAGCCGTATCAAGAATATGGCTTTACTTTTGCAATTGATGATTTAGGACGCGGGTATTCAAGTTTGGAGTCGTTGGTTGAAATTCGTCCGCAGTTTGTTAAGATTGACGGCTATATTATTCGTGATTTGTATAAAAATGAATTAAAGCGAAGTATTGTTGAATTTGTTCTCGGGTTTTGTAAGCGTCATGGAATTCTTGTCATTGCCGAGGGCATTGAAACACAAAAAGATCTTGAGGCCGCACGTAATCTCGGGGTCGATGCCGGACAAGGGTATTATTTGTGTCGGCCGCAATGTGGGCTTTCTTTGGAAATGTTTAAGAATGTTTTGGGGTCTGCAAAATTTAATCCTACCAATAATTTTTTTAGCATTTAAATTTTTAAATTCGAAATAATTTTTCCTCTAATTAATTTTACGAAAAAGTTTAGGCAAGTAGTTTGGTTTATGTATAATAAATCAACTAACCAAAGGAGCCAAATGCCTAAGCTCAAAGAACATCCAACCGTCACCCGCAAGGTAGCTGCCATGCAAAATATTTATCATGATGTATCCCGTTTTGGAGAAAAGGATATTTATCTTTTCAAAGAGGGCAACCATTTTCAGCTGTATGACAAATTAGGTGCGCATCAAATGCAGCGTCAAGGGGTTAGCGGTGTTTATTTTGCGGTTTGGGCGCCTAATGCGGCATGGGTTTCGGTGATTGGGGATTTTAATGGTTGGAATGTCGGGACACATAAGCTTGAATCACGCTGGGATGGTTCGGGTATTTGGGAAGGTTTTATTCCCAATCTTTCGCAGGGGACAATTTATAAATATCATGTTGCTTCGCGGCATAACGGTTTTGAAGCTGATAAAGCTGATCCATTTGCTTTTTTTGCTGAAGTTGCTCCCAAAACAGCTTCCAAAGTTTGGGATATTGATTATAAGTGGAATGATTCGAAATGGATGAAAAATCGTCGTGAAAATAATTCTTTGAAAGCTCCTTTTTCAATTTATGAAGTTCATCTGGGTTCTTGGCGTCGTGTTCCCGAGGAGGGTAATCGTTCTTTAACTTATCAGGAACACGCTAATTATCTTGTCGATTATGTTAAAAAAATGGGCTTTACGCATGTGCAACTTATGCCCATTATGGAACATCCGTTTTATGGTTCGTGGGGTTATCAATGTTTGGGTTATTTTGCCCCAACCAGTCGTTACGGCAATCCACAAGATTTAATGCATTTGATCGACTGCTTTCATAATAACGGGATTGGTGTTTTGCTCGATTGGGTGCCTTCGCATTTCCCGGGCGATGGGCATGGTTTAGCGTATTTTGATGGCACGCATCTTTACGAGCATAGTGATCCGCAAAAAGGTTTTCATCCGGATTGGAAAAGTTATATTTACAATTTTGGCCGCAATGAAGTCAAAGAATTTTTAATTTCCAGTGCTTTGTTTTGGTTTGATAAATATCATGTGGATGGTCTGCGCGTTGATGCTGTCGCTTCGATGCTCTATTTGGATTATTCCCGTAAAGAAGGCGAGTGGATTCCTAATATTTATGGCGGTCGTGACAATATTGAGGCGATTAGTTTTATTAAACAAATGAATGAAGTGATTTATCGTCAGTTTCCAGATGTCCAGATGGTTGCCGAAGAGTCAACGGCTTGGGGAGGAGTTTCTCGTCCGACAAACCATGGCGGTTTGGGGTTTGGCATGAAGTGGAATATGGGTTGGATGCATGACACGCTTGAGTATTTTAAAAAAGAGCCGATTTTTCGCAAATATCATCACGGTGAATTGACTTTTAGTATGCTCTATGCGTTTACCGAGAATTTTGTTTTGTCATTGTCGCATGATGAAGTTGTTCATGGCAAGGGTTCGATTTTTGGAAAAATGCCCTGCGATGATTGGCAAAAATGGGCGAACTTACGGCTATTGTACGCTTACATGTTTGGTCACCCGGGCAAGAAATTGCTTTTTATGGGTAATGAATTTGGTCAATGGGGTGAATGGCAACACGAAAATAGCCTCGATTGGCACGTGATGCAATATTCCCAGCACGGCGGGATACAGAGCCTTGTTCGTGATCTTAATGCGCTTATTCGTCGTGAACCGGCACTGCATAATTTTGATTTTGAGCCTTATGGTTTTGAATGGATTAATCATGGGGATTGGCAAAACAGTATTCTTTCTTTTGTACGCAAAGGTCCGGCATTTGAGGATAATATTTTGGTTGTTTGTAATTTTACCCCGGTTACGCGTTATCAGTATCGTGTAGGAGTGCCCGCGGGAGGATTTTGGCAGGAAATTTTTAATAGTGATTCTCAATTTTATGGTGGCGCTAATATTGGCAATGGGTCTGGTGTTCATTGTGAAAATATTGCATGGGATGGTCGGGAATGTTCTTTGTCTTTGACGCTGCCGCCTCTTGGGGTTACGTTTTTAAAACGCGTTAAATAGAAAATTTTGCACCAATTTTTTTTCTAATCTGATGGCGGATAAAATCAAAAATTTTGTTTGTCTGCACGGCCATTTTTATCAGCCTCCTCGTGAAAATCCGTGGCTTGAAGAAATTGAAATTCAAGATTCTGCGCATCCTTACCGCAATTGGAACGAAAGGATTACTGCAGAATGTTACGCTCCCAACTCTGCTTCACGTATTCTCGATGACAAAGGCAATATTCGGGACATCGTTAATAATTATTCTAAAATAAGTTTTAATTTTGGGCCGACGCTGTTAGTTTGGTTGCAGCGTTTTGCTCCACACATTCATGATGCAATTATTGAAGCGGATAAGGTGAGTCTTGGAAATTTTTCAGGGCATGGTGCGGCGATAGCCCAAGCTTATAATCATATGATTTTACCTTTGTGTAATGAGCACGACCGTCGGACGCAAATTGCCTGGGGGATTGCTGATTTTCAGTCTCGGTTTTGCCGCAAGCCAGAGGGAATGTGGTTGCCTGAAACAGCAGTAGACATTGCATCTTTGGAAATGATGGCCAAGATGGATATTAAATTTACGATTCTTGCTCCACGACAGGCAAAAAGATTTCGTAAAATTGCTGACAAAAATTGGATAACAATAAAAGATGGTGCCATTGATCCTGATCATCCATATCTATGTCAATTGCCTTCCGGCAAAAGCATTGCTATCTTTTTTTATGATGGGCTTATTTCGCATGATATTGCTTTTGGCGGATTGTTAAGCAATGGTGAAAATTTTGCCAATCGTTTGAGTAGTTCGTTTCCCAAAGATGGTTTAGACTCGCGCCTTGTGCATGCGGCAACCGACGGTGAAACTTTTGGACACCACCATCGTTTTGGCAATATGGCTTTGTCGTATTGCTTGTATCTTTTTGAATCAAAAAAACTTGCCCAACCGACGATTTATGCCGAGTATTTGAGCCTTAATCCGCCGGTTTATGAAGTCGAAATTCATGAGCGCTCTTCGTGGAGTTGTGCTCATGGTGTTGAGCGTTGGCGCAGTAATTGTGGTTGCAAAATTTCCAGTGGTGATTGGCAACAAACATGGCGTCAGCCGCTACGCGAGGCACTCGATTGGCTTCGGGACATGACTGTTCCGGTTTTTGAACGCGAAATGCTTGGTCTCTGCTTAGATCCCTGGGGTGTGCGTGATCAATATATTAGTGTTGTGTTAGATCGATCTGAGCTTTCAGTTGAGAAGTTTTTTGCAAAACATTTTCGTGAAGGATTGACAAAAGAGGAAAGAATTAAAGCGCTTAAATTGTTAGAGTCGCAGCGGCACGCGATGTTTATGTACACCAGCTGCGGTTGGTTTTTTGATGAGATCTCCGGTATTGAGACGGTCCAGATTTTGCGTTATGCGGCACGCGTTATTCAACTGGTTAAAGAAATTGTGGGTATTGATTTTGAAGAGGATTTTATGAGGCGTTTGGAACTTGCCGTCGGGAATATAGCTGAATATAAGAACGGCGCCCAAGTTTATAAACGTTTTGTTAAGCCGTCAAGCATCAGTCTTCTTAATGTCGGTGTGCATTTTGCAATATCGTCCGCGTTTGAAAAGTTTCCTGAAACGGCGCATGTTTATTGTTATATCATCCGGACTTTGGTTTCGCATGAATATGAGATTGGCAAACAACGTCTTTTAATTGGCCGCGTGCAGATCCGATCGCTGATAACTTGGGAAGAAGTGGATGTTGATTTTGCGGTGCTTTATTTTGGTGATTACAATTTAAATGGCGGGGTTTGCCTGCATGAGAGTGAAGAGACGTTTAAAAAAATGCACACCGTACTGCATGAAAATTTTTCGCGCAGCAATATTCCTGAAGTTATTGGTCTGATGAACAAGTATTTTGGGCAGAATAATTATTCGCTTTGGGATCTTTTTAGAAATGAGCAGGGTAAAGTGCTCAATCAGATTTTTGAGTCGACAATGGACGCGATAGCGGTCAATTTTCGTGAGATTTATGAGCATTATTATCCTCTGATGCGCATCAGGCCGGATCTTAAAATTCCTCTGCCCAAAGCGCTGGCGATGACTGTTGAGTTTGTTTTGACGCGGGATATGACGACAATTTTAGAAAATGATTTTTTGGATTTGGACAAACTTGAAAGGATTGCACAAGAAATCCGTCGCTGGACATTTACTCGGGATAAAGAAAATCTTGGGTTTGTTGCCAGCAAAAGAATTGAGAAGCTAATGACGCAATTTTATGCTAATCCGCATGATATTGACTTAGGGCGGACCGTCGCGACTGTTTTGCGCATTTTGCGTATGCTTTCTTTGAATCTTGATTTATGGAAAACACAAAATCTTTACTTTGCGATGACGCGCACAATTTATCCTGCCATGCAAGAAAAAGTCAAGAACGGCAACAAACCCGCCGAGGATTGGGTTGCTGGTTTTGAAAATTTGGGACGCTATTTAAAAGTAGCGGTAAGTTAATCGGGCATTATTCCTAAAGGATTTTATGTTAACACGCTCTAGTGGTATTTTGTTGCATATTTCGTCTTTGCCGTCGGTTGGCGGAATTGGAGATTTCGGTCCGGCCGCCTATGATTTTGTTGATTTTCTAAATGCGGCGAAACAGAAATATTGGCAAATTTTACCGTTAAATCCAACGGATGCGGTTTATGGCAATTGTCCGTACAGTAGTCCGTCGGCCTTTGCGCTTAATACGTTATTTATCAGTCCTGAGCTTTTGGTCAAAGACGGTTTGCTTAAAAAAGATGAATTAGCTGTTTTTGCGGGAGCGTTTAAGCCCGACCACGTGGATTATTTGAGTGTCATTGAAAAGAAGAATAATTTGCTTGACCAAGCTTTTGGGCGATTTAAGAATACAAGCCTTGAAGAAGGCGATTTTTCTTCGTTTTGTGAAAAAAACAGTTTTTGGCTGGATGCGTATGCCCAGTTTATGATTTTAAAGAAACGTTTTAATGGATCTCTCTGGAGCGATTGGCCAGAAGATTTGCGTAATCGTCGCACGGATATTTTAAAAGAGTTTCAGGCTAAATTTCCAGACGAAATTAAGAAAATAAAATTTTTTCAATGGGTGGCTTTTAAACAGTGGGCTTTGTTGCGGACGTATTGCCGCAAGCAAAAAGTTGAGATTATCGGGGACATCCCGATTTATGTCAATGAAGATAGTGCGGATGTTTGGGGCAATCCAGAGATTTTTAAATTGGACACAAAGCTAAAGCCGGTTTTTGTTTCAGGTGTTCCGCCAGATTATTTTAGCAAAACTGGCCAGCGTTGGGGCAATCCGGTTTATGATTGGCAAAAACTCAAAGCCAGCGATTATGGGTGGTGGGCTAAGCGTGTTATGCATAATTTGGATTTGTTTGACGTGGTTCGCATTGATCATTTTCGTGGACTTTTGGAATATTGGGAAATTCCGTCGGCAGAGAAGACGGCCGTCAATGGGCATTGGGCTAAAGGGCCCGGTGAGGATTTCTTGGGTCATTTGGCAAGAGTTTATCCAAATCTTCCGATTATCGCCGAAGATTTAGGGGTTATCACTCCCGATGTCACACAAGCGATGGAAAAGTTTCATCTGCCGGGCATGAAAATTTTGCAATTCGCTTTTAATGGCGATCTTAAGCATCCGTATTTGCCGGATAATTTTACATCGGAGTGTATTGTTTACACCGGCACGCACGATAATAATACGACCAAGGGATGGTTTGGCAAGGATGCCGCAGATTATGAAAAGAAATTTTTAAAGGTATATTTTAAAAGAGAAGTTACGAAAGATAGCATTTCGCGTGATCTTATGGTTTTGGCGTTAAGTTCCAACGCAGTTTTAGCGATTATTCCGATGCAAGATATTCTTGATCTTGATGAAAAAAGTCGAATGAATATTCCCGGCACAGTACTGGGAAACTGGGAATGGCGGGTACAAAAAGAAAATCTAACCCAAGAGTTATCTTTAAATCTTGCTCATTTAACAGCCAAAAATCGTCGCTAACACATTTCATCGACCACAGTTTGCCTATAATTTAGCATTATTCCTTGAGGCAATCGAGGGCTTGTGTTAGAATTTTTCATGAAAAAAACATTATTCCTTGTTTTGCTTTTTCCTGTTTTGATTTTTTTAGGTTGTAGTTCTCATCGCAACTTGAAAGTTCCCAAGGCATCAGAGCCTTCTATTTTGGCGCAAGCTTTGGTTTTTCAAAAAGAAAAGTTAGCTAAAGGTGGCAAGCTTTTGATTGTGCCTTTTAGCGCCGGCGAAAATGTGCAGGCCAGCGATCAACTTGATCATGTTTCTTTAATGATTGTTAAGGGGATTGCGGATGCGTTAGGTTCCAGCGGCATTCCGTTTAAAATTTTGGCTGGGCAAGATGCACAGAGGGCTGATTTTGTGATTAGGGGTCGTATTATTCAACTTGAAGAAAAGAAGCATTTTTCAAAACCTTGGCAAAGAAAATTAAAAAGTTATAGTCTCCAAGTTGAAGGCACCGTTCTTGGGGTTGATAATGAAGAAATTTTAGCTAAATTTTCCCAAGCCAAAACGGCAAAAAGCCAGACGGATTATTTTGAAACGTTAGGGTATGATATCGGGGTTGAAATCGGACGTTTTTTGGCCGATAGCGCGTCGAAAAAATTATAAGAGGTTTGATTGTGATCGTTGTAACAGGCGGGGCAGGATTTATTGGCAGTTGTATTATTGCAAAACTCAACATCTTTGGTTGGAGTGATATTGCTGTTGTTGATCATCTTGAAAGCAATGACCCTAAGAGCGCTAATATTAAGAAAAAACGTTATACCCAATACATTGATAAAGCAGATTTTCTCAAAACGATTTTAGCTGATACGGTTGATCCTAAGGTTGAAAGTATTGTTCATATGGGCGCTTGCAGTGACACGACGGGAACCGATGCTGATTTTTATGAACAAAATAATTTCTTGTATACGAAGCATTTAGCAGAATGGTGTTTGAAAAAAGGTGTGCGTTTTATTTATGCCAGTTCTGCCGCAACATATGGAGATGGTGGCGAAGGCTACTCTGATGATGAAAAGACAACACGGCGTTTAAAGCCATTGAATTTGTATGGGGAATCGAAACAAAAGTTTGATATTTGGGCATTAGACCAAAAGGTCACAGATAAGATGGTTGGCCTTAAGTTTTTTAATGTTTTTGGTCCCAACGAGTATCATAAAGGGGAAATGCGCAGCGTTGTTGCAAAATCCTACACCAAGATGATGACAACAGGAAAAATGGGTTTATTCAAGTCGTATAATCCTGATTACAAGGATGGCGAACAAAAGAGGGATTTTATTTATGTCAAAGATGCGGTTGATGTTGTCATTTATTTTTTGGAGAATCCGCAGATAAATGGGATTTTTAATTTAGGCACGGGACAAGCGCAGACGTGGAATACTTTGGCGGGTGCACTTTTTAGCGCCGTCGGGAAAAAGCCCAATATTGAATATATTGATATGCCCGAGCATTTAAAAGCGCGGTATCAGTATTTTACGCAAGCCGATATGACAAAATTGCGAAATTCAGGTTATACAGAGCCTTTTTTGAGTCTTGATCAAGCGGTCAAAGATTATGTCAGATATCTAAAAACAAACGAGTATTACTAATCATGTCATTATTAATTATCATTCTTTCTGTTTTTGTCATTTTAAGTTTTGTATTGGGCGTTGCATTTCTTTTTGGCGGGTATTCTTCTTTGCCGGATAGTGCAAAGTTAGCACCTTTAGATGAGTTTCAAAAAGCCCAGGCGGATTTAAAATTGGCCAATGCAGAAAAAGAGCAACTTCGTGGGCAAGCTAATACTCTTGCTGTACAGCTCGACGAGATGAAAGGCAAATTTAGTTGGGCAGAAGAAAATATTAA
>CAZNNZ010000007.1:26564-29280 GCA_964574575.1 uncultured Planctomycetales bacterium
AGCAATGTCTAAGGATGCTGCAGAGGTGCAATTGCGTTTTGCACAGCTCGAAAAGGATTTAAATTTTTTATCGCAAAAAGCTGATGGGCAGGCCGTGCAAGCGATTGAAGTTATCACTCGTTTAGCCGCCGAAACTGAAAGCTTGCAAAACGCTTTTGCGCAAAAACAGGACACGGTAAAAACTGATGAGTTAAACAATCTTACCGACGAAAATCAAAAGCTTAAAATTCAGATTGATGGTTATGCCAGCAAGCTCAAGGAGTTGGAAGTCATTGCGCAATCCGCTCAAGAAACGACCAGCCTTTTGTCTGCTACCCAAGAGGAACTCAAAAGAGTTCGTTTGCAAAATGAAGAGCAGATCGTGGCGGCCAATAGCGCTTTGGTTAAGCTTAATAGCGATATGCAATTGCTAAGTCAAGAGATTAGCCAAAAGGATGAATCGATTAGGAAATTTACGCAAGAGCTTTTGGTTAGCCGTCAAGAAACTGCGCAACAGGCGGTCAATGTTGCTCAAATTCAAGATTTGCAGAAACAGCTTGAGCAATTTCAAGAGGTTAACCAACATCTGCGGGATAAAGAAAAACTTCTTACCTTTAAGCTCGTCCAAGCTCGTGCACAGGCTTTGAGTTTTGAAAAAATTTGCGAAGAGTTTAAATATCCAGCTGAAATTCAATAATAAAAAGTGAGGCGTTGGATGATTTTTGTTGGCGATATTATGACTGATGAAGTGGTTGTTGTTTATGAGGATATGCTAATCCGTCAAGTTGCGCATTTGATGTTGCGAAAGAGAGTTTCCGCTTTTCCGGTTGTCAGCAAAACAGTTGGGCTGGTGGGGATTATCTCGATGACGGACCTTTTTATGATGATCAATAAGGCTTTTGTTAAAAAGACAGATGAAGAATTTCATAAACGATTGGCGATGTTTCGCGAGATGACCGTAGGGCAAGTGATGACAAAAAAAGTGATTGTGGTTAAAACAACAACGAGTCTTGATGAAATTGTCAACTTGGTTGTGCGCAAAAAGATTCATGTTTTTCCTGTGATGGAAAAGCGCAAGATTGTTGGGATTGTCAGCCGCCATGATATTTTAAACGCCGTATATTCTTATGATTGAAAATTCTTTAGAGATATTTCGCCAGCGCAGAGATGTTATTAATCTTTCTTTGCTCGAGCTTGCGTCGCTGCGCAACGATTATCGCAATGCTCGTCAAAAGACGGGTGAATGCCGTGAAATTATTTATAATTATTTAGGACGGCAAGATGAACGATTTTATACCAAACTTAAAAATTTTTATAACGAGAACCGTCCGGCACTGAAAATCATTGAATTCTTGACGCAAGACATTAAGCAGTTGAAAGTCCAAACATTTGGATTTTTTGAAAAATATGGTCCAGCTAATCCTCTGGAGCAGGGGAGAAATTTTGCGAGGGATCTTCGTGAATATTGCCAACTTATTTCGGATCGCTTCCGGATGGAAGAAGATTATTTGGTGCCGTTATTAAAGAGAATGGCAGAGGAAAACGGGCGTTGGCTTGTAGGTAAATAAGGGAGTTTTATGAAAATAATGAATTTAGTTTTTTTTATTTTTGTATTGTTTAGTCTAATGGGGTGTGCGGCGTTTAAAGAAGAAGCGAAACTTCTTTGGGGTTCTTCAACACAAGCATTGGAGGAGGCTCGCACTGAGTCTTTGAAGTCGACATTTTCTTGCTCTTGGGATCAGTGTTTCTCATCGGTTATAAAATATGCAAATAGTGAGACTCAACAATTACCGCAAAATGTTTTTGCTGATGGCGTGACTAAAGAGCCAAATAAAACATCAGACCAAAAAACAACTACCGTAAAGAATTTAGATGTTTTTATTGAAGATCGAGATCGTAAAATTATTGTGGTTATGGGCGTGCCCGGCAGTGTCAACACAACGGAGGTTGGTATATTTTTTAGTCCAACTCCTAATGTCGGAACGCTCGTTGAGATTTCATCACTGAGCAGTTCTGCAAAAGCCAAAGCGGCTGATATTATTTTTGCATTGTTGGGTAAGGAGTTTACGGTATTGCCATGATTGAAAATGAAATGCTTTTTTTAGGTCTTTTAGTCGACGGCCCTAAGCATGGTTACGAGATTAAACGTAAAATTGATGAAGAGCTTTTTGCTTTTGTTGGACTTAAAGTCAAGTCGATTTATTATCCTTTAAAGAAAATGGAACAGCTTGGGTTGATCCATAAGGATGTTGGCCGGGAAGGGAAGTTTCCAGAAAAGTTTGTTTATAGCATTACTCCCAAGGGGCGCAAGATATTTGATCATTTGATTACTGAAAGTTTTGTTTCTATTGAACGGCCATTCTTTAATATTGATTTGTCTTTATATTTCTTGCCATATGTGGACAAAAAAATTGCTTACAAAAAGTTGCGCGGCCGAATTATTTTTTTAAAACGGATTAAACGTGATCTTAGCCAGCTTTATAGCAAGCAAAAATCTCCCTTAGCCAAGCATTTGGCCATCATTTTGGAGCATGACCTTGACCTTGTAGAGGCGGAAATCAATTCCTTGACCCGTCTGTTAGGCATTTTGGATACGACGTCATAAAATCGGGTTAGTATCCCTCTAATAATTCCTTGACAACCCGCATTTCCCTAATAAAATCTATATACTAAAATTTTACTAGTATTAGTTTTATACTTATGAATACCTACACACTTCTTCAAGATCAATCCAAGA
>CAZNNZ010000008.1:0-17305 GCA_964574575.1 uncultured Planctomycetales bacterium
CTAAGCGGCAAAGCCGCTGGGGAAATCCCTCTGGGCGCGTTATTTTTAAATGATTTAATTCTTGATAAAAAGTTGATTATCGTGAATTCTGCTAAACAATCCTATCTCATTTCTCGTTTTGTCATTTTGTTTTCTCTTTTGATTGCCGTGTGTCTTGGTTTTGCACTGTGGAATATTAACCCCTGGCCGACCGACGCGGAAGTTTATTACATGCCTGCGGCACTGCGCATTCCTTATGTGCATTATCTTTCCGAAATTCATGTTACTGAAGGTATTGAAAAAGTACGTTGGCTGCATGGTAAAGAGTTTTATGTGGTTGCAATTTCATTATTTCAGTTTCTTCTTAATGATTTTGAAAGTTTGCGTCCTTTAATGCTCGTTGGACTTATCGCCATTGCGGTTTCGTCGATTCTGATTTTTTATATCGCCCGGCGGTTGTGGGGTAATTGGATTGCGCTGTTTTGTTATTTTGCTTTTGCTTTGAGTTACTGGCCGTATATCTATATTTTATTTGCCAAACATCAGACGCTGGGCTTGATGTTTTTTTTGAGCGCCGTGGTTTTCTTATTAAATACTGTAAAATTCCGTTTTAGGCCTTTGTGGTTTTTGTTGTCGGGGTTGACTTTGGGCTTAACTTATTTTTCATCAACCGTCAGTACTCTTTATGTGCCGTATTATGCGGTTGCTTTTTTTGGGGTGTTGTCAGCTATAAAAAGAGAAACTCACGTAGCGTATTTTAAAAATCTAGTCGGCGCTGCGTTTTTGGTCATTGTTGGATTTTTGATAATTTTTATTTATCTGAATTTACCGGATATTTTTCTTAACATTAAACAGTACATGGAATATGTTCATATCAGCGGTGCGTTTAATCACTTTTATTATAATCAAGTGGCTTTGCAACAATGGTTTGCGCATATTAATGTTGGTCAGTTCAGAGGCGGCTGGTTTTGGATTTTCAAATATCTTCTTTTGATTTTGCCGGTTCTTTTTCCCTTATATTTGTCGGCAGTTCTTTATTTGCTTTGGCGAATTTTCAAAGAAAAAGCTTGGCTTTCTCGAATGAAAATCATTGGCGTGCTTTTGTTAAGCGTTTCCTCGCCGATTATGGCCGAAGTGGCAAAAGTCGCTCAGTATGGCGCTAATTATTTTCCAACGATTATCGGTATTATTGTTTTGATTGTTTTTGCGCTTAATGATTTGGCAAAAAGAATAAATTCTAATAATGCCCGGGTTCAAATGCCGTTGCGATGGATTTTTTTTGGCGTTCTAGTCGTACATGCGACGATTAATCTTTATGTTTTTGTTGACGATGTTTATATGCCGCGTATGGCGACAACATTTTTGTCGGATAAGATCAAGTCTTTAGGTGTTGATCGTTTAGCGACATACAGGGTCCATTTTCACCGCAATCATTTTGTCTCTTGTCTTAACTCAAAATTGCGAGAAAACATCAAGTGGTTTGGGATCAAGTCATTAGCACAGCTTGATTACGGATATGTGGTTGTCCCACCACCGACGGGCGACTCGATTTATATCGCTTCGTCAACGGCGTATAATACTTTTGATGACGATGTCGTTTTAGTTGGGCTTATTCGTAATAATCTACTTAAGGATTGTGCTGTTGCATCGTTTCGGACTTTGGCCAGCAGTCGGATCTGGCAGCAGGAAGAGGAAATATTAAGTTATCGTACGCTGATTTTAAATCAACGTTTTCCCGACGATATATTAGGGCGTGTTTGGCTTTTGGATGGCCAAAAAGTTAAAGAGCAAATAAAGAAACTTCCTTTACCGCCTGATGGACAGCTATTATTGACGGGCACGGTTAATAATATCGGAACTTCTGAAAAGTTTTATATGTTTGAAGGTCAAAGGGTCGCGATTCGCCAATCGACAGTCGCACGATTTCTTTTGACGCAAGTTTGGAAAAAAGGGGATCCGACGGATTCTCTTGTCGCGTCTGTTTATCGTTCAGATCCTCTGGAACCTATTTGGCTGCCGGTCGGGAAAAATTTTACATCACAAAATTTGGCTGCCGCGCAAGTGCCCAAGGAATCTTCCGACGGTGTAGCTGTCTTTAACTTTGATCCGCCGCTTGTGCTTGAGCGCGGAGTTTATAATTTTGTGATTTATCGAACCGGCAAGTCTGATAATGAAAATTATTATCAGATTGACAATCGTCATTTCGCAGTGCAATGAAACAAAATTTGTCGCTTTACATTTTTTAAACATTTATATATCATACCGATTATTAAAAATTTAATTTCATCTGATCGCAGGGTTAATGCATTTTCAACAAACAGCACTCAAGCAAACGCCGCTTTACCAAAATCATATTGCCCTTGGCGCTAAAATGGTTGGCTTTGGCGGTTGGGATATGCCTTTGCAGTATCAGGGGATTTTGGCGGAATATGCTGTTGCCCGACGGGAAGTTTCGGTATTTGACACATCGCACATGGGTGAGTTTATTATTGAAGGCTCATTGCAAGACTCTGGGCTAGATCGATTGGTGACACAGCGTTTAAGTGATTTGGCTGTTGGGGCGTGCCGCTATGGCGTTTTATTAAAAGAAGACGGCGGTGTTTTAGATGACTTGATTGTTTATCGGCTTGCGGACAAAAAGTGGATGGTTGTTGTCAATGGCGCGACGATGGAAAAAGATGCAGCGCATTTTGTTGAGAATTTAACTTCGAAAGCCGAATTTCGAAATATTTCTTTTGAGACGGGAAAATTAGATATTCAAGGCCCCGGATCGCGCGAGCTTCTTTCGCGTTTTATTAAAGGATTTGAAAAACTTAACTTTTATACTTTTGGTGAGTTTGACGTTTTGGGCATCAAAGCGATTGTCAGTCGCACGGGTTATACCGGCGAGTTAGGTTATGAAATTTATTTTCCGTCTGAGCGCACCAGAGAGTTGTGGGATAAGCTTTTGACTTTGGGTGCTAAGCCGGCGGGTTTGGGAAGTCGGGACGTTTTGCGGTTGGAAATGGGCTATAGTCTTTATGGCCACGAGCTAGATGAAAACATTTCACCTCTGGAGGCTGGGTTAGAAAGATTTATTGATTGGGATAAAGATTTTATTGGCAAGTCGGCTCTTTTAAAGCAAAAGCAGTCGGGCCTTGACCGGAAGCTAATCGCTTTTATTTCTGACACCAGGCGTTCTGCGCGCAGCGGTTTTAAGATTTTTTCGCTTAATGCAGAAGAAATCGGGGTTGTGACCAGCGCTGTGTTTTCACCGGCTTTAGAAAAAGGCATTGGACTTGGGTTTGTCGCGACAGCACACGGGAAAAAAGGGGAAAAGCTTTTTGTCGGAGATGATCAAAAGAATTTTCAAGTTGTTGTGACGGCTAAGCCATTTTATAAACAGGGAACTTTCCGCAATTGAACTAAAAAAAGGAGTGAGCGGCGATGGAAGTGATGGAAGATTATCTTTACACCAAAGAGCATGAGTGGATTCACATTGATGATAATATCGCGACTATCGGGATTAGTGAATATGCGCAATCCGCGTTAGGCGACATTACTTTTGTTGAATTGCCTGAAGTAGGACTAGAAGTTGAGCAGTTTGAACAATTTGCGTCGATTGAGTCTGTCAAGGCGGCCAGTGATATTTATTGCCCGATGTCGGGAACCGTCATTGAAGTTAATGAGGAGCTTGAATCTTCGCCGGATTTGATCAATCGCAGTTGTTATGAAAAAGGCTGGTTGGCCAAAATCGAAATTTCTAATCTTGAAGATAAAGCTAATCTGATGAATTCTGTCGAATATCAAAAATTTCTTGAAAGTTTGGAGTAGTTTTTTGAACCCTTATATCGCCAACACGCAAGACGAAATATCTCAGATGCTTTCTGTGGTTGGAGTTAAGAGCATCGATGATCTTTTTGCGGATATTAAGCCAAATCAGCGGACAAAAAGCTTTGAGCTCCCGGCGGGAAAATCCGAAATGGAAGTTGTTGAGCATATTCGCCGTTTGGCATCCAAAAACCGTGATGACCTTTTGCTTTTTATTGGCGGCGGTTATTATGATCATTATGTTCCGGCGGCAGTCAGTGCTCTTATTTCGCGTGCCGAATTTTATACGGCTTACACGCCTTATCAGCCGGAATGTTCTCAAGGGACTTTGCAGGCGCTTTACGAATATCAAAGTGCGATTTGCGCTTTGACCCAGATGCAGGTCGCTAATGCCTCCATTTACGACGGTGGAACTGCGCTTTATGAAGCGCTGATGATGGCTGTTCGCATCACCGGGCGCAAGCGCATTGTTATGGACGGCGGGGTCAGTCCGATTTATCGCACAATTTTGCGCACGTACACCAAGAGTCTTGATATTGAATTTGTTGAAATTCCCGTCAGTCATGGACAGGCGGATCGAAAAGCTATTGCTAAAGAACTTGATGAAAAAACCGCCGCTGTCATTTTACAGAATCCCAATTTTTTTGGAACAATTGACGATCATAGTGATATTATCGCCCAGGCTCACGAAAAGGGCATCCTTGCTATCGCCAGTGTTTATCCGATTGCTTTAGCTCTTTTGAAAACACCCGGCGAGATGGGGGCGGATATTGTCACCGGTGAGGGTCAAAGTTTAGGGCTGTCGCTTAATTTTGGCGGGCCGTATTTAGGTTTTATGGCCACCCGCAAAGAATTTATTCGCAAAATGCCTGGCCGTATTGTTGCACAAACGACGGATGCCGCCGGCCGCCGGTGTTTTGTCAATACACTGCAAGCACGCGAACAGCATATCCGTCGGGAAAAAGCGACTTCTAACATTTGTACGAATGTGTCTTTGTGCGCGGTTCAGGCCTCGATGTTTATGGCGCTTTTAGGCAAGCAAGGTCTTCGCCAGTTAGCGCAACTTAATTTTGATAAGGCCGAGTTTTGCCGTCAGCTTTTAGAAAAGATTCCCGGGTTGCAAGTTAAGCGCAGTAATCCGACATTTAATGAATTTACGGTTTGCTTAAATAAAGATGCGAATGAAGTTGTCGAAGCGATGATTGCCAAAGGTTTTGCGGCTGGCTTTCCACTAGGACGTTATTATCCGGGTATGGAAAATTATATGATTGTGGCCGTCACCGAAAAGCGCACAAAAGAAGAGATTGAGCGTTACGCAAAAAGTTTAAGAGAAGTTTTAACCAATTGAGTTGATATTTTGGACTTCTTAAAATAAAGTGAATTGCATATGAAACTTATATTTGAAAAAAGTGTTTCTGGCCGACGCAGTTTTGCATTGCCAGCAGCTGATGTGGCTGTTAAAGCTGAGATTGCGGCTAAATATTTGCGCAAAGAAGTGGCACCTCTGCCGGAAGTTACCGAGTTGGAAGTTGTCCGCCATTTTACCCAGCTTTCACGGCTAAATTATTGCATTGATACCAATTTTTATCCCTTGGGTTCTTGTACGATGAAATATAATCCTAAGTTTACCGAAAAAGTGGCCGCGTTTTCGGGAATGGCGGATCTTCATCCTTTATTGCCGCAATTGCGTCGAGGCGAGACGTTAACACAAGGGGCGCTTGAAGTTTTGTACGAGATGGAAAAGCTTCTCTGTGAAGTTACCGGTATGGACAACTATACATTGCAGCCTTTGGCTGGTGCGCACGGAGAATTGACGGGTGTCATGATGATTGCCGCGTATCACAAGGCCAAAGGCAATGTCAAAAAATATATTCTTGTTCCTGATTCGGCGCATGGAACCAATCCTGCAACAGCGGCGATTGCCGGTTATGAAATTATCACTATCCCTTCAAATGAAAAAGGCGTCATGGATTTGGCTCTGCTTAAAGAGAAGATAACGCCTGAGGTTGCAGGGCTTATGATCACAAATCCCAATACCGTCGGTATTTTTGATTCGGACATTGACCAGATTGCGCAAATGGTTCATAGCGTCGACGGATTGATGTATTATGATGGGGCTAATTTAAATGCGATTTTAGGCCGCTGCCGGCCCGGAGATATTGGGTTTGATGTTATGCATTTAAATGTGCACAAAACTTTTTCAACGCCTCACGGCGGAGGCGGACCGGGTGCCGGCCCTGTCGGTGTTAACAAAAAGCTTGCTAAATATTTGCCGATTTCGCGTGTGGTTAAACGGCCTGACGGAGTTTTTGCATTGGATTATGATTATCCGGATTCGATTGGGTACGTGGCTTCTTTGTATGGAAATTTTGCGCTGCTTCTTCGGGCATATGCTTACATTTTGTTTTTGGGCAAAGACGGTCTTATCGAAGCAAGCAATCACGCTGTTTTAAATGCGAACTATTTGCTTAAGAAGTTAAAGGATAATTTTGATCTTCCGTTTGACCGAATCTGTATGCACGAAGTTGTTTTGTCCGCCGGCCGTCAGGCGGCTCGGGGTGTGCATGCGATTGACATTGCTAAATATTTGATTGATCAAGGAGTTCACCCGCCGACGGTATATTTTCCGCTTACGGTTAAAGAAGCGATTATGATTGAGCCCACTGAAAATGAATCAAAACAAACTCTGGATGATTTTGTTGTACTTATGCTTGCCGCTGACAAGTTAAGTCAAACGGATCCCGAAAGTTTTAAAAATTTTCCAAAGACAATGTCTGTTAGCCGGCCGGATGAAGTCAAGGCCGCACGCGATCTTAATACAAATTTTTTCCAAACGACTATAGTTGAAAATCCCGCAAAGAAATTTAATCAATCGCTGGTGCCGTAATTTTTAATGACTCCTCTTAGAGTTGATAATTTTAAGAATATTTCTTTTGCAATTCCTTGGGAAAATATTTTCTATGATGATGTTCTTTTGAATTTGGCTGAACAGGGCAAAATTGGTAATACTTTGCGCTTGTGGGAATCGCCTGCTTATTTTGCTGTTTTGGGACGTACTGGAAAGGCTGACGAAGACCTTAAAGTCCAACTGCTTTACGAGGATGCCATTTCTGTTTTGCGCCGTTCTTCTGGGGGTGGGACTGTTTTGCAAGGGCCGGGGTGTTTAAACTTTTCTTTCATTGTTTCAAAAGAAAAAAACTATGAACTTTCTGACCTAAGGCGTTCGTATCACATTATTTTAGAAGGTGTTTTAGCGCTGTTGAAAAATTTAGGTGTTGCCGCTGTTTTTCGCCCGATTTCGGATTTGGCTCTTGAAAAGAACGAAAAGAAATTTTCGGGCAATGCTCAGCGCAGAGGTCGTAATTTTATTTTGCATCATGGAACGATTCTCTATGATTTTGATTTGGGCTTAATTTCTCGTTATTTGAGTATGCCGCGGGATATCCCTGAGTATCGAAAAGGCCGAGGGCATAAGGATTTTGTCACGAATATTCGAGTGTCAAAAGAAAATCTAGTTGCCCAATTTCAAAAACAGTATGGGTGTTCTAGCCAGAACAGTTTTGAAAAAATAACAGCAGAAGAAAAAGAAATCATGGAAAAGTTTTTGCAGGAAAAAAAGTTTTAAAGAGTTTGCGTTGACAGCGGCAAGCGCCATTCTATAATGAAAAAGATTTTAAAATATTTATGGAGGGTTCTCTTGTGAAAAAATTCTTTGTTTCTTTCTGCGCGTTTTTTTTGGTCTTTGCTTGTATCGTATATTTTGTTTATGCTCAGACGGCACCCGCCGCTGATGCCAAGAACAAAGCTAAAGACAAACCTTCCGACGCAAAAACCGAAAAACCAGTTGTCGTAGTTGCTTTTTGGGCCAAGGAATTGCCCAAGGTCACTTCAAAGAAGGAAAAATATTACGACATTAATCGTGATGAAATTTTGCAAACTTCCGAAACAAAAATTTTTCTCCGAGATGTTGTTAAAGAAGTTACGGATAAGAGCAATTATAATGTTTCCGAAAGTATTTTGTTAAAAGCGTATGACAAAAATAAAGACGGAATCATCAGTAATCTTGAAATTGAAGAGATTAAAAAAGACCTTGCGTATTAATTGAAATTCACGGGAAAAGATGAAAAATTTTTATTTTGCTCTTTTTATTTTTACATTTGTTTTAGTTTTGCCTCAACCGGTTTTTTCAGCCGACGCTGTGCAAACTCCGCTGCCACAAGAAGCTGCTGCTGTGGATTTATCCAAACCTCCCCAAACTCACGAAGATTATCTGAAATTTTTTGAAAAAGTTTATGAAACGATGGACAAAAATTATTATTATGCCGTTTCGCGTCCGGTTTACGAGCGTTTTATTGCCACTTTTGATAAAAAGATTTATTCAAAGCTTAAAAGTTCAGGCAAAAGTGCGGATTATATCAAATGGCGCAGTGCCGCGTATTTAGTTGACGCGATGAAGTCGCCGGAAGATATTTTTTCGGCGTTTATGCCGCCTAAATTTGCCGAAAAATACGAAAAAGAAGCGCTGGGCAAAAAAATTGATCTGGGTATTGAAGGAAAATTAACGCCCGACGGATATTTGGTCAATAAAGTTGAAATCCGCTCAGATGCTTTTGAAAAAGGTTTGCGTGAGAAGGACATGATAGACAAAATTGATGGTGTTTTGGTTTCAACGCTGACGGACCAGAAGATTGCAGACCTTTTGACCCCGCTTGAAAACGCGAAAGTTGCTCTTGAATATCGCGACAGTATAAAGAAACAGAAGCACACCATTGAGCCGGTCAGCAAAGAGTATTTTAAACAATTGGTTTTTATGGTTCCCGTCGATGTTCCAGGCGTTTATTGCATGAAGATAGAGCATTTTAACCGGATGACTGGCGAAGATATGACGCGGCTTATGGATGAAATTTTGGCTCACGGGGATACGAGCTTGATTATTGATCTGCGCGGCAATCCCGGTGGTCCGCCTTTAGCGGCGCAGGAAATTTCAGGATTTTTTTTAACGCCCAAAGAGGAATTTACGTATTTTAAATGGAAAAATCGCCGTCCGGCTAAACTTGATGTTCCCGAAGTTCCCGAAAAATACCAATACCGTGGGGATATTGCGATTTTGGTCAATGAAAAAAGCGGCAGCGCCTCCGAGCTTTTTAGTGGAATTATGCAATGGCGAAAGCGGGCGGTTGTTATTGGCAAAAATACTGCAGGACAAGTTTTTCTAACGAGCATGTTTAATTTTGATGATAAGTCGATGCTGCTTTTGGTTACTGCACGCGGCCATCGTCCCGACGGAGAAGTTTTTAGCTTCGGTGGTGTTGTTCCGGATGTTAGCCAGCCACAGGATGAAAGTGATTTGATTCATTACGCCGCACAGTACTTGGTAGAACAAAAAACGAAAGCTAATTAAGCCCTGATGTGGACACCCAGCATATTTATGATTTTTGTCCTTTCTCAGACGGTTGCCATTAGCATTATTGTATTTATTTTGAAAGGTATTTTAGACCGCAATTTGATTGATTTGGCGATACAACAGCTTGAAATTGGTCGGCTTAATCCGCAGGAATTGCACAAAAAAGATTTTGATCCTGCCAGTGTCAAGTTGATTGTTATTACGCACAAAAAGATTACGGATGTCGATCGTGAGCGCGTTTTTAAGGCGGTTACAAAAAATATTCCCGGCGGGGTTATTGCAGATTTTCAAATTAATCGAAAAATCCTTGGCGGCATGATTGTTAGTGTTGGGGCCAACACTGTAGATTATAGTCTTATCGATCGTTTGCGGCGGGCCCGTTAAGAAAATGGCTGATCCCAAAATTCTTGTTATTTTGCCGGCGTTTAATGAAAGCGGAAATATTGATAAGACAGTCCGGGAATTGCGAAAGCTTTCCTTTGCTTTTGATGTTCTTGTTGTCGACGATGGTTCAGCGGATGATACGGCACAACAAGCTCTACTGGCTGGCGCAAATGTTATTTCTTTGCCGTTTAATCTAGGTATTGGCGGCGCTGTTCAGACAGGCTTTTTATACGCGTTTAACAATGATTATGATTTTGCCGCTCAAGTTGACGGTGATGGCCAGCATGATGCAGAGTATTTGAAAGTGCTTTTGGATCCCGTTTTAAATGCACAGGCAGATATTGCTGTTGGTAGCCGTTTTATGACTGAGGATCGCGCAGCGACGTCCCAAGCAATGCCGAGCCCATCTGGGTCAGGCGTGGGCTGTCAATCTGGCTGGCGATCTTCAGCAGTGCGGCGTATCGGAATTCGCTTTTTTGCATGGTTAATCAGCAATTTGACAGGTTTTCGCGTTACGGATCCCACGTCGGGGTTTCGTGCGTTTAATGCCAAGGCGATTAAAATTTTTGCCCAAGATTATCCGCAGGATTTTCCCGAGCCGGAATCGATTATGAGCGCCAAGCGTTTTGGCCTGCGGCTTGTAGAAGTTCCCGTACAGATGCGCAAGCGCGTTTATGGCCATAGTTCGATACGATATTTTAAAACGCTCTATTATATGATAAAAGTGACCTTTGCGATTTTGTTGGATATGCTTAAAAAGGATTCTAAAGGGTTAAAATAAAATTTCAGCGGGTGGATGTGGTTTTGGTGTTTTAGCCGCAGGCGGCAGGGGTTCCCCGAAACCACATCCAAGACCGGAATAAAATTCATGATAAGGAATCCTTAATATGAATGTTCGTTTATTATCAATTATTCTTGCCGTTTTATTTTTCTTTTTAATTATTGACTTGGTTCGGCGCGAAAAATTAACGTTCAAATATGCGGCCGGCTGGCTGTGTGTTACCGCTTTGGGGATTTTTTTGGCTATTTTTGACAAGTTTTTGGCTGGTTTTGCGGCCCGAATGGGATTTGCGCTGACCAGTAACTTTATATTTTTTGCGGTGTCTTGCGGACTTATTTTTTTAAGTTTGGTTTTAACAATTTTTCTTTGCCAGCAAAATAATCGCAATGACCGCATGGCACAAAAGATTGGTTTATTAGAAAACGAAATTCGGGAAATGCGTAAGATTTTTAAAAAAGAATAAACTTGTATGATCTTTGAAGGCCGATTTAGAAAGTCCTTTTTTAGGCGAATAGCGCCATAGAGGCGCCAAACGATTGAGCCTAAAAAGGACTTTCTAAGTCGGTTTAGTCGAATATGAATATGATGTAAATTTATTTGTGTATAATTTTCCGAGATGAAAACACTTCAAACACCACAAGATAGCGATTGGGACCAATTTTGGAGCCGCAGTCAAAGCCAGCGATTTTCGAAAATAAGCTGGTCTAAACAGCGTATTCTTGAAATTCTTAAGTCCCGTTGTAAGCCCGGTAATTTTGCCTTGGATGCTGGGTGTGGCAGTGGATTTTTTACGAAGTTTTTTTGTGACCAAAAGATGGCGGCAACAGCGTTGGATTACTCCGAAAATGCTCTGCAAATGGCCGCTCAAGCAACTCAAAAAGCGGCAAAACTCGTTGTTGCTGATATGGTTAATGATTCTTTGCCTGCATTGCTGTCGGATCGTTTTGACATTATTTTTACTGACGGCCTCTTTGAACATTTTTCAAATGAGGATCAGAACAAAATTATGCAAAATTTGATAGCTGTTTTAAAACCCGATGGTTTTATAATCACTTTTGTTCCCAATCGCTGGTCGCCGTGGGAGCTTATTCGCCCGTTTTTTATGCCCGGAATAGAGGAAAAACCTTTTGTCCTGCAAGAACTTATAGAACTTAATCGCCGCAATGATCTTACGGTTGTCCAATCCGGCGGCGTGAATGTTTTTCCGTTTCGGTTTTCACCTGAATTTTTGGGCAGTGCTTTTGGGATGTTGCTTTTTACTGTTGCAAAAAAATGACCTATGATTTCTGAAAAAGTTAGTATCATTATTCCTGTCCACAATTCCCAAAAAACAATTGGGCACACTTTAGAAGCTGTTTTAAGCGCGGCCAGCGCTTTTCGCAATGCGCCAACACTGCGCAGTGAAGACTGTTATGTTGAGATCATTGTTGTCGATGATGGTTCAACAGATAATTCCAAGGCCGAAATTTTGAAATTTCCGACGGTAAAGTATTTTTTTCAGGATAATGCCGGGCCGGCTGCCGCGCGCAATTATGGAGCATTGCAAGCGCGGGGAGATATTTTGTTTTTTACAGATGCAGATTGTTTGCCGCATAGCGATTGGCTCGAAATGATGATGCCGCATTTTTATAAGCCGGACGTTGCAGTTGTGGCCGGCAGTTACGGGATTGCAAATCCGGACAATCGTTTAAGCTGGGCAATTCATTGCGAAATTCTTTTTCGCCACAGGGTTTTGATGCCAGAATTTCCGGCGTATTTTGGGAGTTTTAATTTTGCGATTCAAAAAAGTATTTTCGAGCAAGTCGGTGGGTTTGATGCATCGTATCGTCATGCCAGCGGCGAGGACAATGATTTAAGTTATAAAATCTCGTCGAGTGGACACAAAATTTACTTTGCTAAAGATGCCCTTGTTGATCATTATCATACCGAATCTTTGCGAAAGTATTTAAGTCAGCAATATCGTCACGGTTTTTGGCGTGCGCAAATGTATCGTGATCACTTTAAGATGGTCAAAGGTGACGGTTATACGTTTTGGAAAGACAGCGTCGAGGTTGGGCTGGTTTTAGCACTTTATTTTTCGCTGGTTTTGATTTTTTTAGGATTTTTCAAATTCTCTGTGTGGGGTTTGTTTGCCGCTTTGGCCGCGCTTATAGCAATCGATGTTTTTTTTGGAATTAAATTTTTGGGCGATTGGCAGAGGGGTTTGTCTTTTAGCGATGTCATGATTTTGCGTAGCCTTGCCAGAACCAATGGTTTTTTGGCTGGGTTGGCTAATGTTTTTTCTAAAAAAGAAGCGCGCGCAAGTAATAATAAAAAGAATATAAAGTTATAAACAAATTTACTTATTTTTTAAAACTTTTTTTGATATTTTTCTCGTCTTTTTTTTCTCCTCGGAGAATCCGCAATTTTACTGCATTTTTACTGCAAAAAAGTTGATTAACCAGTTGTAAAGACAAGCACTTATGTTAAAATCAACACAAATAAAAAATTGTGTTTTGCGCGATCCGGTTTATATCAACTTATTAGACTGTATTTGGTCTTTAATATTTATTCTATTCTATGGCATATTTCACATTATTAGGTTTCGAAAAAGAGCCGTTTTCGACCAGCCCTGACCCCTCGTTTTTTTATCTAACCAAAGAACACGACACCGCTTTAACCAACATCCTTATCGAACTGCATTTAAAGCGTGGCCTGTCTGTCATTTTTGGCGACATTGGCACCGGCAAAACTTCGCTTTCCCGCCTTTTGGTTCAGGAACTTAATAAGCGTTCTAATATGCTTTTTCACATCATTCTCAATCCGGTTTACGAGGATGAAAAACAATTTTTGACGGCACTGATTCGCAATTACGGTATCGACGTGCTGTTTAATATAGACCCTTATAAAAGTGACGTTTTGGAGTTGCGTGATGCTTTTGAAAAATTTCTGATTCAAAAAGCTATCACTGACCGTCAAACAGTAGTCTTAATCATCGACGAGGCGCAAAAGCTTGATATGGCTATGCTCGAGACTTTGCGCGTGCTTTTAAATTTTGAAACCAATGAACATAAACTCTTGCAACTGGTGCTTTTAGGGCAAGTTGAACTGTATCCTAAGATTGTCAATATGCCCAATTTTATGGATCGCATCAGTTTTAAATATACGTTAAATCCGCTGGACGTCAAAGAGACCCGAGAGCTCATCAGCTTTCGCGTCAAGACCGCCGGTTACAACAGTCGCATGGATTTGTTTTTAGATGAGTCGGTCAGCGAAATTTATAATTACACGCGCGGTTATCCGCGCAAGATTACCAAGTTTTGTCATCAGGTTTTGAAAGAATTAATTTTGCAAAATAAACATGCCGTTGACCGTATGCTCGTGCGAGATGTGATCGCCAAAGAGGAACAATATAAACTTGGGGCGATTGATTTTTTTGCGAGTGTTAACCAAAGCAATTCTACTTCGTCGAGAATGATGGGGCCCACGTAAAAGACTAAAACTTTATGGCTAAAGATACCGCAGAGTCAAAACTTTTAAAGCTCATTGAAGAAACTGACGCAAAAGACAATGCGGCTAATCCTGCGGCGGCTAGCGCGTCGCCCGATGTCAGTAAGGTTTTAAATTCGGTCAGCAGCGTCGGCGTTAGCGGCGGGGCATTGACGCCTTTTTTTCAAAAAATTATTGCGCTTTTTTCGGGAGGTTCTTCGCCATCGGCCGCTTCGGGTTTGCGTTTTCTCAATGTAGTTTTGGTTATTTTGATTTTTATGATCGGGTCTTTTTTTGTGCAAGACTTTTCGCGAGGCATGCAGCAATCACACGAAAAAGTTGTTTATGAAGTTAATCAAGCCGTTTCTGACAGCCAAGAAATGGTTTTACCGACGGTAAGAGATGTCGCGGATTATATTGCGGCTATTAGCGAGCGCAATATTTTTAGGCCGTTTGAAAAGAAAGTCGAAGAGGCCAAAGTTATTGTTCCGCTCGAAAATCAACAGATCAAAGATAAGCTTGCAAATTTTAAGCTCGTCGGAATTTCGTGGCTTAATTCGCCCGAAACCGCAACGGCCATGGTCGAGGACAAAAGCCGATCGATTACGCTCTTTTTAAAGACGGGCGACGATTTGTCTAAAAGCAGTGAGAACTTAAGAGGTGTTACGCTGGACGTGATTTATGCCGACCGCGTCGAGTTTTCTTTTCAGGGTGAAAAAATAACATTGAATTTATAAAATGAAAAAAACAATTTGGCTTGCTATTCTTGTTTTATGTTTCGGTTTTGTCCCGTTGTCTGTTTTTGCCCAGACGCCGGCTAAGTCAAACAATGCTCCTGCCAAAACTGACTCTTCGTCTGCATCAAAATCTGCGGCCCAAACGACACCATCGGCCAGCGCGCCGGAAAGCACTTCGCCCTCGTCAATTCCTGCGACAGCCTTTGACCAATTAGGTATTCCCGGCGGGAATCAACCTCTGCCGATTGTTATTGACCAGACAATTATTCCTTTGCAAGAACGCTTGGATCGTAAAATCACCCTCGATGTGCGTGACATGAGTGTCATTGATGTTTTGCGCTTTTTGGCCCTGCGCGGAGATTTTAATCTTGTTACCTCCAGCACCGTTCAGGGACGGGCGACGTTTTATTTAAAGAGCGTTTCGATTCGTGATGCTTTAAATATTGCTGTTTTGTCAAATCGTTTGGCCTATGCCATTGAGGACGATATTGTTCGTATCATGACCGAGGAAGAATTTTCGACGCAGTACGGAAAAACTTTCAGTGACAAGCGCGAAGTCGAAATTGTTCATTTGCAATATGCTAAACCCAGTTATGCGCTTTCGGCTTTAGATGGCGTCAAAAGTTCCATTGGTCAGATTATAGTCGATGAAGACACGGGCAATGTGGTTTTAATTGATACGCGCGCGACCATAGAAAAGATGCGCAAAACCCTTTTGAGCATTGAACAGCCCTTAGAGCCGATTGTTTATACTTTGCAATACGCTAAGGCCGATGTCGCGGCCGAAAAGTTGCGTGGGCGCGTAGATCAACAGGCCGTAGGTTCCATTACCGTCGATGAACGCAGTAATAAGTTGGTTATTCGTGCGCTTTCGGGCCGCAAGGAAGAAGTTTTAAAAATTCTTAAAGAACTCGACGCGCCGACCAAGGAAGTGCTTATCGAGGTGCGGGTATTGTCGGTTGTGTTTAATCCTTCTTATGACATCGGGGTGGATTGGAACTTGCTCTTTAAGGACAGTTCGATTGATGCTCTGCGGGATTTGAATTTTAAAATGCTTATGTTCAATGAAAATACTTTGGCCAGCGGCGACAATTTGTTTGGAAGATATGGGCGTATTGCGGTGGGAAAGATTGGTGTTGATGATTTTGCGGGGGCGGTTCGCGCGCTCAAGCAAGTCAGCGACACAAAGCTTGTGGCTAATCCCAAACTTTTGGTGACCAATCAGGAAGAGGCCAAGATTCATGTCGGGGACACGGTGCCCTATATTGTTTCGACGACTTCTGGGACGGGGGACAATGCGATTACCAGTGAAGACGTGCGCTTTGTCGATGTCGGCTTAAAACTTAGTGTTACGCCGACGATTAATGATAATGGTTATGTCACGATGTCTTTAAAGCCCGAAATTTCGACGGTGACCAACACGGTGCCCTCTCAAGGCGGCGGTATTCCGCAGATCAAAAAAGTTGAAGTCGAAACTAATGTCATGGTCAAAGACGGCATGACCATCGTTTTAGGCGGTTTAAAGCAAGAACAAAAGGCTTTAGTCCGAAGAGGTGTTCCGATTCTCATGGATATCCCGTGGGTCGAAAAATTTTTTAGCAGTCGCAGTGAATCCATTGAGTCTTCAGAGACGGTGATTTTTATAACGCCGCACATTGTAACCGGCAAAGAAAATTATCCTCAACGGCGGGGAGCTGTTATCAAGCCGGCCAAGGAATACAAAGATGCACAACTTGACATGGGCATAAAGCCATAAGGTGATAGAAAAAACAATGAGAAGTTTTCAGCTAATAAAAATATATTCTATGGTTGTGTTTGTTGTTTCTTGGGGTGCTAATGTTTTAGCACAAGAGACCTCTGTTGGACAATCATCAGCCACCCGTAGGGGCGCGATGCCTCGCGCCCTTGAATCGGCCGCCGACGTCGTTGAAGTCGAAACCGAGATCGGCGTTGAGCAGATGAAGCCTTCGGATCGAATTGAAAAACCGACGACCGAGGACGCAATGTCTGAGAGAGTGCCGAGCCATCTGGCGAGGCCGATCAAGCCGCGGTCAGATTATAATCCGCAGAAGGGCACGTTGTCTTATGTCCAAGAAGAAACCCCGTCAATTTCCGACGGTAGGGGCGCGATGCCTCGCGCCCAGGAAAAGTCTCTTGCCTTGGATGTTGTCCAGCCGCCCGTCGAAACGATCAGTGACACCCAAATTGTCGAAATGAGCGCGAGTTTGCGCAAATTAATCGAGGATAACAATAAGCTTAAAAGTCAACTTGCCGATCTTGACGGACAATTAAAGACAGCCCGCGGTCAACAAAAGCTCGGAAGCAATCGTGTCAATGAAGTGGTTTTGGAGCGCGATGCTTTAAAGAAGCAAAATGAAAATATTGTTTCCCTAGGCAATCAGGCGCAAAAGCGGCTTGAGACTTTGCAAGCAGATCTTACCCAAAAAGAGCAGGAGTATAGTTTGCAGATTGTTCGTTTGCAGACTGAATTAGCTCAAGCATTGCGTAAAAATGCTGCCGAACAACCGACAACAGCTATCGCTTTGACTCAACAAGAAACACCTTCTGTTGAAGAACAGCCCGCTCGTGCCCAAGATGAAACGCTTCAAGCGCAAAAACCATCTGTTTCTGTCAGTCTTGTTTCTGCTCCGACACCAGAACAAGCAGAAGACCGCGGTCAAAAAATCCTTTTAGCGCTAGATGCGATCAGCGCCCAGAAGGGCAAAATCGCTGTCGATGAGG
>CAZNNZ010000008.1:17347-25384 GCA_964574575.1 uncultured Planctomycetales bacterium
TGACCATTACAAACGGTATTTGTTTTTTAATCCGGATGCCGAAGATGCGCAAATGATTCGGCAAAAGATTATTGAATCCGAGATTCTTGTTAAAGGAGATATCCCTTTTGAGTCAGGGTTAAACGAAGAATTACGTGCCAAAAAAAATGACGTTAATAAAATGCTGGTAAAATAAAATCTTCTTTATTTATGAGTTTTAGCCGTACTTTGAAAATTTACTTATCTGCTCTTGGCCTTGTCGGGATTATCTTTTTGCTTTCGCGGCCCGAGGTGTTCTCGAAGGCCTATGCTCAGGCCAGCCGCAAGGTCGTCGAAAGTCCGTATAATAATCTTCAGAAGGTTCCTTTTGTTTTCGATCCTGTCATTGCCAGAAGCCCGGAAGGATCGACGAAGTCCCACGGGGACTCACTTCGTTCGCAGTCCCCAAAAAGCGAGATTGCCGTGTCGTCCCCTGCGGGGACTCCTCGTCCCACGGGATTCCTCGCTGACGCTCGTCACAATGACGTTGCTCTTACTGCCGATGGGTTACCCGCACTAAAAACAACTTATCTACGCGGTCTTCCCGCGGGTGTCACCGAAATAAATGAAAGACGTACCAAAGAAGCAAAACTTTTTGTTCGCACTGATGGAAAAATTCAGGCGATCGTTTCATCTGGTCCTTTGCATTACAAAAAAGATGATAAAGACGCGTGGAAAGACATCGATACCCGTTGGCAGGAGGCGGCGGCGCCATGGTCATACCAGATGGTGGACAACGACTATCAAGCTTTTGTTCGAGACATCTTCGGCGAAAACGATATTTTGCGGCTAGAGAAGCAAGGCCATTTTTTGGCTGCTTCCCCGGGTTCGTTGGTCTTTAAGGACGGCTCGTTAACCAAGGTTTTGTCTTCGGCTTGTAAGGTTAAGGGTCATGTCACCAACAAGCCTTTTGACATCATCTCCGGCGGTGGGTTTATCCAGTGGCCAGATGCCTACGGGCAGGGATTAGACTTTAAATATATTCCGGATGCGACTGCTTTTAGAAAAATTCTTCGGGTTGAAAGTTGGGCGGCTTTAGAAAAACTCATAGGTAAGTCGGTTAAGCAAAGCGGGACGCTGGCTCTCAACATCGGTTTTTCAACTGATTTGGATCTTTTTGTTGATGGCAAGAAATGTGATGTTTCTTCTGCGTTCAAAGCCCAACAGGTCGAATTCAGAGATAAAGACGGCCGTGTCCAGTGGGTTTGGAGTCAACCGTCGGCTTTGGATGCCGCCAGGCAAAAGATCAGCGGTGACTTTGTGATTGTTCCTGCTGGGACAGGTTTTTTTAATGTTTCGGTCGAGTTTCCGTTAGAGCTGTTGCAAAATGCCCAATATCCCGTTGAAATTGATCCGGACACGGTTTATGTTAATGCTGCCTACAGCGTTTATGGGAGCAGCGCCACATACGCTACAGCCAGAGGCACTTCTTATGCTTATATCGATACGAGTGTTCAGGTCGGTCAAAATGCGACCTATGCTGTTTATAGAGGTTTTTTGAGGTTTGACACTCGCTTTTTGACCAGCGACCTGGCTGTTTCTCAAGTCAACCTTTACCTGAAGGCTTTTGGTGACTTTAGCAGTACGGATTTTACAGTCCGTGTCCATGATTATGATTGGACATATCCGATTATGGATGCAAACCGGGAAACCGAATTTGACGGGGCCCTGGCCAGTGCTTATGACGCGGATTGGCGCTCTACCACAGGGATGTCGACGGGAACATATTATGCTTCATCGAACTTGACTACCTCCTGGGTGGCGCTTAACGATTATACGAATTATGCGCTTCTTTCCTATGAAGATGTGACTAACAGTGCGCCAGGTGCCAATGAATATATCGCTATCTACAGTGCAGGAAGCACCTCTAATTTGCCGTATTTGAGCATTGTGCTTTCTAACCCGCCAACGTATTTTTCTGTTGGGACCAATACGGCAGACTTAAAGAGCGCCGCGAATGTCTCAATGACCAGTGCGATTATGTCTTTTTCTGCTGCGCAGGGCGATACGATCGGTGTCGGCGATGAAATTACCACAGGTTCCACTAAGTATTACATCCGCGCTCGCTATAGCTCGACGAGTTATCATGTCACAACTGCCACCGGCGCTGTGCCGGCTGATATCACGACAACAGCCGTCTCCTCGATTAAACGTTCCTTTAATAGTTTGACATCAGCGATTGCCAGCTCTTCTGACGCCAGCCATTTGAATACGGCCAATCTCTCGACCGCCGGAGTGATGCTCGGATGGCCGGTTTATAATGACGGTGTTTTAAATGAACAGCCGATTGTCTTTGGTTATACGACGGCCGCAAGTAATTATATTAAAATTTTTGCGCCGTCTTCGACTTCTGAGGTGGGAATATCTCAGCGACATACAGGCACTGAAGGCACTGGCGCGCGGATTGCTCCAACGACATCAGCGCCCAGTACTCCGTATAATATTTTTGAATTTGCAGCTGATTATGTTCGTCTTGAGGGACTTGAGATTTCAGGTGAAAACATAACGAATGGTCAGTCTTTAATTGGAATTAAGGCAACGAGTACGATAAATGATACTGCCAGTGACATTCGGATTGATAAGCTATTGCTTCATGATTTAACTGTTCCTGACGGGGCTCTTACCCGTAACGTTGTTGGTATACAGCTGATGGATGGTTATTTTAAGCTTAGCAATTCGATTATTTACAATTTAAGTTCTTTGGACACAACGGCAGGCAGTGCCGCTACTGCGATAAACAAAGTTATTAACAGCGAAGCAGCGTATATGTTTAATAACACAATTTACGATATCAGTGCTGCTGGTGCTGGGGATAGTTACGGTATTCTTAACAATGACACTGGTGATGCGATAACGGCCAAGAATAATTATGTGGGTTATTTGAGTACGTCAAGCGGAACGACAAAAGCTTTTTCGGGTGCTGGGACGATTACTCAAAGTTATAACGTTTCCTCGGACGCGACAGCCAGCGGAACGGGCAGTCAGACAGGCAAGACAAGCTATTCGTCTTATTTTTATGACTCGGGACGGACATCGACAGCGGATTTCCATTTGCGCTACGCCGGTTTGACGCTTTGGGGTGGCGACGGTGCGGATCTGGACGCAGATGCTAATTTGCCTGTTACCCAGGATGTGGACGGCGGCACGCGCGATGCGACAGCTCCTGATATCGGGGCTGATGAGCTGGCCAACGAATTAGCGCAGATGCCGGTGGATCCGCATTGTGAGGGGACTTCAACGTCGGTGAGCAATGTTTCAGACTTAACCCCCGAATTTAACGCTGTTTGTGAGGATACAGAGACGGACAACTGCAACTATTATGAAATTGAAGTTAATACGGCTTCGGATTTTAGCGGGACGGTGATGTGGGATTCTACTAAAACGTCCTTTGGTTTTGGTGCTTATGCCCGGGCAGGCGAGCGTTGTAATGATATTCCCTACGCTGGGACAGCTTTGGCTACTGATGGGACGACGTATTATTGGCGTATTCGGTTTTGGGATGAAACTCATTCTGGTAATCCTGGGGACTGGTCTGACACCCAGCAGTTTACCATGGCTTCAACGATTTACACGACCGCCCCGGGCGCGCCGACGACACCACATTGCGAGGGAGCCGTCACAGCTGTGGCTAACGTTGCCGATGCGACGCCAGAATTTTCGGCGGTTTTTGCTGATGCGGATTCGGGCGATCAGGCTTTGTATTACGAAATTCAAGTCAATACAAATAACACTTTTACCGGCACGGTGATGTGGGCTAGCGGTAAGACGGCACTTGCCACACCTTTAGCGATTAGTGCCCGTTCATCGGATGTTTCTTATGCCGGCTCAACATTGGCGGCCGCGACGGCCTATTATTGGCGCATTCGTTTTTATGATAAGGCCGATAACACGGGAACGTGGAGCGCGACTCAACAGTTTACGATGGTTAGCGGCGCTTCGTATTTAAGTTTTACAACTTCTCCATCCGACGGGTATCAATTTGATTTGGTCCGGCCCTATCCGGTTGTGGCTGTCAAAGACATTGCCGGCAACACGGTGACAACCGACAATTCGACGAGTGTCACGATCGCTTATGGCGCAAATCCCGGCAACGCCGCACTTTTAGGAACCAAGACCAAGACCGTTAGTTCTGGGGTGGCGACGTTTGACGATTTGCGTGTGACCAAAGCGGGAAATGCGTACACCTTAACGGCAACGGCTGGCGGTTTAACGTCGGCGACGACTTCATCGTTTAATGTTCTTCCTTCGACAGAAGTCAAGGCGGCGGTTGTTTACAACACCGACGCTCCCAACTACACGGTCAACTGCTGGCTTCAGGGACATCAGGACATTGTGCAGGTTGGTGCGAGCGACACCTGTTCGATGGTGATTTACAAGAGCGACGGCACAACCGAAGCGACGTTTTCGACGAGCAACATGGGAACGCGCAACGCCACAACCTATATGTGGTCCTACACCGGCTGGTCGCCTTCCAACACCGCCGCAAATTATATAGCTAACGTCACGATCTCTTACAATGATGGTGTCTCCGCCGTCAATTACAAAGCCAATATTCCTTTTAACTTGAGCGAAGTTTCGGGCTCGAATGTGTTGGATGAAGAATATCTAGGCGGCAGTGGCGACGGTTATGACGCTTCTTCATCCGAAAGCGAAACGGCGCAAAGCAATGATGATTCGCCCAGCTATTTGACGTTTGTCGACAGCGCGGCCAGTGCGACCGGTGTGCCTGACACGACTGCGGCAACGAATATGAGTTTTAAAGTTGTTCTTAAAGATGCGCAGGGAAATACAATTGATAATGATTCTGCCATCGTAACCGTGGTCATTGGCAAGGCCAATACCAGCGCTACTTTAAGCGGAACTGTAACCGCGACGCTGTCAAATGGCGTCGGAACTTTTTCGACTGCCCAGATTTCGACGGCCGGGTACTTTACTTTAGTTGCGTCTGCCACGATTGGAAGTAAAACCGTAACCGGCGAATCCAACCTTTTCCTGATTAAAGGTTATCGGGTCAAGGGTACGGTTCTTTATAGTGGGATGGCGAACCCTTACAATGTTATCGCTTGGTTGGAACAAGCAGACCAAGTTGTCGCCGGCGATGTGCGGCCGACGTTGACTTCAGGAACAGTAACAATCAATAAGGGAGATGGAGCAACCGTCGACACCGGTTGCGGTGGAAATTGTACGGCTAAAGCGCTTACGATTTCAACGGATATAGGAACCTATATCGGTTGGGTGCCATCGAACAGTACTGCTGATTATTTCCTTTCTGTAACTTTGGTAGCTAATGGCGTTAGCTACACAGGAATTACGACGTATTCTCCGTCAACCGCAACACTGGCCGCGATTGAAGCCCAAACCGATACAATCAACTGGCTGGACATTGGTCAAATTAAATACAACACCGAACAGGTCAATTGGTTGGACATCGGAGCCATCAAATATAAAACCGACACAATCAATTGGTTGGACATCGGCGTTTTAGTGTCTGGTGGTGGAACCGGCACTGGAAACTCCGCCGCGCATGAAGCGGTCAACTGGAATGATATCGAAATGTTAAGTTTGTCTGCCATCAACTGGGCCAACGTTGCCGCGATGACGGCTGCGGATGTTAACTGGAATGATCTTAATGCCTTGACAAACAAAGGTGTCAATTGGACGGATATTGGCGAAATGTCCGCGACCGGAATTAATTGGCTTGATATTGATATGTTTTCAGACGCAGGAGTTAACTGGAAAGATATCGACACTTTAAGTGAAGCGGGCATCAATTGGCTGGATTTGGATATGCTCACCGACGCGGCCGTCAATTGGAAAGATTTAGGTTTCTTAAGTTCCGCCGGTGTTAACTGGTACGACATCGCTTACATGAGCGGCTCGGGTGTCAATTGGACGTCGAGCATCAATTGGGACAATTTGGCGGAATTGACTACCGCCGGTGTTAATTGGATTGATTTGGATGTGATGTCGGATGCAAGTCTTAACTGGTATGATTTTGAAGTTTTGACCAAGACAGGTGTCAATTGGTCGGACTTGGGCGCGCTTTCGACGGCCGGCGTCAACTGGTCAGACATTGATTTATTAAGTGATGCGGGCATTAATTGGTCGGACATGGATGTGCTGTCGGACACGGGCATCAATTGGTTGGATTTGGATGCGCTCTCGGACATGGGAATCAATTGGTCGGATTTGGATCTTTTGACCGATGCGGGAATCAATTGGAATGATCTAGATGTCATCACCAAAAAAGGAATCAATTGGTCTGATCTGGAACTTTTAACCGAGTCTGGAATCAATTGGTCGGATTTGGATAAATTTTCTAACGCCGGTGTTAATTGGCTGGATATTGAAGCGATTTCTAAAACCGGAATCAATTGGAATGATTTGGATGTTTTGAGTGATGCGGGAGTTAATTGGCTGGACTTGGATATGTTGGCGGATGCGGGGATTAATTGGTCGGACTTGGACGTTCTTTCGGATACGGGTATGAATTGGAATGATTTGGCGGTTTTGGCAACCAGTGGAATCAATTGGGCGGATATGGATCTTTTGGCGGACGCGGGAGTTAATTGGAGCGATTTAGATGTGTTGTCCGATATGGGTGTTAATTGGAATGATTTGCAATTTATGCATCAGGCGGGAATCAATTGGGCGGATTTGGATGTTCTCTCGGATGCGGGCGTTAATTGGTTGGATGTTGAGTCTATTTCTAAGATCGGAATTAACTGGAATGACTTGGATGTTCTTTCGGATACGGGAATCAATTGGTCGGATGTTGGCGCGCTTTCAACGTCGGGTATTAATTGGTCGGATTTGGATATTTTAAGTGACACGGGACTAAATTGGGTAGATTTTGGTGTTTTGTCGTCTACAGGAATCAATTGGGCGGATTTGGATATTTTGACGGATGCGGGAATTAATTGGTTGGATATTGATAAACTTTCTGAGACGGGAATTAATTGGAATGATCTGGATGTTTTAAGTGATGCCGGTATCAATTGGTTGGATTTGGATATGCTGACGGATGCGGGTGTTAATTGGTCGGATTTGGATATTCTTTCTGATACAGGTTTAAATTGGGGAGATTTGGCCGTTCTTGCATCGACGGGAATCAACTGGGCGGATTTGGATGTTCTGGCTGATGCGGGTGTTAATTGGAGCGACTTGGATGTGTTGTCGGATATTGGTGTTAACTGGAATGATTTGCAGTTTATGCATCAGGCGGGAATCAACTGGGCGGATTTGGATATCTTGTCCGATGCGGGCGTTAATTGGTTGGATGTTGAGTCTATTTCTAAGATCGGAATTAACTGGAATGACTTGGATGTTCTTTCGGATACGGGAATCAATTGGTCGGATGTTGGCGCGCTTTCAGGTGCTGGTGTTAATTGGTCTGATTTAGATATTTTGACGGACATGGGTGTTAATTGGGTGGATATTGGTGCTTTATCGTCCATAGGAATTAATTGGTCGGATTTGGATATTTTGACGGATGTGGGGATTAATTGGCTGGATATTGATAAACTTTCTGAGACTGGAATCAATTGGAATGACTTGGATGTTTTAAGTGATACCGGTATTAATTGGTTGGATTTGGATATGTTGACTGATGCGGGTGTCAATTGGTCGGATTTAGATATTCTTTCGGATATCGGAATAAATTGGGGAGATTTAGCAGTGCTTGCGACGACGGGAATCAACTGGGCGGATATGGATCTTTTGGCCGATGCGGGAATTAATTGGAGCGATTTGGATGTGTTGTCGGATATCGGTGTTAATTGGCGTGACATCGATGTGATTTCCAGATCTGGAATTAATTGGGCAGATTTGGAACTGCTCTCCGATGCTGGGGTCAATTGGCTGGATATTGAATATATTTCCAAGACGGGAATTAATTGGAGCGATTTGGATGTTCTTTCGGATATGGGAATTAACTGGTTCGATGTTGGCGCGCTCTCGACTGTTGGCGTTAACTGGTCGGATTTGGATATTCTTTCCGACGCTGGAGTCAATTGGTCG
>CAZNNZ010000009.1:0-24551 GCA_964574575.1 uncultured Planctomycetales bacterium
GTCCTTAAAGAAATTTTTCGGGTGCTCAAAATAAATGGCCGAGCAGTGATCCTCGAATTTTCTTTACCCAAAAATATTTTTGTCAAAGGGATGTATTTAATTTATTTGAAGTGCATTGTCCCGCTTTTAGGCGGACTTGTTTCCGGAAATTTTAAAGCTTATTTTTATTTAAATCGCACTATTGAAAAGTTTCCTTACGGCCAAGTCTTTGTCCGTATGATGCGTCAATGTGGATTTAAAAATGTTACATCAACAGAACTGTTGTTTGGGGTTGCAACAATCTATTGCGGAGAAAAAGTCTGATGGCAACTCTGACGACTAATAAGCCATTATCCATAAAGCAAGCGAGTATTATGCTCGCACAAAAACTTGACCAATTTGAAACTCTGCCTAACTTGCCGAACCGACAAAATCATGCATATCGCATTGAAATCGAAATTGCCGACCTTGACCTTTTGTCGTGGCTTAACAATCAAGATAGTGTCGTTAAAATCTTTTGGGAAGATCGAGAAAAAAAATTCATGGTCGCCGGTATTGATTGCGCTGATTTGCTAAACGTAAAGAATAGGGAAGAAGACTATGAAATTATTTCTCGTATACGAAAAAATCTATGTAGCGATTTCTCTAATCTAGAATATTTTGGCGGCTTTTGCTTTAATCCCGGATATTCACCTAAAAAAGAATGGAAAAACTTCGGGTTAGGACGCTTTATTTTGCCTCTTATTGAAATCCGAAAAACAAAATTCTCAACAACACTCGCATGTAATTTTTTATTAAATGATAATTTTGTAAACACCAAAAAAGATCTGACAAAAAAACTTTTCGCCTTAAAAGATCCACAAATTATATCTTCTTTAACTTTAAGAGCTCCCAGCCATCAGCTTAATATTCCCGACGAGAAAGTATGGAAAATTTCGGCCAGAAATATCATCCGTGCGATCAATAAAAACAAATATCAGAAGGTCGTTCTCGCACGCAGTGTCCATTTAGGTTTTACGAAGCCTGTCAATTCCTTTGAATTGATGTCACGCTTGCGCCAAAGCGCATCCAACTGTTTTTGTTTTATTTTTCAATTTCAAAAAGATGAAATTTTTCTTGGGACTTCACCAGAACGTTTATATAAACGCAACGGAGAAAATTTTGAAACAGAAGCCATTGCGGGCACCCGGCCACAAAGCCATAAATTAAACGAAAATTCTTTTGTTGCAAATGATCTTTTGTATTCAGATAAAGACAAAAAAGAACAAAACTTTGTTACAGAAATGATCAAAAATAATCTTAGTCAACTTTCTACATCTTTCTATGCTGACCCGAATCCTTCACTGCTTAACTGGAGCGCCGGACACCATTTAATTACGCGTTTTCATGGCCAATTAAAAAATAACGTTAGTGATCAACAGTTGCTTAAAAAGCTTCACCCAACACCAGCCGTTGCAGGAACGCCTACCGATTGCGCTCTTAAAGAGATACACAAGATTGAAAATTTTGACCGCGGCTGGTACTCGGGCCCTGTTGGCTATATCGGCTTTGATAAAAGCGAATTTGCCGTCGCTATCCGCTCTGCACTTTTACAAAATAAAGATGTACATCTTTATGCCGGGGCAGGAATTATCAAAGAGTCTTTACCGCGTGCAGAGTGGGAAGAAACCGAAAATAAACTTGTCAATTTTCTTGCGAGCTTTGATGCTAATCAAAAATAAATTTTCTGATCTTAATTCTCTGTGGGCCTGCCTTATCGTTGAGGAGTTATTGCGCTGTGGGGTCAAATATTTTTGTATTGCGCCGGGTTCTCGTAGCGCACCATTGGCTATTGCTGTAGCGCAAAACCCTCACGCTAAATCCATCGTCCATTTTGATGAGCGTAGTTTAGGCTTTTATGCTTTGGGTTTATGTGTCGAGACACAAAGTCCAATTGTTGTCATCACAACTTCTGGAACAGCGGCGGCAAATCTTTTTCCCAGCATTATTGAAGCTAACAAAAAGAAGTTACCCTTGATTATTTTGACTGCTGACCGTCCACCAGAACTGCGCGCTACAGGCGCTAACCAAACTATTGATCAGATTAAAATTTTTGGAGATTATGTCCGGTTTTTCTTTGATCTGCCCTGTCCGACGAGGGATATTGCAGCGGAAAGCATTTTAACAACCATCGATCAAGCCGTTTTTCGTGCCCAAGGAGAATTGCCGGGACCCGTACATCTTAACTGTATGTTTCGTGAACCACTGGCCCCCAGTCAAATTAAAAAAAATTTTTCTTCTTATCTTAAATCCATTGGCAATTGGCAAATTAGCCTAAGGCCTTACACACAATATCAAAAGCCTGATTTAAGAATTTCTGACACGGCTATCGAAGAAACTGCACAAATTCTTAAAACTATCAAGAACGGCATTATTGTCGTTGGCAAAATTGGTGGCACGCAAGAGCAAAAAGCTGTTCTTGCCTTAGCCCAAAAACTCAACTGGTCAATCTTTGCTGATATTACGTCGGGTCTGCGGCTAGGTCAAAAACAAATACACGTCATTGAGCATTTTGAACACATTTTAAACACAGCTATTTTAAACAAAAATACACCTGTAGACGGAATTCTCCACTTAGGAGGACGACTTACCTCATCACGTTTTTATCAAGTCATTAAAAAACTGCCGTTAAAACATTACTTGATGGTTCTTAAACATCCTCTGCGCAATGATCCAAATCATATTGTCAGTATGCGTTTGCAATCTAGTGTTAAGGATTTTTGTCAGGCGCTGGGCCCTAAGATTTCACAAAGATCTCCGGGACGATTATTAAAAAATTTATGCAAAGCTGATTTGGCTTGTGAAAAAATCTTAAACGAAAATCTTTTTCCACAATCCAATTTATTAACTGAGCCAGCCGTCGCACGTCTTGTTTCGCAATTGATTCCGAAAAATTCTGGTTTTTTTATCGGAAACAGTATGCCCATTCGTGATTTGGGCCTTTTTGCCTCAAAACAAGGAGAGTCGGTAAAAATTACGGCTAATCGGGGGGCCAGCGGCATAGATGGCAATATCGCCACAGCCGCGGGTTTTGCTAAAGAACTTGATGGACCCTGCACATGCGTTTTAGGTGATTTGTCATTCTTATATGATCTAAATTCTTTGAGTTTATTACAAAATCCTCATCATCCTTTTGTGATGATTATTCTCAACAATAATGGCGGGGCAATATTTTCCTTTTTACCAGTTTCAAATTTAAAAACTGGTTTTGATAAATTCTTTACAGCGCCGCATAACATGACCTTTGAACATGCCGCAAAGCTATTCAAACTTTCCTATAAAGCCGTTAAAACAATTACAGATTTTAAGCAAACCTATACATCCGCCATTAAAACTCGGGCAACTACGATTATCGAAGTTATTTCCAACCCCCAAAGCAATTTTCTCTGCCATCAAAACATTGTTCAAAAGATTAAAAATTCTCTAAAAAATTTCTAATTTTCCTATCCGCGACTTCTGCAGCTGGCCACAAATAGCAGAATACTACTAAAAGTTCATAAATTACTGCAAATAAATCATATAAGAAACGCTGGCATCTCACAAAAAATCATTGTTCAATAATAATTTCTCTTGATTTTTTAATAAAAACTTTTCCCAATTTGCTTTTTGAAATTTGATAGTGCATACTTCAGCTATATAAGCGTCCGATCACTCTTTCTAATCAAAACAGAATTGAATGTTTTTATGTTAAATGCTGATAAAAAAGTAAAAGAACAAAAGCAAAAAATAGGCGAAATCCTAATCGCAAATGGGCTGATTGGCGAGCGCCAGCTGGTTCGCGCCTTAGAAAATCAAAAAACAGACCCGCGCAAGTTAGGAGAGCTTTTAGTTGAGCTTGGTTTTATTGATGAAATCAAACTGGTCGAAGTTTTGGCAAATATTTTTCGGCTGCCATTTGTGCGTTTGGATGATGTTGTTATAAGCGACCAAGCTGTTCAAATTGTTTCCAGCGATTTTATTGAGGAACACAAAGTTCTTCCAATTGCTATCCGTGATGGCGTACTGACTATTGCAATGCGAAATCCGTTGGATGTAGCCCTTCTTCAGGAATTGCAGGTCAAATGCGGCTGTCCGGTCAATCCGGTTATGGCTAGTATTAATGAAATTTATGAATATATTCCGAAATTTATCGCCCGACAAGAAGAGTTAAAGAAGCGTGAACAAGAAGAACGACTAAAAGTACAGGCATCTCCCATGATTCGATTGGTTAACGAACTGCTCGAACAGGCTATAGTAGAGAAGGCATCAGACATTCATCTTCAACCACAAAAAAATCACTTGCGTGTGCGCTTTCGTATTGACGGGATTCTTTACGACAAAAAAACTATTGAAAAAGAACTTGAACGCCAAGTTATTTCACGTTTTAAAGTCATGGCGGGCATGGATGTAGCGGACAACCGCCGACCACAAGATGGACGCGCGATGATCAATTTCCGCAACCAAAACTTTGATATCCGCCTGTCAACGATTCCAGATATCCTTGGCGAAAACCTCGTAATGCGTATTTTAACGAAAGATTATTTCAGTAAAGATATGTCGGCTCTTGGTTTTGACAAAGAAGAAATCGCACTGATTAATAAAATCACTGACCGGCCTTATGGACTTATTTTAACAACGGGCCCAACAGGTGCCGGTAAAACAACAACCCTTTATTCAATGTTAGACCGCCTAAACCAACCGGGCCGCAATATTATCACCGTCGAAGACCCCGTCGAATACGAAATGACGGGGATCACACAGACCGCAATCAATGACTTTATCGGTTATCGTTTTGCAACTGCCATAAGACACATTTTGCGCCACGACCCGGACATCATCATGGTTGGCGAAATCCGTGACGTTGAAACTGCCGAAATCGCCATACGCGCGGCCTTAACCGGACATTTGGTTTTATCAACAATGCACACCAACACCGCGGCAGGCGCCATCACAAGACTTTTGGAAATGAATATCGAACCTTTTTTAATCAGTACTTCGGTTAGCGCTGTTTTTGCCCAGCGGCTGGCACGGGTTTTATGTCCGCATTGCAAAAAAGACTATACGCCATCAGCGCAAATTCTTGAGAGCTTAAAGGAATTTTGCCCATCGACAACCAATTTGACATTAGCTAAACCTGAGGGATGTCCGCGTTGTTTTGGAACTGGATTTTCGGGCCGTACAGGAATTTATGAAATTCTTGACGTTGACGATGATTTTCGTGCTTTGATTCTTAAACAAGCCAGCGAAAGAGAAATGATTGATGCGGCCAATAAAAACGGTATGCACAGCTTACGCGCTTCGGGTATCAAAAATACAATTAAAAAAATAACAAGTTTGGATGAAATTATCCGTATAACAGCACACGAATAATAAAAAAATGCCAAATTATTTATATAAACTTAAGAATGAGGACGGAAAAAGCTTCTACGGCTTTTGGGAAGCTCATGACCTGCGTGAACTTAAACTACGTATTCGCCAATTTGATGCGTATTTTATTTCGGCAAAAGTTTTTGACATGAAACTCATAAAGAAAGAAAAGGTGAGTTTTGATGCACTTCTCATGTTTACGCATCGGCTGACTTCTATTATGCAATTAGTCATTAGTCGCATGTATCGGCACGTTGAAGACGGTAAAAACATTTCAAGTGCTTTGGATGAATTCCCTAATATTTTTCCGTTTCTCTATCGCGCGCTTATCCATGTTGCCGAAAAAACAGGAACCATGGCTCATATTTTACGTAAAATCGTCGAACACTTAGAATACCAACGTCAATTTATAACACGGGTCAAAAAAGCGATGCTGTATCCTATGATCGTCATGGGCTTAACCATTTTGGTTTTAATAGGAATGTTTACGTTTGTCGTCCCGACTTTTCAAAAAGTTCTGGTGGGACTCAATGTTGAGCTTCCGCTTTTAACCCGCATTGTCTTAGGGATATCAGAAATTATGCGTAATCCATTTTTTATTATGTTTGTAATTGTTGGAGGAGTTTGTGCATTTATTTTTTATCGTAAAGTGCGCAAAGTCCCCAGCGTCGGTTATAAGCTTGATCAATACATATTGTCATTTCCGTTTTTTGGAAATCTTTTTCTGACGATGGCCATCAGTCGCTTTATTAATTCGCTTCGTATTCTTATCGGCGCCGGACTGCCAATCGTCGAAAGTCTAGATGTTTCAATATCCACCATGTCAAACCAGTATCTTATCTATCATGTCAATAATGTCAAAGAAGGCGTTAAACAAGGCCGCTCTCTGTATGAAACATTTCGTGATAGCAAAGTTTTTCCAGTACTTTTGGTTGAAATGTTAGGGATAGGTGAAAAAGTTGGGACAGTCACCAAAATTCTCGAAAGCCTATCACACCATTTTGATGAAGAAGTGGATTATAAACTCAATAAATTCTTAACAATTATTGATCCAATGCTTATTGTGATCGTCGGGACGATCATTATTTTTACAATGTTGGCGATTTATCTGCCGATCTTTTCGATTTGGAATAAATTGGCCAGTTAAAAACAAAAGGAGGAAAAACCGATAAAAAATTCGCTCTGTAAACACTAAAAAAATAATGTATTAAAAACAATAAATAGACAAACAACAATAGGAGAAATAAAAAATGAACGTTAAAACCAACAAATCAGGTTTTACCCTCACCGAAATTTTAATCGTCTTGGTCATCGCTGGTATTTTATTGGCTTTGATTTTACCCAACGGTTTAAGAGCTGTCCAACGCGGTAATGTTGTCTCTGGGACATCCAATGTGCAGTCTTGCCGCACCGCATTATTAGTTTGCTATTCGGAAAATGGAAACAACTGGGCTGCTGCTCCATGTGCCAGTGTTGCAGCTTTACAAACAGCTGGTTTTCTTCCAGCTGGTCCTGCGCTTAACGCGGCAGGTGCACCACTGGTAGTTTCGCTGGATACTGCGACTACAACTGTTCCAGATGACTTAACCTGTAACTAACGCTGATTAACTTTTGGGGAGAACGGGCAACCGTTCTCCCCAGAAAATACAAAGGCCAACATGGAAAAGGGATATTTAAGTCTTGAGATCGGCGAAAAAATCTTACGTTTCGTTTATGTAACGAAACAAAAAGGAAGTTATACGCTTACGCGCGCCGGAGAGATGGAAGTTAATTTAAATTTCAACACTCCCGGAGCTTTGACGCAAGCGATTCGCATGATTATCGAAAAAGAAGAACTCTTGCCCCGACGCGTTTTTATCGCGATTTCACGCAAGGATGTCTTAATCCATCAACAGTTGATGCCCAAAATGAACGCGGCCGAACTTGCAGAAGTTGTGCCCGGAGAGATCGAAAAAATACCTTTCTTTTATAATCAAGCTTTTGAATATTCCTATACGGCCTTTATGCACAGCCGCGAAAAGGACCGCGTGCTTTTAGTCGCCGTCTCGCAAGAATTTTTAAAATCCGTGATTGATGAAATTGACGCAACCAAATTGCCGTTTCGCGATATTGAAATTTCGCCGTTAAATATTAAGGAAATTTTGCCAAAGCCCAAAACACCCGAAACTTGCGAAGCTCTGCTAGTTGTCCATGAAATGTGTTCATACTTTTGTATTTACAAAAATGAAACTTACTTAGGGATTTACCGATCGCCCGTCGGATCACAACAGATCACTTCACCGGTTAATGAAGCTCACAAAAAAGTTATGCTTTCAAACTGGATCGGAGAATTTGAACGTGTTGTCAAATCGCATTTAGTCGATAATCCCCAAAGTCCCGTTGAACAATTATGGCTAGTCGCAGATAAAGCTGTGTGCGTTACGATAGGCGCCGAATTAAGCAAACATCTTGATATTAATACCGAAATTGCCAGTGACGAAAAAGTCCAGAACTTAAAAGTTCCCGAAACAATAGATTGGAATCCAGCTTATCTTTCAGCATTGACACCGTTGTTATTTTCCATAAACAATAAGAAACCACTTTTCCCGTTTGACCATTTTTTTGCCAAGTTCCAGACACAAAAATATGTCATGATCGTTATGCTCAAAACAATCATTTTTCTAATGACGCTTGGTTTAGGTTTAGGCGGGGTAAATTATTTTGTCAAAAAAGATCTGACCTTTTTACGAGCTGAAACAAAACAATTAAGTCAAGATATTCAAATCTTTAATCACCAGAACGAAAAGCTTTTTGCCCAAAAGAAAGAATACTTAGACGTACGCAACAAGCTTTTGGCCCAAGCCGAATATGTTCAGGAAATTAACCGCACGTCATGGACACATGTTTTGGCGGCCATTGCCACGGAATTACCCACAGAATTAAGTTTAACCGGGTTTAAATTTAATGAAGCCGGTGAGGTTAAAATAAACGGCGAAACCTTCGACATTACCAATATCGCTGAATTAATACGTAAGGTTGACCAATCTTCGATTTTAGAAGGTGGGAAATTCGAATTTTTAAGAGAAAAGAAAGAAAAGGAAGCAAAACTTTTTAACTTTGGCATTCAGGCGAATCTTAAAGGCAAAAAGGAAGAAAAAGATGGAAAAAAGTAAAGTAAAAAATATCTCCATTTCGATTTGCGTCCTTTCGGCTTTAATTGTCGGTTATGTTACATATCTTAACGTCAGCGCATTATTCACAACTCGCAATCAATGGATCAATAAGACGCATGAACTGGCAAGAATTAAAAAAGAAGTCGCCGAAATTGAGCGTTTGATGAATTTCTATAAAAAAGAAAAAGGTGAGTTCCAACAATATCTTTTTCAAGAAAAAGATATTCCGGGCTTCTTAGACGGGCTCTCAGGTTTTGCGCAGAATGCCGGTATTAATATCGTTGATATGAAAACAAATCGTTTCCAAGAAGTAAAAGTCCCTGAGGCGCTAGAGGAGAGCCAATCTGTACTTGCGCGGCGAAAACTCAATGCCAGCACTCAAGAATTTACCAAAGAAGAGATGCAGCGAATGCTCACCTTAGCCGCCATGCCGATTAATATCAAAATCAAAGGACCTTACGAATCGATTGTGAACTTTTACCGGCATTTGGAAAATTTTAAACAATTAATCAGTATCGGCAATATTGATATCGCTGCGGCAAATAACACTTATCCTGAATTGCAATGTGACTTTACATTAAAAATATACAGTTTAAAAACCCTGGAAGAACTCAAAGAGAACAGACAATGAAAAAATACAAACTTACACTATTTTTGCTCTTTATTTTCGTACTGTCCGCCGGAGGTTGTGATCAAATGACTTTTATGAACGACGGGAAAAAAGCTGTCAATGATCCAATCATCGTCACTCCGGTTGAAGATCCGCAACTAGCTAAACTGATTTTAAAGCCAAACCTTAAGTCTAGTGAAATACCGCGCGATCCTTTCAAACCGATTTATGGCACGACAACCAGCCGATCAGAAGCCAAGAAAATCGAACCCATACGCAATACTTTTGGTGACGTTTATTTTATCGGTATGGTCAAAATGGACAATCAGGCAATTGCTCTTTTAAAAATTGGCGAAAAGAAAACCATGCTTAAACTCAATGAACAATATCGCGGATTTATTGTCAAAGAAATTGATAACACCCATATTGTTTTTGCAAACGGAGAAAATCAAATAACACTCAAACGAGGTGCCAAAAAGTGAAAAACTATTTGTCTAATCTTACTCGCGGACTAGCCATTGCGCTGTTACTCGCAATCGCAATAACCGCAATGCAAACCAAGGTGTTTGCCGCTATAGAAAAGGAGGGTGTGGTTACTGACCAAAGCGTCCAGCAATATGCCGCTGTCAGTAAACCGGCTGGAATTAATAATCAAGCCCAATCGCAAACAATCGATTCAACATCAGCTGAGTTAGAGGAGATCAATTCCATTCTTAAAGCAACCTCACGTAAAATTGCTTTATTGGAAGCCGACGCAAACCCAGAACCGACGAATACACAAATCACCATTAAGAAATCCAACGATACAGATACTCTGACTGCCAATAAAAAGCCAAAAGATGATTTAGATTTGGAATTAGATGAAGATATCCGTAAACAGACTTTTGAAAGCATTAGCCCCAAAAAAAATATCGAGAGTGAATATAAAAAAGCAAAAAAAATCGTAACTAATCCCGGCACACCGACTATTTTTGCTTATGAAGCGCCGATTATTTATCAAACACAAGCGCAAGTCATTAAAAGTGTTATTTCTGATGAAGTTTTGCGCAAAAAAGTCGATCTTGATTTTGATGAAACCGCTTTAGGTGATATCATCCAAACGATCAGTAAAATAGCTGAAATCAACATCGTTCTAGATCCAACTCTTAAAGGAAATAAATTTGATCTGCATTTGACTTCCGTCAGTATACAAGAAGCCCTTTTGCTAATCGCGGACTCATTTAAACTCGGGTTTAAACGCGTTGGGGATTCTCTATATGCAACTTTGCAAGAAGATCTTTTGACTCAAAGCCAGACCTCACGCGTCTTTAAACTTAAAAACATCACAGTTGCTCAAGCCAGAGAACTTTTAGGCGATATGGGAAAAAAGATTCAAAGCCGCCCTGACCTAAATAGTCTAATCGCTGCCGGGCAACCCGAAGAAATTGAAAAAATGGAAAAAGCCATAAATCGTTTAGATCAGCCACAACCCCAAGTTGTGCTTGAAGCTAAAATGATTGAAATTACCCGTGATGGACTTAAAGACTTAGGTGTTGACTGGTCTAATACTGTAAAAGTAGATTTTCAAGAAGGAAATCGTCCTGCGACATTTAGCAATATTGAAAGCACCGGAAATGAAGCCTATAAAATTTATTCCATGGCTCGCAGTCCTGTCCAATTTAGCGCAGCTCTGCGAATACTTGAACAACAGAACAAAGCTAAAGTTCTTACCAGCCCGAGCATTACGACATTAACCGGTAAAGAGTCTCAAATATTTGTCGGAGACCGTATCCCTTATACAGTCACAAGTGCTACCGGTGGAGTGGCTCTTACGGAAGTTGAGTGGGTTGAGCCGGGAATTCGTCTTACCATTACCCCCAGCATTATTGGAGAAGACTTTGTAGTCATAAAAATACAACCGGAAGTTAGTTTCATCTATGGATACACTGGGCCTCGCAATGAATATCCTCATATCAAGACCCGAGAGGCAACCGCTTATGTTCGAATCAAAAACAATGAGCCTTTTGTTTTAGGCGGGCTCTTGGCACAAGAAGACAAAAAAAATCTTTACAAAGTCCCTCTGGTTGGAAATATTCCGTGGCTGGGCAATTTATTTAGCCGTCAAAAAACAGAAACAACCGACGCAGAATTAGTTATTATTATTACGCCAACAATTGTTTTTGGAAATTTAAAATAAAATGAAACACAAAAATGAATCTGGATTTACCCTTGTTGAAATTTTAACCGGGATTATCGTCATCGGTGTTGTCAGTACCTGCAGCTGGTTTGCAGTTAGCACACTATTTCGTGGTGAACAATTAACACGAAATCGCACATTGGCGACCAATCTTTTACAAAAAAGCCAAGAAGAACTCCGCCGAGCATCGTTAAGTTTTTTCGATACTTTAGAAAATTGTCAATTCCCCGGACCATCATTTATTGCAGGAACGCATAGCACCTGTGCTTTACAGGTGCTTGGCAGAGATTTTAATGGGTACACCCGTAGCGTTACAACAACATTGCACAGTGGTAGCACAGAAATTAAAGAAGCTATTATAACGGTCAATTGGACTGACCAAGGCAATGTTTTATCACAAAGTTCTGCGGTACTTATCGCTCGTCCACCGATGGCTTTGCCAGGTAATATTATCGGAACAGTACGTTCCAGCGCAACTGGTAATTTGATTCCTAATGCAGTAGTTGAAGTTCAATTAGTAGGAAATACCACACGGATGTTGAGAATTTCACAAACTGCTTTGGGTATAAATAATGAAAATTTTAACTTTAGCAATGCAGGAACAGGTGCCTTTGTGGTCCCTGTTGGGACGTGGAGATTAACTGCAACCCACCCTAGTTTTACTTACAATACCCCAATCCCAGATATTATTGTCACTTCTAATACACAAACACGAGCTGATTTTTTAATGGATCCCAACCCCCAAGATGCAAAAATCAATGTTCAGCTAGTCAATGCCGCCGCAGGTAATGCAGCAATTACAAATTTTGCAAACGGTTACATTTTTCTTCTTAAAGATTATGCCAACACAAATACTATCGTCGATAGTACATTAAATTCTACGAGTAAGACATTTACAATCCCATTTACTGACACTAATCCAAAATCTTTTACCATTGTCAATAATTTTGCCTACCGATCTGGTTGGGCAGCCAGAAGCAGTGTTTCGGGAACACCCAGCTGTACATACGCTTTTAATCCGCACGGCTGGTCTTCTGCAATCGAACAAGCAAGTGGGACACTTATGTGTACAAATCCATTTACTGGATCAGCGGCAACAGATCGAATTACCGTTAATCCCGGAGATAATATCACTGTCCAAGTTCCACTTTTTCCAGTTCCGATGGCAACAGTAAGAGGCCGAGTTGTTGACGAAACTGGAGTAGGCCTATCCGGAGCATATATTCTTGCACGTTGGCCAGATGTTCGTGGAACAGTCGCATGGTGGTGGAGAATGGGAACTTATCCTTATGCTATAACAGATAGTACAGGTAACTATGTTTACTCAGTTCCAGCAACTCAAGAAATGTTTGCTAACGACGCTACCGGAGCATTAAGGCTTCAAGCGCAAAAATCACTGACATTCTTAAATTGTTGTAATGCACTAACCAGTTCACTCAAATATAGCCCTTATGTTTCTGTAAATAATTTATTTACCGGTAGTGTCATCACTGCCCCTGATTTAGTCATTCCAACCTTGCACCCAACGGATTGCGGAAATGTCCAAGGCAATGTTAAAGATGACTCCACAGGAAACGCGCTTAACGGCGTAACCGTTACCGTTCAAGGGTCTAATGCCGCCACAGTAAGTACAGGAGATTATATTTATCAATGCTCCAATCCTAGCCTAGGATTTCGCCTGCCGGCAGGATCCTCAAAATTCGTAGCAAGAAAGAATGGTTATTATGATTATGATAGCGCAGGAAATATGTGGTATCGGCCCGGACCCAACGTAAATATTCTAACAAATCTAGTGACTACCTATGACGGAAAACTTTGGCCAATCGGCACTGGCACTATCATTGTCAATATCCTTGACAATCAAAGTGGTAATCCTATCAATGGCGCAGAGGTAAAATTAACGACTTATACCGGATCACAAGTCACTCTAACAACAACATCTAGTGGTCAAGTGACTTTTAATAATGTTCTGGAAACATGGCCAGCAGTTGGATTACCTAGTGTTGCGTTTTATGACACGACCACGTTTCGTGTCCACTCTTTAAATGTGACTGAACCATCGAACATTTATGACCCAGTAGTAAATTTTCCGACTCCTATTCTTCAAAAGGGTAATACTATTACCATTAACATCCGGCTTGTTTTAAAAGGCGGAGGCACTTGATATGCTCCGAGCAAACAAAGCTTTTACGCTTACCGAAGTTGTGGTAGCCATTTTGATTTTTGGTATTGGCATTGGATTATTTCATAGCGTTTTTGTTAATAACTGGAGTGCTTATGAAGACCGTATCAGAAGAGCTAATCTTTGGAGCGAAGCTAACCAGTGTTTTGAGCAATTATCTATCGATACACGAAACGCAAGACTTATTAACATAGCAATCACAGCAACCACAAAAACACTGTCTTTAACAAGTGCTGTTGCTCCTAGTTTAGTAACAACGTATTTAATAACAAACACCGGAAATTTAAATAGAATCCATAATAGTGAAGTACAAGTCTTTAGCACCCATGCTGTTTTTGCTAATTCTAATTTTACGCAAAACGGACAAAATTTGATCGTCGACCTAGAACTCCAAGATTCTATTTTTACCCGTGATATACATATCAGAGCTTCAACCGAAGTTTTATTAAGAAACTAAGCCTATGTACCGACAAAGTATCCATCGCATTAAAAATAAAAACGGCGCAATCCTTTTGCTTAGTCTTATTATGACTGTTTTTCTTACGCTGCTTTTAGGTGCAGCGATGTTGCGGTCAAATGTTCAAGTTCGCGAAGTCACCAACCGGCGTCAATTGCAACAAGCATTTTATGCCGCCGAAACCGGTATTGATGTGGCTGTTTTTAACCTTCGTGAAAATGCCGCTTGGCGACCGGGCCAAGGAGGGATTCCAGCGATCATCAACGAACCATTTGATGTCCCAATAGCAGGAGTTCGACAAACAATCGGTTTTTATTCGATTGATGTTCAAACTGCTCCAATTTTTAACGGCTGGAACTCATGTTTAATTACCGCAGAAGGACAAGACTCACAACATATTATTACCCGGAGAATTCAAGCGCGCGTCATTGTTGAAAGCCCAACCCGTTTTTTAATTTCAACGCTCGGCCCTTTACACTTTGCCAGTGGAGCTGTATTAGACGCTGACACATTGGCGCGTGATGTTTTCTTTGACATCAATCCAGCACTAACAGCACCACAAAACGAAATACACTTAAATGGTGATGTTTTTTATATTAATAGCGCAACAAATGCAACTAATGCTGCCGTTATTTTTGACTCTGGGAAAAATATTGTACGATCAGCAGCGATAACATTTGCCGGAGTTGACACAAACCGCTATCAAACTCTCGCACAAAATTTCCAGATAAGTAACACAGGACTCCATTACATTGGCAACTTACCAGTTGATCTTAACAATCTCTCTTCATTAAACCCAAACCCCGGGAAGCCATTTAATCCGCGAATAATTTATGCTACGGGTGATATCAATATTTCAGGACAATACAGTGATTCTATTTTGATTGTAGCGGCCAAGAACATTTATATCGATGGCGATGTTGTGGCTGACACTTCTGTTTCAACAACACCGCAAATTGGACTTTTTGCTAAAGGGGATGTTATTATCCCAACGACAACAGCTCCGACAGGAACTTTAAATATCGAAGCCTTTGTTTTAGCTGACGGTGGTATCCCAGGCAGTCAAGGCACATTTGTTGCACAAGGTCCAAAGTTCTCAAAAGGACAATTAAATTTTACAGGATCTATTTCAGCTCGGGGGACCGGACCAACAGCCGTTGACTTAAATGCCTTTAATACGCGCGTTTATAATTTTAATCCCGATCTGAACAATAACCGCACCATTCCTTTCACGCCCTTTATTGTCAATATCGTCGAGTGGCAAGAAATCTAAAAAAGCATCCCAAAAACTTCCTTGGCAATCCAAAGAAATGTTGATATATTTGTGAAGCAAAATCCGGATTAAAATTATAGCGGAGTTATTCCATGTCAAAACCTATCAAATGGCAATCGTGCGGGAAATTTACCGACATTAAGTTCCACAAAACTGACGGAATCGCAAAAATCACAATCAACCGTCCAGAAGTACGCAATGCTTTTCGCCCGCTGACCGTCGTCGAAATTTCAACTGCATTAAGTGATGCCCGCGACGATGAAAAAATTGGAGTAATTATTTTGACAGGCGAAGGGAAAGACGCGTTTTGTTCCGGCGGCGACCAAAAAATCCGCGCAGATGCCGGATATAAGGATGCCAAAGGCGTTCATCGGCTCAACGTTCTTGACCTTCAACGGCAAATCCGTACATGCCCTAAACCCGTGATCGCCATGGTCGCCGGTTATGCGACAGGAGGGGGACAAATTTTACAAATGCTCTGCGACTTGACCATTGCGGCTGATAATGCGATTTTTGGACAAACCGGTCCTAAAGTCGGATCCTTCGACGGCGGTTATGGTTCCAGTTACATGGCTCGCATCGTCGGTCAAAAGAAAGCGCGTGAAATCTGGTTTCTTTGCCGTCAATACAATGCCCAACAAGCCCTCGCGATGGGACTGGTCAATACCGTCGTACCTTATAAAAAATTAGAAGCTGAAACACTTGCCTGGTGCCGCGAGATTTTGGCCAATTCGCCTATAGCCATTCGTTGTCTTAAGGCAAGCCTCAACGCCGATTGCGACGGGCAAGCTGGCTTGCAAGAGCTCGCCGGCAATGCCACCATGCTTTTTTATATGAGCCAAGAAGGACAGGAAGGACGCAACGCATTTTTGGAAAAACGCAAACCCGACTTTTCAAAATTTCCCCGACGGCCATAAAATGAAATCAAGTTCTTTAAATAATTGGCTTTTAGCGTGCCGGCCAAAAACTTTACCAGCGGCAATTGCACCGGTCATCATTGGAACAACGCTGGCCATTGGCGACGGAGGATTTCATTGGCCCAGCGCCATCCTGTGCTTTTTGGGGGCGATTATTATTCAAATCGGCACAAATTTAGCCAACGATTATTATGATTTTAAAAAAGGAACAGACACCACTGAGCGCTTAGGCCCAATCCGGGTCACGCAGGCAGGATTAATCGCGCCACAAAAAGTTCAGCTGGCCTACACTGTTTGTTTTGGAATCGCGTTAATCATTGCCATTACATTATCATTGCGCGGCGGCTGGTCACTGTTAGCCATTGGCATCGCGGCTGTCATCTGTGGGATTTTATACACGGCAGGCCCAATGGCTTTAGGCTACAATGGACTCGGTGAAGTTTTTGCTTTTATTTTTTTCGGGCCAGTAGCCGTCGCAGGAACGTATTATATTCAAGCACGTGAAATCAACCCCGAGGCTTTTTTTGCAGGAATTGCCCCCGGACTTTTGGCAGCGGCTATTTTGGTAGTCAATAATTTGCGCGATATCCAAACAGATGCAAAAGCCAACAAAAAAACTTTAGCTGTCCGTTTTGGACGTGTATTTTGCCAATATCAATATTTTGTCCTCATTGTGTTGGCGGCGTTGATGCCGATTATCATTTATGCACTATTCCAGGAGAGAATACATATATTCTTGTGTGCCATGATCCTTTTGTTTGCCGCGCCGTCAATCCGTAGTGTTTTTACAAATACCGACGGGCCGTCTTTAAATCAAACTCTTGGCAACACTGGATTGCTTTTACTTCTCTATAGTTTAATCTTTTCATTAGGATGGATTTATGCGGATTTGCGATTTTAAAATTTTTCATTATCAATTACCTTTGTCGCGAGAGCTCACTATTGTGGGCAAAACCTTAACACAGCGAGAAGGGTTTATCATAAAATTATCAGACGAAATGGGCAATATTGGATTTGGTGAAACCGCACCATTGCCGGGCTTAAGCCTTGAAATGCCAGATGTCGTTTTAAACCAGCTGAGGTCTTTACGTGATCGATTAAACGGCCAGTTAATTGCTCCTAATATTGGGCAAAAGGGTAAAAGTTTTTCGACTTGGCTTGATAATATGCCGCTTGCCCCGTCTGTACACTTTGGAATTGAAAGTGCTGCCTTATCCCTAAAAGCCGCAAGCCTTAAAAAATCTGTAGCAGATCTGTTGACCGAAAATTATCAAACTGCTCTGCCAATCAACGGGCTTCTGCAAGGTAACCGTCAGGCCATTCTCAAAGAAGCCCAAAACTTAATAGACTTAGGTTATCAAACTTTAAAATTGAAAGTCGGGACAAGCAAACTTGCCGAAGATATTGCAACTTGCAATGCCTTAACGGATCTGATCGCCGGCCGTGCTATTGTTCGGCTTGACGCAAATAAAGCATGGGATTTAAAAGAAGCTTTTGAATTTTCTAAGGCAATCGATTTTGCGTCCATCGAATATATCGAGGAACCACTCAAAGATTTTTCAAAATCTGCAGAATTTTATGAAGAAACCTTAATCCCCGTCGCTATTGATGAATCCCTGAGAGAACATAGTCTGCGTGAAATCAAATCCTTTGATGGCGTCGAAGTTGTTATTTTAAAGCCAACGGTTTTAGGCGGATTTGAAAAAATTGCACACATGGCAGAAGAAGCCCACAGCTATGGCCTGCGCACAGTGCTTACGTCGAGTTTTGAATCTGGGATCGGTCTGCGTGCTTTGGCGAATCTTGCCGCGTGTTTTTCAAAACACACCGCTGTCGGACTTGATACCGCAAAATATTTAAGCTGCGACACCGTTTTACCGGCACTTTCTATGCAAAAAGGCCGCTTACAAATCACCGACTGCCAATTCAACAATCTGCAATTAGATAGTAAACTGCTCCACGAAATCAAATGAACAATAAAATTTTCTGTCCCGTCGAATCTTTAAGCATACACGCGCCAGATTCCATCGCACTTATTTCAAAAGATGAAACACTAACATATCGCCAATTTCATCAGCGAATCTTTGCCGCACAAATCAACTGTCAAAGCCAAAAAATTCGTCGAGGAACAAAGGTCGCAATACAAAGTCCCAATTCAATCGAATATATTGTCTTGCTTTTTGCGTTATGGCGCATCGGTGCCGTTGCCTGCCTTTTAAGTCCGCGCACGCCGCAAAAAGAAATAAAACGACAACTTGTAAAACTTAATTGTAAAATTTCTATTTGGCTGGGTCGGGTGACCCGAAAGCGGGGCCCCCAGACGCACGCAGCGGCAGGGGTTCCCCACGGGGGGATGGGTGCCGCGAGTACGTCTGGGGTGCTGACGGGGCAGGACCCGACCCGATATATTAATTTTTTATTCAAAGATTACGCCACGATCATGTTTACCTCCGGCAGTTCGGGAGAACCCAAAGCGGTTGTGCACACAATCGGCAATCATTATTTTAATGCCTTAGGCTCAAATGAAAATATCCCCGTTAAACAAAACGACTGCTGGCTTTTATCTTTACCGCTTTATCACGTCAGCGGTTTGTCAATTATTTGGCGCACGATTCTTGGCGGTGGGACAATTGCTTTGCCAGATCCATCGGAGAATCTTTCAGATTCAATTAAAAAATATAAAGTAACTCATCTTTCACTGGTTGCTACACAACTAATCCGCACTTTAAAAAGTCATCCAAAAACCAACGCATTAAAAAATCTCAAAGCAGTTTTACTTGGCGGCGGCCCAATTCCCGACGAGCTTATGCAAAAAGCGCAAAAATTTAAATTGCCAGTTTTTGCAACTTACGGCTTAACGGAAATGGCATCCCAGGTAGCCACCAGCAAAAAACCAATAAATGGGAAAATCAAAACCCTGAAATATCGACAATTGAAAGTATCAAAAGGCGGGGAAATTTTAGTTCGCGGACAGGTACTTTTTAAAGGTTATTTAAAAAACGGCAAAATTATGCGGCCCATAGATGCTAAGGGCTGGTTTCATACCGGAGATTTGGGCAGCTACAATAATAGGGGAGGACTGTGCTTTTTGGGACGCAAAGACAATATGTTTATTTCCGGCGGAGAAAATATTTATCCCGAAGAAATTGAAAAAGCTTTGATTAATACGGGGATCGTCGAGCAAGCCGTTGTTATTGCGGTAAAAAATACCGAATTTGGCCTTCGTCCGGTTGCTTTCATCAAATGCCACAAAAATAAAAAGCTTCCAACATCAAAAATCAAAATGCAACTTGCCAAAACTTTACCCAGATTTAAAATCCCAAATCAAATCTACAACATTCCCGCTAAATTTTTAAAACACGGCATTAAAGTCAATCGTCAAGTATTAAAAACTTATTTAAACCTTAGTTAATGCTTTACGTATTTCCGTCGGCAAATTTATTTTCTTTCCTGTCTTTTTGGCAACCGCCACATGAACAGTTTTAGCATTCCCGACTAAAACATTTTTGTCATTTAAAAGTCGATAAGAAAAAGCGAATGATGTTGTCCCAATGTGTGCCACTGTCACTTGAATTGTCACTCGAGCACCGACGGACAGCGGTTTTTTATAGTCAGCCTGTGCGTGGACAATGGGGAGAAAATAACTTTTTCTCTTAAAAATGACCGAAAAACCGAAACCTAAACTTTCCAACAATTGTTCATACGCATCGTGGACTAACTTAAACTGCTGGCTAAAAAACAAACGCCCGGCGGCATCGGTCTCGTGAAGCTTGATAGATGTTTTATAAATATACATGGGCTCTCCTTTAATTAAACTCATTGTGTTTTTCCCTCTGCAAATGATAAAAGTATATCATAATCCCATCATAATTTATCAGTAAACTTTTTATTTTGTCGTCGGTGTAAATCATTATTATTTCTTCTGTTGACAAAACTTTCAAAAATTGTAATATACGTAAGCTTATTTTAAAAAGCACTCTGACAACTGATTTTTTAACCTCGGCTTGAACCGAAAAAGGAGTCGCACATGAGCGTTTTGGAACACAATAATATCATCACGATGAAGGGTAATCCGCTGACTTTGTTGGGAACTAATGTAGAAGTCGGACAAAAAGCGCCGGATGCTACACTCGTCGCCAATGACCTTTCAGAAGTCAAAATTTCCTCTTTCTTTGGTAAAAAACTTATTATTAGCGTCGTGCCCTCTCTTGATACGCCTGTTTGCGATCTGCAAACCAAGCGCTTTAATGCAGAAGCCGCAAAACTTGGTGACAATGTCAAAATTTTAACTATTAGCGTCGATCTTCCTTTCGCACAAAAACGCTGGTGCGGGGCGACAGCCAGCGATAAAATCCAAACGCTTTCGGATTATCGTTATGCTTCTTTTGGAGAATCTTACGGCGTTTTAATCAAAAACTTACGCCTTTTAGCCCGCGCAATTTTTATCATCACGGCAGACGGAAAAGTGCAATATAAACAAATCGTCCGTGAAGTCACACAAGAACCGGATTACACTGCTGTCTTAACCGCTTTAAAAATTTAGCTTAATATAGGAGATTCTTATGGCCTTTTCTTTACCTGCTTTACCTTATGCTTTTAATGCTCTTGAACCCCACATCGACGCCAAAACAATGGAAATTCATCACGGCAAGCATCACGCCGCTTATGTTAATAACTTAAACAAAGCTTTGGAAGGCAAGCCTGAGTTTGAGAATAAAACCGTCGAACAATTGATCAGCAAAATAGCAGACATTCCTGAGACTATTCGCGCTGCTGTCCGAAATAATGGCGGGGGACATTGGAACCATGCGATGTTCTGGAATATTTTAAGCGCCAAAGGCGGCGGAAAACCAAACGGTGAATTAGCAACAGCCATTGATCGCGACTTTGGAAATTTTGATGCCTTTAAAGAAAAATTTGCGCAAGCCGCAACAACACGTTTTGGCAGCGGCTGGGCATGGTTAATCGTATCAGGTGGAAAGCTCATGATTGGTTCAACACCTAATCAAGATAATCCATTAATGGATGTTTCAGATCTTAAGGGCAAACCTGTTTTTGGACTGGACGTTTGGGAGCATGCTTATTACCTTAATTATCAAAACCGCCGACCAGATTATATCGCTGCTTTTTGGAATGTCATTAATTGGGACGCAGTTAATAAAAATTATCTTGCTGCAAAATAACATTTAAATTACGGGATAAATTTTGACATTTTTTTTGAAATAATCGTTGACAAGTTTTTTGCATAATATACTATATGTAGCGGTTGTCGTTCTTAATGTTTCGATATATAGTGCTCTTCTCCTCATGAAAACGTTTGGTACAAACTCGTATTCATCAACCCTAAAACCTAATAACTGTATTTACCAACTTAAAGTTTCCTTGTGTTTAAAACCAGGAAAATATATTTAATCACCGCTCTGTAGCTTCAATAAGGAGGACTTATCCTATGTCCAAAGAAAATCTCGTCAGCTTAGCTAGAAAAGTTCAAAAACGCAGCGGCCAGTTTGTCGCATTTAATCCTGATCGCATAACCAATGCGATTGCCAATGCGTTTAAACAATATCACCATCTGCCGCGCGAAGCGGCTCTTCCGGAACTTGTTTTAGAAGACGTTGAAAAAGTAAGCGCCAGCGTTTTTTCAGTTTTGGCCGAAAAATTTAGAACGCTCGAATCTGTGAGCGTTGAAGAAATTCAGGACGATACAATCCGTCAACTTTATGAAAACGGTTACAAAGATGTTGCCGAAATTTACACAAATTATCGAAAAGAACGCGCTGCAAAACGGGCAACTCTAGAAAATTATTCTACAATCAAACGCGATGGCCGGACAGTTTCCTTTAAACCAGAAAAAATAGCCTCGGCAGTTTCAAAAGCTCTGGCCGCCCATCACAATAGTCATTTAACGGGGTCTCTTTTACGGCAGTCGCGCGAAATTGCCGCCGAGGTCGTCAGTGAAATCCACCGTCAATGGCCGGTAGGCAAGGCCCTTCACATCGAAGAAATCCAAGACTTGGTTGAAAAAGCCTTGATGAAATTTAATATGCACGACGTAGCCAAGCGTTACATCCTCTATAGAGAAGACCGTGCCAAAGCCCGTCAGGACAAATTAGGCGACTTAGGCGTAACCTTTGAATGGGTTAAAAAAATCAATGTCAAGGCTGCTGACGGAAAAGAACGGCCGTTTAATATTGATGAATGCCGCTTTACAATTGACACTTGCTGTCAAGGATTGGAAAATGTTTCGACCAACAACATTCTTTTTGAAGCCGTCACACACTACTATCACGGAATTACCGAGGAGAAAATGACCATCGCCAATATTATGGCGGCCAAATCTTTTCTCGAAGTTGAACCTAATTACGCTTATGCAGCCGCACGGCTTTTACTGCTTAAGATTTACCGCGAAACTTTAGAAAAAGAATTAAGCTTTGAAAAGATCAAAACCGAATATCCAATCTATTTTAAAAAATTCATTCAAAAAGCCGTTGAACTCGAACTGTTAAGCCCCACACTTTTAGAGTTTGACCTTACCGTTTTGGGAAATGCTTTGCAACCCAAGCGGGATTTTCTTTTCCGCTACATGGGATTGCAAACGCTTTACGACCGTTACTTTATACACAGCGACGGACAACGATTAGAGTTGCCGCAAATTTTTTGGATGCGCGTCGCTATGGGATTAGCGCAAAGCGAAGGCAGTCAAAAAAATGCGCGCGCAATCGAATTTTATAATGTGCTTTCGAGCTTTCGTTTTGTTTCTTCAACGCCAACCTTGTTTAACTCGGGGACTTTGCATGCGCAATTATCATCCTGGTTTTTGACAACAGTGGAAGACGACCTTCACCATATTTTTAAATGTATTCAAGATGATGCCATGCTTTCGAAATGGAGCGGCGGGCTTGGAAACGACTGGACCAATGTCCGTTCGATGGGTGCACGCATCAAAGGCACCAATGGCAAGAGCCAAGGGGTCATTCCTTTCTTAAAGGTCGCTAATGACACGGCCATCGCCGTAAATCAAGGCGGCAAACGCCAAGGAGCCATGTGCGCCTATCTTGAAATTTGGCATCATGATATTGAAGAATTTCTAGAACTACGCAAAAATACCGGCGATGACCGGCGCCGTACACACGATATGCATACCGCCAACTGGATTCCGGATCTTTTCATGAAAAGAGTTAAAGCCAATGCCAATTGGTCTTTGTTTAGCCCCAGCGAAACGCCGGATCTTCACCATCTTTGCGGCAGTGCATTTGAAAAACGTTACCAAGAATACGAACGTTTAGGACGAAGCGGCCATATTAAACTTTACAAAGAAATGCCCGCTATTGCCCTGTGGCGCAAAATGCTCAATATGCTTTTTGAAACCGGCCATCCATGGATGACATGGAAAGATCCAGCGAACAGCCGCTCACCGCAAGATCACGTAGGTGTTGTACACAGCTCGAATCTTTGCACCGAAATTCTTTTAAATACATCTAAAGAAGAAACTGCCGTCTGTAACTTAGGATCCATTAATCTTGCCGCGCACACAACAGCGCAAGGTTTAGACTTGCCTAAACTCAAAGAAACCATTGCAACCGCTGTTCGTATGCTGGACAATGTTATTGACATCAATTATTATCCGACCGTTGAAGCCAAAACTGCTAATCAACGTCATCGTCCTATCGGAATGGGCATCATGGGTTTTCAAGATGCTCTGTGGATACAAAATTTAAGCTATGCCAGCCAACAAGCAGTAGATTTTAGTGATTCGAGTATGGAAGCTATTTCTTATTACGCAATCTTAGGTTCCATGGAACTTGCCAAAGAGCGCGGAGCATATTCTTCCTATAAGGGATCGAAGTGGGATCGCGGTTTGTTTCCATTAGACACCTTGGATCTTTTAGAAAAAGAACGCGGCGGATTTTTAAAAGTTGATCGCAGCAGTCGCATGGATTGGCAATCTCTAAGAGATGCAGTAAAAAAACATGGTCTACGAAACAGCAATACCATGGCCATTGCTCCGACGGCGACCATTGCTAATATCATTGGAGTAACATCCTCAGTTGAACCACTTTACAAAAACATCTTTGTCAAAAGCAATCTCTCCGGTGAATTTACCGTCGTCAATGAATTTCTCGTCGAAGACCTAAAAAAACTTGGTCTTTGGGACAAAGAGATGATCGATGACCTCAAATATTTTGATGGGAGTGTTCAAGAAATTCAACGTATTCCAGTCGAACTCAAACAAAAATATGCAACCGCCTTTGAAGTTGAATACGAATGGATTCTTGAAGCGGCCAGCCGCCGACAAAAATGGATTGATATGGGTCAATCGCTTAATCTCTATCAAGCCAAACCCAACGGTCAAAAAGTCAGTGACATGTATATGTTTGCTTGGGAAAAGGGATTAAAAACAACATACTATTTGCGTTCCA